>DASWNK010000108.1:0-5256 GCA_036399275.1 Bacteroidia bacterium | reverse complement strand
ATCCGCATTGAATTATTTCAGGCAGGAATAGATTTTTTTCCGGAGGATAATTGGCTTTTTTGTCCCAACGTATGGATACTAAATTTCTTTTGTATCTTTAAACGTGCTATTCAGAAACAAATACCTTCATTTATTCATTCTTTGCTGTATCACTGCTCTATCAGTCGCGCAAAGCGATAGCATTAAAACAATGCCGCAGACAAATGATTCTCTTCAGAATAAAATCATTGCCTGCACTTTCACGAACTATCCGTCTTTTAGTAAAAAACGCCTTGCTCTTGTTGCAGGAACGGAAGCTGTTTTATACGGCGGTTCACTTGTTGGATTAAATGAATTGTGGTATAAGAATTATCCCCGCTCGTCGTTTCATTTTTTTAATGATAATGAAGAATGGCTTCAAATGGATAAAGTGGGCCATTTAACAACATCTTATTATGTTGGAAGAGTGGGTGTGGGATTGCTGAAATGGAGTGGAGTAGAGCGTAAAAAAGCGATCTGGTATGGAGGAATGTTGGGCTCTGTGTATCTAAGTACGATTGAGATCCTGGATGGCTATTCTTCTGAATGGGGTTTTTCTATCGGCGATTTTGCCGGAAATACAGCAGGTTCATTGTTGGTGATAGGGCAGGAGCTGGCCTGGAATGAGCAACGGGTCGTTTTAAAATATTCTTTTCGTCAAAGTGAATTTGCTGAATATCGCCCTCAGCTTCTGGGTAACAATCTCCAGGAAAATATATTAAAAGACTACAACGGGCAAACCTATTGGCTTTCGGTTAACCCATCTTCTTTCATGAGCAGCGCAACTAAATTCCCAAAATGGCTGAACATAGCAATTGGATATGGCGCGGATGGAATGACAGGCGGAGATTTTAATCCGCCTTATATAAACGAAGATGGTAAGCAGGTTCATTTTGAACGTTATCGTCAGTATTATCTTTCTTTTGATGTGGATCTCACCAGGATCAAAACGCGGTCCAGATTTTTACGGACCGTTTTCTATTCGGTGGGCTTTATCAAAATTCCTGCACCTGCTCTGGAATTTAGTGAAAAGGGAATAAAAGGAAGCTTGTTGGGATTTTGATCAAAGGCTTATCAAGCCTGCTTTTTCCCGTTTGTTGTAATCACGGATCAGCATGGTATAAAGAATCACACCAATACTATACATACCTGAGGTGATCCAGAAAATGTTCACATAAGCAACATCCATATGACGTAGAATTCCAAAACCGATTGCGCTAAAATAAGCGGTTCCCGACCATATTGCGGAAGTAAGAGCACTCACCATTTCACGGTTCCCTTCTCCAACATATTTCATTGTGATCTCCGATGTCATTGGTACTGCAGCGCTCATCAGCGGCTGGCGGAATAAATAAAATACAGCGGCAATGATCACGGAAATACTTAGGTCGCTGTAATACTGCGTGGTGGCCATGATAATCAATGCAACAATTGCAAAAGATTGTGTGGTAGGCACTACTTTCCGGTAACCAAAACGATCCTTCATTTGCGGGATGTAAATGGCGACAATTGTCACGAGAATCGCAGTGATAGTATTCAGCGATGAAAATACAGAAGTACTCATGTTGTGAACATTGGAGAAAAACAAGCTCATGAAAGGAATAGTGAATCCTGCCCCTAGGGCAATGATGGCTGTGGGAACCAATGCTTTAGTAATAACGGTCCAATCGTATTTTTTTAAATTGCTGCGCTTTTCTGTGATCACGGGAACGTGTTCGTCCCGTTTCATCTTAAAAGCAAAATAGATCCCTGAGAAACAGATGATGCTCATGCTGAGCAATAAATTATGCTCATTAAAAATAACGGGATTGATTCCGTTTAAAACAGCAACAATGAAGCTGCCCATGATTGTTGCAATACTCCAGGTCGCAAAATTTAGCGTGATAGATAAAGTTTGCTGCTCTTTGGGCGCGTTCCGCATAATGTAGGGAAGAATCGGGATCTGAATAAAGGTATAAGCTGTTCCCCAAAGCAGGTGCGCGATCAGCAATAAAGCATTGGAATGGATCTGTACGCCAATAATGATCAGAACAGCGAATAAAGGAACACCGATAGCTGCAATTTTTATCATTGGAAGGATCCGTCTTCCTTTGATATACATTCCTAAAAATAGAGCGAGCGCAAGCATTCCAAAATAACGGTAAGAAGTGAAGTGAGCATATTGCGCATCACTGTAACCTTCCGCTTTCATGTAAAGTGGGAGTATGGCGACAAACAGAACATTGATCAGCTGTACGAAAAACTCAACGGTGATCAGATTCAGGATAGATCGGTTGAGCTTGCTGTATTGTCTTACTGTGTTACGCATAATAATATTCGATTCCGGGCCGGAGATGTTTTTAGGTAGAACCTAAAGCTTGGTTGATGTAGTTTATAATATTCTCTGTTTCGGCAGGTTCAAACCATTTTATTTCTTCATCCCTCCGAAACCAGGTTAGCTGCCGCTTAGCAAATTTTCGGGTATTTTGTTTGATGAGTTCAATGGCTGTATTCAGATCCATTTTGTTTTCTAAATAATCAAAGAGTTCTTTGTAACCGACAGTTTGTAATGCATTTAATTGTTTGTTGGCTTGCAGCTCTTTTACTTCTTCGAGCAATCCTCGCTTCATCATCTCATCCACTCTGGCGTTGATGCGATTATATAGCATATCCCGCGAAGTATTCAGACCAATTTTAATGATGTTGAAATTTCTTTTTTTTATTTTCCCTTTTCGCAAACGAGTATATGTATCGCCGGTGCTGATGCATACTTCCAACGCTCTGCTGATTCTTTGCGGGTTTTGCAGGTCCACTTTGTTATAGTATTCAGGATCTGATTTTTTTAAGAGCGTTTGCAATCCCTCAATTCCTTCTGCTTCAAACAATGTATCAATCTGTTTTCTTACGGCTGGGTCTGCTTCAGGAAGCTCATCAAAACCTTTGCATATCGCATCAATGTATAAGCCGGAACCGCCAACAAGAACAATGGTGTTATTTTTCAAAAAAAGGGTTTCCAGCAAGGCGATTGCTTCTGTTTCGAATTTCCCTACATTATATTCTTCGCTAATGGAGTGAGAATCTATGAAGTAATGAGGAACGCCTTGCATTTCTTCCTGGGACGGTTTAGCTGTACCGATAGTCATTTCCTTGAAAAATTGTCGGGAATCTGCTGAAAGAATAGGGCATTGAAGTGTTTTTGCAACAGCGATGCTCAGAGCTGTTTTGCCGATGGCCGTGGGGCCTGCAATGGCAATAAGTGTTTTGGTCGGCATTTTCTCAAAGCCTTCGTGGAATAAGCGAAGGCAGCATTTGATCTTAAAAATTAATCTTCATCTCCTGGAATCTCATCTGCATCATGTATGTCTTCCTCTTCATGTGCCTCCTCTCCAGTTTCTTCTTCTTCTCCTTCTTCTCCTTCCAACAAGGCAGTTTCATCCTCACTGTGTGAAACATAGGCGTCATCATCATGTACCGGCTCCTCTTCATCAAACTCGTCCTCATCAACAACAGGCACTACATTGCTTGCTTTGTATTGCTTAGGTGCTTCACCTGTTGATTTAACACATTTAGGAAAAGTGCCTTTCGGATCATCCAATAAAATTTTTGTGAGCTCCACTAAAAACGTCCAGCCAGCCTTATGATCGTACAGGTATACAAATTTCTGATGCGGATCGTCAATCAAAGAGGCCATTTTACATTTGCTCATCAGTTTTTTTACCGGCAAATCATTGCGCTTACGTTTTTCAATCTCATCATCACTTAACGCACGCAACCCGATCTCATCTCCTTTACGCCAGTAATCATCGCTTATGTAAAATGAAGCATCGTGTTGGCTGTCAAAACCTACCGACTGAACAATACTATGATGAAAGTCCTCAAAGTTTTGAGTCGACTTGATTTCTATTTCACGAAATATGTCCTCGTTGTCTTCAAATGAAACTTTAAAGCGATAAACAGCCATGCTAATTAATGGTTAAATGATTAGTGAATAATTTGGGTAAAAATACGAATTATTAAGTGAATTTAATCGTCAATTTTCAATCTTTCAATTCTGCAATTTCTCTGTTGTCAGACCTAGTTTCTTACCTTCTTCCAGCATGAAACGGGTGGCTTCTTCTTTGTTGTTTTGGATCACTCCATCCAGGATAGCTTCTCGGATTGAGTTTTTTATAATGCCCACTTCTCGTCCCGCCGGAATATTAAATGTTCTCATAATATCTTCCCCGCTGACAGGAGGTTGCCAGTTACGCACATTATCCTTTTCTTCCACCTCTTTTAACTTCTGGCGCACCAGCTCAAAATTTTTCAGATATTTCTGAACTTTGTATTCATTCTTGGAAGTGATATCCGCTTCACACAATTTCATCAAATCATCAATATCATCTCCGGCTTCAAATAATAACCGCCGCACGGCGCTGTCGCTCACTTCACTTTTTGCCAGTACAATGGGGCGTAAATGAAGTAATACCAGCTTCTGAACGTATTTCATTTTTTCATTTAATGGAAGCCGCAAATCTGTAAAAATCTTTGGGACCATCCGGGAACCTTTGTCTTCATGTCCATGAAAGGTCCAGCCATGTTCGGGTTCAAAACGTTTGGTAGGAGGCTTGGCAATATCATGAAGAATTGCAGCCCATCGTAGCCACAGATCATCTGTCGTTTTACAAATATTGTCCAGGACTTCCAATGTATGATAGAAATTGTCTTTATGTGATTTTCCCTGGCGAACTTCTACACCATACAAGGCAACCATTTCAGGAAAGATAAAATGGAGAAGACCTGTATCAAATAAAAGTTTAAAGCCGATGGATGGAACAGGCGCGAGAATGATTTTATTAAGCTCATCGGTGATCCTTTCCTTCGAAATGATCTTTATCCGCGCTTTATTTTTAGTGATGCTTTTTAAGGATTTTTCCTCAATGACAAAATTCAGCTGCGTTGCAAATCGGATTGCCCGCATCATTCGCAGGGGATCATCTGAATAGGTGATGTCGGGATCAAGTGGCGTGCGAATAATCTTTGCAGCCATATCTTTTAATCCGCCGAAAGGATCAAGCAACTCGCCGTATGTTTTTGAATTCAGAGAAATAGCCATTGCGTTGATGGTAAAATCGCGCCGGTTCTGGTCATCTTCGAGTGTGCCATCTTCTACAACAGGATTGCGGCTTTCGGAACGATAAGATTCTTTTCGTGCACCCACAAATTCAATGTCGTAATCCTCATAAACAATCTGGGCAGTGCCAAAATTTTTATAAATAT
>DASWNK010000107.1:0-28952 GCA_036399275.1 Bacteroidia bacterium | reverse complement strand
CTACATCAGGAACAGCGTTTAGTGTGGCCGGTGTACCATCACAAACACTTTGATTGGAAACGTTCACGGCGGCACCAGCAGACACCTCCACTTCCATTGTTTGTGTATCGCAGCCGTTGGCGTTGCATGCTGTTAAGGTAACAGTATAAGTCCCCGGGGTTGAATAACAAACGGAGCCCGGGTCCTGAGCCGTTGAGCTTGGCAGGCTGGAGCCGGGGAATGACCAAGTCCAGCTGGTTGGTCCGCTGGTACTGTTATCTAAAAAATCAATGCAACCCGAACCGCAAAGTGTTGCTGATGAAGCGTTCATCCAGGCGATCGGAGGATCGGTCGGCGCTTGGTACCATTGGGAAATAAAGTCCATCGGATTTCCTTCGGCCTGAGTATATGCCCCGCCGGCAAAGAAGATCCCGTTCCATACTGTGGCTGCCTTCACATACTCGTCGATACCGCTTGCATCAAACCCAAGCCCCATCGCATTCCAGTTCGTTCCGTCCCAACGCGCGATCTTGTTTGCTGGAACGCCTCCTGCATTGGTGAAATAACCTCCGGCAACCAAATCGCCGTTGTATTCGTGGATCGCCCTCACATACTCGTTCAAGCCTGTACCCAGCGGTGTCCAGTTGCTGCCGTCGTACTTCGCAATATAGGCCATGTTCGGATCGGCGGCTGCTGCGTCCCCATCCCAGAGGTCAGGGAACTCACCACCCATATATAAATTCTCATCTGCCGGATTCACATACAAAACACGGACTGAAAAATCAACACCGCCCACCAGGTCAACCCCCGCATCGCCACCTACCCAGCTGTTTGTAGCCGGATCGTATTTCACCAATCCGTCGCAAGCCGTGCAGCCTCCCACGTTATTAAAATCCCCGCCTACATACAGATCGCCTTCAAACTCCACCATACAGCGGATGTCGTTGCTGAAGGTCGTCGGACTGGTTGGTCCGACCGATTCCCAAACACCGGCAACCGGATTCCATTTCACGATGCGGGAAACCGGCACTCCGTCCGCTTGGGTGAAATCACCTGCTATTACTAATTGGTTTTGCCACACAGTACAAACTAGCACATCGTTGTTCACACCGTCTCCGAGTGGCGACCATGAAACACCATCCCATACTCCAACTCCGTTACATCCAACACAAGGCTGTGCAACATTCCAGAAATCGCCGACTACTACTAATTTTCCGTCCCAGACAACTCCTGCACGTGCAACAATTCCAACACCGCCTGCGAGACAGGTCCAGCTGGTTCCATCCCATTGAGCAACACGGTTACATGGGTTATTGAAACTGCCAAGATCGATCAATTTACCATTCCAGGTTAACAAGCCGTGACTGCTGTTGTTGGTGCCACCGCCTACAGGTTGCCATGTTTGGCCAAAAGTTATTTGCGCAATAAAAAGACTGAAAAGGAGTAAAGTGTGTTTCATGGAGCAGGAGTTTGGAATGACTAATTTACATAATTATTTCAAATAATTTGAAATACCATTGCCATGTTTGTTCGGGGGTAAAAGCAAAAAAGCCTCACATTTCTGTAAGGCTTTTCTTTTTGCTCCCTCTGCTGGACTTGAACCAGCGACCCTCTGATTAACAGTCAGATGCTCTAACCAGACTGGGTAAGGGGTGTAGACAACCGTAACACTTTTTTGCAGGTGATTTGCAGATGAAAGCAGGGTTTATAATTTTTGGTCTTAATTGGGGGTTGTACTTTCAAGCCCATAGAAATGACTTTCACAAAACTGCTTTTTAGAGGTTTTACCAGCAGCTGTCAATTGGACTCATCAAGGGCAACCTCCATAAAGGTGACAAATCACACTTTTATGAAAATTACTATTTCTCATCATTCTTCTTCATCCATCCTCCCTGCCATACCCAACAGATTACACCACCAATAATAAGAATGGAGACCCAGCTGACACCATCATCTTTAGTTCTTTCCCCTGCATCTATTCTTTCCCCTTCATTTACATGATCACTGGGAAGCACTTGTGAGGGAAGCATGATGAGCACTCCTATTATTACGCCTATTAAGATCTTCTTTCCCATCACTTGTGAAAATAGTACTTGATAGCTGTCCCTCCCCCTGAACTGATGCTACCTTGCAATAGAACAAGATTGGTAGATGTTTGTGAGACAATAGTCCGTAACAGGTTGTTTATATCCAACTTACCGCTACTCAGCCTCCATTGCAGTGTATAATTGGTGCAATTAAGTCCTTCAATGCAGTTCTTCCATGAGTCAGTGTTTCCAGGTGTAAGGGTAGATTCTACAATCTGCAAGTCCAAGTGGCAATTCACCGGATCACTGTGAGGGGTGGACTGTATTAATGAGCCGTTATTGTACACTTCCGTTAGATCAAGCAACCAGTCTCCACTAATTGCAGAATCTGCTGAGGTATACCCTGTAGCTGTTGGCGTGGGTGAAGGTGGAGGCGCTTGGGCTTTCTCTTCCTTCTTGCATGAATACCCCAACAACAGGACAAACAGCATTAAAAGTAATTGTGTCTTTTTCATTTGATTTTTGAGTTTGTAGCGGGTTGGATAAACGTTACAAGCAAATGTATAAAATCCACTTATAAATTCCTACTTATTAGTAGGTGTTTAAAAGTTCAGCAATCCTTCAATTTGCACATGACTAAAGAAGAAGAGAAACTGCTGAGACTCATGGGTAAAAGAATCCGTGACCTGAGGATAAATGCAGGCTTTACCAGTCAGGAATCTTTTGCTTATGAAGCTGGAATCCCCCGTGCTCAATACGGGAGATATGAAGCTGGTACTAACATCACAATTCTGAGTTTAAATAAGATCATCAAGTTCCACAAGTTGAGCTTGGAAGAGTTCTTTAAACAGGGCTTTGATAAATCAAAATAAGCACTAAGTAAATCCTGCATGTTTAAACTTACACGACTACATCCGCGAGCCTCCCTGCGAGTTCAAGGCTCAGGTGTGATCATTGAAGTTGCATTTTCTGCAACGGATGGAACTATGTTGGGACAACACAAGGCAAACCTTAAAGAGAGCCACGCTTCAGTGTGGCATATAGACTAAAACTGCCGCAGCCTGAGCCTTGCTGCAGGCGAGCCTTACAATGAAGCCGGTGGACTTAAAGTTGCTGAAATGACCGGAGCTGAAAGAGCCAGTATGGCGTAATTGAAGTGCAGAGAATGAAGCTGCTTTAAGGACAGGACAGGCTTCTGTGACCAATGAATCAGGAAATGCATAAAACATGACAAGCTGCGGAGCAACCTTCGGCATGAAGCTTTTGATCTCAGGGATGTGCCAGGATCAAATGCTGAAATGGCTTGGCGGGTTTTATGCTTACTGATGAAGCGGGAACACCATTCTTCCTGTAAAAAGATCCCACCTCCTATAGTGGGACCTACACGTGAGGCATTGAAGCAGAAAAGACTCCGCAGTTTAGTCTGCTGACAATTGACCTGCCGTAAACATATTATGGGGTTGAATCAAATGTTTTTCTTGATCTCTGTTTCAAAGTCAGTGCAACAGAAATTGGAGTGCTCTACATTAATGTAGTTCACAGCATCAGTTTTAATTGTGATGGAGTGTTTGTATTCGGGGTGGTTTTTACACACTTTATGTTGTAAATTATCCTTGATTCTTGCAGCCATGGACTTGGCAACCAAGTTCAGAGTTGACCTTGATAGATCATCAAATGAGCCATCAGCATGTGTTTCAATCTTAATGTCAACCATCTTCATATTCCTCCGCGGGACAATTTTTTTCTTCCAGCGCCTGATACTGGCAAGTACTGTACCAAAAAGGTGGGGGTAACCCCTTTTTATGATGACCCGCTGGGGTTGCGGACGTAGGACCCATGACACGCTCTCCCTGAATGTGTCCATGGGGTAGAGGGTTACTTCTCCGGCTGATCTTAAACTTGCTGAGTAGTCACAATTAGCTATATAGATCAGACAATCGGAAGTCTCAATTTGCTGGTTCAGCTGAATACAAGCACTTGAGGTGGTGTTCTCTACCACGTTGTACACTCTCTTCCGTATTTTTTATTTTGTCACGGGTTGCTGAACAAATTATTTTATATATTTGCACCAGCAGAGTTCTTCTGCATACCAACTCAACTATCAACTCAACCATCAACTTAACGTGTACACTCTTCAGACAGGGTGTTTCCATCTGTGTAGTTCAAACAGTTTAAATGAGCTTGTCAAAATCAAATTTTGTTCTTTAGGACCAGCTTATTTTACCCCCGCACCAATTCAGCGTTTCAGAGCGTTTCAAGGATTTTCATGATACATGGTGTATCATGTCATAACACACAGTTAAATCTTGATTTATGAAGTACGGGTATCTCAACACAAAACAAATTTACTATCACACAGATGCTGATGGAATAAAAACTCCACACGGTTTTAACAACAAGTGTACTAAAGCGCATGTGAAATTTTACTTTAACTGGCAACACCACTTGACAAAGCTCAGTCCAGTAACTATCAGCTTACTCTTCTTCTTAGCTGAGCGTATGCATGAAAGCACAAACGAAATCACTCACAGTCAAGCTATAATCAGGCAATTTCATAATTACAGGAAGAGGGCCGGTTGTAAAGCTATTACAGATGCTGCGGTGCGTAAAGGGTTCCAACAGCTAAAGCAACATTTGCTGCTGATCAATACACCAGAAAGAGGCAACTACATTGTTAATCCAAGGTTCTTATTTAAAGAGAGTGAGGAAGTAAGACGTGTTACAATCAACATGCTTTTGAATGAGATTGATCACAAGAAGTGGCATCATACGAATGTTTATCAGGCATTAGGTGTCCGGACAAAATAGCTGTGTGAAGTGTAGATGAGCAGGGGCGCTTACCCCCTGCATCTCATCTACTGTGATTATTTCATTACTGAATAACACACACGCTCATTCATTTTGTCAATCTCTTCCAGGTCAAAGTTCTCAAGGTAGATACCTGTAACACGTAAGCCCATTGAATGGCCGAGTGCTTCTGAAATCATGTCTTTGCTATAACCTAATTGTTTTGCAATGTTGGCAGTACTGTATCGGAAGCAATAGCCGGTGAGTTTCTCTTTGCATCCAATCATGTTGCCCAAGAGGCCAAGATGTTTGTTGAACACTTTGTTTGCTTGTCTTATATACAGTGGAAGGTTAAACCAATCGTCTAACTGTGATGGCCTGATCTTTCCAAGTAGCGTGTATTTACAGCGTCCACAGAAATAATCAAGGATGGCCATTGCTTCAGGTAACAGCTTTATGGAGTACTGGCGTTTGGTCTTTGCCCGGACGTAGATCAATCTACCATGCTGTACTTGCTTATCAGTCATTAGCACCATGTCCTTAAAGTTAATTCCGATCAGTAAGAACATTAACTTGCCCATTAGCCAACTGTCATATAGCCAAGAGCCGGGTTGAATGTTCAGTGCAAAGAACTTCTGCAACTCTTCTTTTGTCAATGGTCTTGGACGTGTGGGTTCTTTCCTGATTTTGTAAGTGCGGAAAGGGTAATGCTCATAAGATGCTTTCTTGGCGTGAATAGCTTTATTGTACACAGCTCTGAGAGTTCTGAAGTAAAAACCAATACTGTTTATTTTCACTCCTCTGCTGATTAACTCTGCTTCAGTTGTTTTGAGGAAAGCGTGATCTACTGCAGTGAATGGTATCTTGAGGCTGCTGATTTTCTGAAGAGCCACTAAACTTTCCATGTAAGTGCGTGCACCTCCATTCCGGTTAGCTTTCTGTAAGTGATCAATTTCCAGTTGCCAGAAATCCGCTACAGAAACTTGCAGAGTTGTTTCAGGTGTAAATAGGATGTAGTCTTTCAGTTCCTGTGCAGTGATCTGATGTGAGTTGTTCTTTTCATACTCAACTATTTTACTGAGGTACTTAATTTGTAACTCCTGAATTTTTCCTGAGAGTACTTCATAGGAGGGTGATGATCTTTTCAGGTTTTCAGTGCGTGAATTCCAGCAGTCTGCTGAAATGGAATGGCCTAAGGGAATATCTCGGGATTTACCATTGGATGAGATTCTGAAAACCAAGGGATAGGTTCTGTCTTTCTTTGGCCTTCTTGTGTCAAGGCTCAATTTCAATGTGGGCATGGGCTACAGGGTTGTAGCCTTCATCTGTAAAATTTGCAGGTAATTTGCAGGTGGATTGCGGTTTCCTACCTCAGCAACCGGCTTTTACCAGAAAGTCTCAGTAAGGTCCAAGAACGCAAAAGCCCCGACAACGTGAGTTGTCAGGGCGTCTTGCTTGCTCCCTCTGCTGGACTTGAACCAGCGACCCTCTGATTAACAGTCAGATGCTCTAACCAGCTGAGCTAAGAAGGAATTTATTATCCTGGTTATTCAATAATCGTTGTTCTAATGGCTTTTTCAAAAAAATAAAAAAAGATCCTTTTGAAAAAGGAGTGCAATATTAGCACGTTCAAAGCAAATATGCAATATATTTGCCGGAAATATTTATAAAAAACTAAAATATGAGTTTATTAGTAGTAGGTACAGTGGCTTTTGATGCGATCGAAACCCCTTTTGGTAAAACGGATAAGATCCTGGGAGGCGCAGCCACCTACATTTCCCTGGCAGCATCTTATTTTACAAAGAAAATTAATCTGATTTCCGTGGTGGGAGGTGATTTTCCTTCCCAGCACATCGATATGCTTAAAAATCACCATGTAAATACCGATGGTCTTCAAATATTGAAGGATCAGAAGACTTTTTTCTGGGCAGGTAAGTACCATAACGACATGAATAGCCGTGATACCATCACTACTGAGCTAAACGTATTGGAAACATTCAACCCTGTTGTTCCTGAAGCATACCAGGACTGTGAGTTCCTGATGTTGGGGAATTTGGTGCCGAAAGTGCAGCAACAAGTATTGTCGCAATTGAAAAAACGCCCTAAGCTGGTTGTATTGGACACCATGAATTTTTGGATGGATATTGCGATGGCTGATTTGAAGGAAACATTGAAAATGGTGGATGTATTAACCATCAATGATGAGGAAGCCCGTCAGCTTTCCGGCGAATATTCATTGGTAAAAGCATCTCAGAAGATCCTGGCGATGGGCCCTAAATACCTGATCATTAAAAAAGGGGAACATGGCGCATTGCTTTTTGATAAGAAACAGGTGTTTTTTGCTCCTGCTTTGCCTTTGGAAGATGTATTTGATCCGACAGGTGCTGGTGATAGCTTTGCCGGTGGATTCATCGGCTATTTAGCTGAAACAAAAGATATTTCTTTCGAGAATATGAAACGTGCTCTTATTTTCGGATCAGCAACCGCCTCCTTTTGTGTGGAGAAATTCGGAACGGAGAACCTGGTAAGCTTAACGAATGAGCAGGTTGATAGCCGTGTTCAGGAGTTTGTAGATCTGGTGCAGTTTGATATTGCTTTAGTGTAATTTTCTCGCAGGAGCTCATATAGATTTCTCGCAAAGGCGCAAAAACGCAAAGGGTTTGTGATGAATCTAGTAGTGTAAAAAAATAAAAAATGCCCGACCGCTTGGTTGGGCATTTATATTTCACAATTAATGTAAATCTTGCTTTGCGTTCTTTGCGCCTTTGCGAGACACCTTAATGCTTATTTCCCGTTAAATAACCCCTCTGCAGTATCCCAATTCACTACATTCCACCAGGCTGCAATATAATCGGCGCGGCGGTTCTGATTTTTGAGATAATACGCATGTTCCCATACATCCAGGGCTAAGACTGGTGTTCCTTTTATTTCAACCGATTCGAGGTTCATGAGTGGATTGTCCTGGTTAGCGGTGGAGGTGATCACCAGCTTGCCTTCTTTTGTTTTTACCAGCCAGGCCCAGCCGGAGCCAAAGCGCTTCATGGCAGCATCGGCAAATTGTTTTTTAAAATCGTCAAATGAACCGAAGGAAGTTATGATGGCTTCTGCCAATTTAGCCGTTGGTGCATTCAGGTCATTTTTATGCGGCCGCATCATCGACCAGAATAAGGAGTGATTATAATGCCCGCCAGCATTGTTGCGCAGTGCTGCAGGAAGCTTTGCTACTTTATCAAATATGTTTTCAAATGTTTGAGGACTTCCCAGTATGGTAGCATCAACTGCGTTGAGTGCCTTGTTCATATTATCAACATAGGCCTGGTGATGCTTACTGTGATGAATTTCCATGGTCATCTTATCGATGTATGGCTCCAAAGCGTCATAAGCATAAGGTAAAGCGGGAAGCGTATATTTTCCTCCTTCAGGAGCAAGAAGATTTTCATCAGAATGATTGTCCGAAGCAAAAGCCTGGTTCAATACCGATGAGGCTGTCATGGTGCCGATTACCAGTGCTGCTGACTTTTTTAGAAAATTTCTGCGTGAGTTAGTCATATTCGTTATTGGTTCAAATTCGTTATCCGTTCAATCCGTTATTTTCCCCACTCAGTTTCCACACAGATTCATTATTCGTTTTTAATTCGTAATTCGCAGGTTACCCAAAATTAATCAGCACCTGGTTCTTTTCTACAGCAACACCTTTCTGCACATTGATCTTTTTAATGATACCATCGGCTGGTGATTTGATAATGTTCTCCATTTTCATCGCTTCCAGCACCAGGATCGGATCGCCTTTTTTTACAGTATCACCTTCGGCAACACGCAGATCCAAAACCAATCCCGGCATGGGTGCTTTTATGTCATTTACCTTTTTTGCATTCAGGTTGTCGAAGCCTAAGCTTTTTAACAGCTCATCAAACTTATCTTTTACATTCAGCTGGTATTTATTACCATTTACACTGATCAAAAAGCTCTTCTCAGCTGCATCTGCCTTAATCACTTCTACATTGTAGGATTGATCATCTTTGATGATGTGAAAACTTCCGTCCTTCACTTCGATGACATCCCATACAAACGCTGTGCCATCAATGGTTCCCGAAGTAGTGTTCTCAAGCACGATGGTATGCTCTTTTTGGTTGTTTACTTTTACTTTTAGCATGACACAAATGTATTATTTTTTAAGGCTGATCACAAATAAAACCGTCCGTCATAATATAATTTGAAATCAGCATTATTTTCATAACCTTTGATTTTCTAAAAATTGAATAATGATCTCATACTCACGAATTTTTATTGTTGCGCTTGCTTTCTCAATTTCTTCCTGTGGTCTCTTTAATAAGGCAAAGAATGGCCCGGACGCGGATCTTGTAACGATTAACCTGGATACGATTCAGGCGGTTGGAACTAATCAGGAGCCTCAGGTTTACCAGGAATCCGCAAAACGCGTGAATGATATCATCCATACCAAACTGGAAGTGAGTTTTGACTGGACAAAACAATATATGTATGGCAATGCCACCATTACCGTTAAGCCGTATTTCTATCCGGTTTCTCAACTGAATTTGGATGCGAGAGGAATGGAAATCAAAAAGGTAGGATTGGTTATTCCGCACAATGACCAGCCACCCCTTATGAAACCTCCCGGATACCAAACGCTGGAATATAAATATGAGAATGATGTGCTGACAATTCAACTGAATAAAGAATATAAAAATACCGAAGAGTATATTATTAATATTGAATATGTTTCCAAGCCCAATGAACTGAAAAAAGGCGGCGGCAGCGATGCCATCACCGATGACAAAGGGTTATATTTTATTAATCCTGACGGCAAAGACAAAAATAAACCAACGCAGATCTGGACACAAGGTGAAACGCAAGCCACATCGGTATGGATGCCGACCATCGACCGCCCGAATGAGCGCATGACGCAGGAGATCTATATGACCGTCGATAAAAAATATGTAACGCTTTCCAATGGCGAGCTGAACTCCTCTTTTGATAATGGCGATGGAACCAGAACCGATTATTGGAAGATGGATTTGCCGCATGCGCCTTACCTGGCAATGATGGCGGTTGGAGATTTCGCAGTTGTGAAAGACAAATGGCGCGGTAAAGAAGTAAGCTATTATCTGGAAAAGGAGTATGAACCATTTGCCAGAAATATTTTTGGTAACACTCCTGAAATGCTGGAATTCTTTTCCAATAAATTAGGCGTTGAATATCCCTGGAATAAATATGCACAAATTGTTGCCCGTGATTATGTGTCGGGAGCGATGGAAAATACTACCGCTACTTTACACAGTGAGTACCTGCAGCGCACCGACAGGGAACTGATCGATAAAGACTATGAAGATTATATTTCTCATGAGCTTTTTCATCAATGGTTTGGTGATCTTGTTACTTGTGAGTCGTGGAGCAACTTGCCACTTAATGAATCCTTCGCGACGTATGGCGAATATTTATGGCAGGAATACAAATACGGATTGGATGCCGCAGATAATCATAGTGCCGAATCACGTGCCGGTTACCTGGCCGAAGCGGAGCGAAAACAAGTGAGCCTGATTCGTTTTCAGTACGACGACAAAGAGGATATGTTTGACGGACATAGCTATAATAAAGGCGGGCAAGTGTTGCACATGCTTCGTAAATATGTTGGCGACGAAGCATTTTTTGCTTCCCTGAAATTATACCTGGAGACCAATAAATTTACCAGTGTAGAAATTCATCAGCTGCGCCTGGCTTTCGAAAAAATAAGCGGTGAAGACTTGAACTGGTTTTTTAACCAATGGTTCTTATCGCCCGGACATCCCGACCTGGTAATAAGGACAGAGTACGATGCGGTAAACAAAAAAGAAAAAGTACAGATCAAACAAGTACAGGATCTTAGCAAAACACCTTTGTTTAAAATCCCTCTTTACATTGATATTTATTCCAAAGGAAAAGTGGATCGTCAGAAGATCACGATCACCAAAGCAGATGAAACATTTGAATTTACTGCTGAAACAGCGCCGGACCTGGTGAATGTAGATGCGGAGAAAATGTTGCTTTGCACAAAGGATGAAATCAAATCGGTGAATGAGCTGGCGTTTCAATACCACAACGCGCCGCTTTATCTTGACCGTTATGAAGCGATCGCAAAGCTTGCACCCAAAGCAAGTGATTCTATCGCTGCTCAAACGATTCTTGCTGCATTGAATGATAAGTTCTGGAGCCTTCGCCTGGATGCTATCGCGGCGTTGAAAGATATTGAGGAAGGACATGAAAAGGAAATCAAGGAGAAGATGATGCTATTAGCGCAGAAAGATGAGAAATCAACGGTGAGAGCCATTGCCATTGAATATTTATCGGCGCATTATAAGGATGCAGACTTGGAAGTAATTTATAAGAACGGCTTAAAAGATAAATCATATTATGTGTTGAGCTCATCCTTGAACGGGATTGCAAAGCTCAAGCCGGAAGAAGGCATGATGTATGCAAAACAATATGAGAACGAAAAAAATGTGGATGTGCTGTATGCTGTTGCAGATATATACAGCAATTACGGTTCAGATGAAAACAACGATTTCTTTCTGAGATCAGCTGAAAAATTTACCGGTTTTACAATGATCGGATTTGTAAGCCAGTATGGAGCCTTTTTGAAAAAAGCAAAAAAAGATGAAACGGTAAACGCAGGAGTGAGCCTGTTGGCAAGCATTGCGAACAGTGAGAGCACCAACAAGTGGGTAGCATATTATGCAAAAAAATCAGTTAGGGATATTGTAACGATGTATGATGATAGAATTGCAGCGGCAACTCAAAAGATAAAAACATTGAAAGAGATCAATCCGAATGCATCTACCCAGGAACAGGATGCTCAGATAGAAAGTGCCAAAGCGCAAAAGCAAAAAGTAGCGGAAGTGTTTAGTACGATAAAGTAAGAGAGGAATAAGGATTTAATCTTCCAGCATCCAAAGCGCTTCGTTCAATTCGCCTAATGCCTTGTTATTGTTTTGCTGCTTGGCGATTGCAGCGCCTTTCATATAAACGAAAATGGCCTTCTCAAGGGCCTGAGTTTCTTCGTAATATTTTCCCAATTGGTAATAAGCACCGAGGTAGTTCTCATTCTCTGCAAGCAATGCTTCAATGATCTCAATGGCTTTTGGAATGTTATTTTCTTTCGCGTATTCCAATGCCAATGCATAATTCAGAAATGAATCATGCGGTTCGCTTTTAAGCATCTCCTGGAGTTGAATCAATCGTGAATCAGACATGTTTTCAAGGCATCAGACAAATATCAATTAGTATATTCGTACTAATTACTTATTCGTATTAAATTACCGATTTAAATTGTTTCAGGAAACGAACATCATTTTCGAAGAACAAGCGAAGATCTTTCACTTGATATTTCAGCATAGCAATTCGTTCTACGCCCATTCCGAAAGCAAAACCGCTGTATTGAGTGCTGTCAATTTTACAATTCTCCAGAACGGCAGGATCTACCATTCCGCAGCCTAAAATTTCCACCCAGCCTGCACCTTTACAAATATTGCAGCCTTCACCTTTGCAGAACGGACAAGAGATGTCCATCTCAGCGCTGATCTCGGTAAAAGGGAAATAGGAAGGACGTAAACGGATCTTTGTTTCTTCCCCGAACATTTCTTTCGAAAAATATAAAAGAGTTTGTTTCAGGTCGGCAAAAGAAACTTTTTTATCAATGTACAAACCTTCTACTTGATGAAACTGGCAATGCGCCCGGGCGGAGATCGCTTCGTTGCGGTAAACGCGTCCCGGCGAAATAGTGCGGATAGGCGGTTCGGTGCCTTCCATGATGTGTACCTGAACAGAGGATGTTTGCGTGCGCAAAACCATGTCGGGATTCTCGCTGATATAAAATGTATCCTGCATATCTCTTGCCGGATGATCTGCAGGAGTATTTAATGCAGTAAAGTTATGCCAGTCATCTTCAATCTCCGGTCCATCGGAAACAGTAAAGCCTATTCTTGCAAAAATATCAACGATCTGGTTGCGAACCAATGATAAAGGATGTCTGGAACCAACAGCCACAGGCTCTTCCGGCAAGGTAAGATCAATATCCGGGTTGCTGTTATCGTCCTTACTTTCAAATTTCTCTTTCAGCTCGTTTATTTTATCCTGTGCTTTGTTCTTCAGCTCATTCAGCTTTTGCCCGATCTCTTTACGCAGTTCAGGAGCAACGGATTTAAAATCGTCGAACAGCTCCGTTACTCTTCCTTTTTTGCTCAGTATCTTAATGCGGAATTCTTCCACGTGCTCTTTGCTGCTTGCAGTGAAGGCGTCAATCTCGGTTAATAATTCTTCTATGCGGTCTTTCATTATATAATAATATGGCGGCGAAGTTAAGGAATAATTGAAACACTAATGATGCGAATGTCACTCAAGGGCCTGGCATTCCCATCGGTTTTCTGGGCGGCGATCATGTCAATGATCTCCATGCCTTCGTACACTTCACCAAAAACAGTGTAGGTATTATCCAATGCCGGCGTTCCACCGATTGTTGTGTAAGCTTTGATCTGTTCAGGACTGAATTTATACTGTGCAACGTTGGGCAGTTCCTTTTCCACTTTTGCATCAAAAATATCGTTGATGTATTTCATGCTGTCGGCCTTTTCCTCTTTTGCATAGCGTTTGTATAAATTCAGGTATTTCTCGTTTTCAGTCAGATTTACAAAGTAGTTATAAAGCGTTCTTTTGGTAATGCGCGTTGCCTGGATCTTCAGGAGGGAGTCGGTATAAGTTTTCCCTTGCACAATATAGAACTGCGAGCCGGAAGAAGCTTTGGTCGGATTATCAAGATCGCTTTCACGGGCTGCTGCCAATACCCCTTTTTTATGAAACAGCTTTCTATCAATCTCTGCAGGAACCGTATATCCGGGTCCGCCTTCGCCAAGCACTTCTCCTGCAATTGCCTTTTTCGACTCCGGGTCACCGCCCTGGATCATGAATTTCTGAATCACGCGATGAAACAGCAGGCTATCGAAATAATGTTGTTTGATGAGTTTTACAAAATTATCCCGGTGAAGCGGTGTTTCATTGTATAACCGGATCCTGATATTTCCATAAGTGGTCTTCATGAGCACAGTGATATGGCCGGCATCCCCATCTCCCGGAGGCTTAAAGGAAGCAAAGATCAAAAAAACCGCTACAATCAAAGAAAATGCAGGGAAAAGATTTTTGTTATTCATTATAATTTGTATTAAATTTGTTAATTGTAAAGATAATGGATTCACTTACATTCATCGTACCGAAAAGAAACAGTTTTTAAAAAAACACTCATGAAAACGTTTATACTGAAAATTTCAACAGCAGCATGCATCCTGGGCTTATTTGCGGTAGCTTCTATTTCATCTTCCTGCAATAAAGACAAAACCTGTCATGGAACAGTAAAAGTTGTAGATTCAAATGGCGTTGGTATTGGTAATGCGACTGTTAAATTAGCTGCACCGTCAGTGAATGGCGATGTTGTCTATGAAAACGTGACTGACGGTTCAGGAGATGCAAGTTTTGAGGTAAAGCTTCCTGCCATATTTGATGTAACCGCTACCAAAGCAAGCTATCCTGGAACAGGAGTAGGTGTTCTGAGATTGGATGAGCCGGGTAAAAGCGCTGAAGTTACTGTAAAGATCCAGTAATTAAGATTCCGTTTCGAATTCCTTAAAGTATTCAATAACCGCTTGTTTTATTATTTGCTGCTGCTGCGCAGGCTTTAATGCCGGTAAGCGATCTGTCGCTTTCCAGTGTGGCCAGCCATCTTTATCCAATCCTTCAAATTCATAATATCCATAAGGGGCAAGTAATGTACAGATAGCGATGTGCATAACGTCCAGCTTTTCGTTCTTGGAAAACTTCATTCTGCCTTTTCCAAGCTCCTGCACTCCAATTATAAATAGCAGCCCTTGTATATCGATATCATCGCCAAATTGCTTTGCCAGATGTTTTAGTACTTTCTGAAATTCAAATTCCATTTCCATGGCTGCAAAGGTAGTAATAAGATCGATCTTAAAATAAAAACACCTGTCCGATTATTACGGGCAGGTGTTTGAATAAAAGAGGAATAAAACTATTTCTGTTTGACAACCCGAATAGTTACCTGCTTCTTGTTTTCCAAAAGAATCTTCATTACATAGGTTCCCGGTTTCCAGTTTTGTGTATGGATGATGTTCTGGCCTTTCACGATTGCGATCAAGCGTCCTTGCGGATCGTAGATTCTTACCTCTTCAATGCTTGTTTTGCTGTCATTGCTGATTGTAAAATCGTTCATAGAAGGGTTTGGATAAGCCTTGATCAGCTGCTGAAGATCAATTTCATGAATACCATTGGGCAGCGTCAGCACCTGCGTATAAGTGAGTGAATCGCTTGTAGGGACAGAGTTTGCCATGGGCCAGATCACAATTACATTAATGTCATAATGATACAAGGCAGGCGCAATGGCGTAGTATGGAACCAGCGTGTATGAAATACTATCTCCAGCCGGGATGGTCACATTTCCCAACGATACGTTATCAACCATATGATAAGTGAACAGGGCGGAATCCTGCACAATGGTCCAGAGCTCCAGAGTGTCGTTGAAGGTACCGGTTCCGGTATTGATGATCCACAAGGAAACACTGTCTGTCGAGTATGCCGGCAATGTATCATTCCCGATGTAATAGCTGAATTGTCCTATTCCGAGCGACGCCTGCGCGGTGGCTTTGCTGCCGATAAGCCAAAGGGGCAAGATCAATAGGAGGATGTATTTTTTCATAGTATAATAGTTTAAATGCAGGGGACGATTTCTTCATCAAAGGTATTTCAATTATTCTTGTTTATTTAATTAAATTTGTGATTGTCTTACGTATTCAAATTCGATAATATGAACATACTTCCGCAAGTGGTCGGCAACATGACCAAAGAAGAGATCAGGAGTTTCAAGCTTTTTATCAATCGCACAGAAAAGGCGACGGAGCGAAAAGATGAGATTCTGTTTGACATGATCCGCAAACAATTTCCGGATTATGATGAAGAAAAGATCTTAAAGAAGCTCTACAGCACGGAAGAAAAGAATGCTTTATATCGCCTGAAGAACAGGCTTTTTGAAGACATCGGAAAAAGCATGTCCTTGCACTATTATGATTCTAACGAATACAGTATCATTCTGAATTATTTATTGCTTTCCCGTCTATTTCAGGCGAAAGGACAAGCGCCCATCGCTTTTTATTATCTGACGAAGGCATCGCGTAAGGCAAACGAACATGAGCATCTGGAATGGCTGGACATTATTTACGGGGAATTCATAAAGCTCTCGCATGAAACACTGGAAATCAACCCGGAAGAATACATTGAGAAACGAAAGAGCAATCGGTCAAAGCTTAATAAAATACAGGAGATTGATGATATATTGGCGGCGCTGATCTATAGAATCAAAGTTTCACAAAACTTTGCGAAGCAGAATACCGAGATACTTCAGTTGCTGCAGAAAACGGTGAATGATTTCGCAAACAGCAGGGACGTGAAAAACAGTCCGGTGCTGCGGTTTAAGATTTACCAGTCGGTAAGCCGAATTTTGCTGCAACAGCAGGATTATAAATCGCTGGAGAAATACTTATTGAAAACCTATGACGAGTTTACCAGAGAAAAGCTTTTCAATAAAAGCAATCATGATACAAAACTGCAGATGCTGACGTACCTGATCAATTCACTCTTCATGAATAAGAAGAATGATTTGTCCCTGCAATACGTGGATACGCTAAAATCCGCTATGGATGAGCATCATAAACAGCTGCACGATAAATATTTGTTCTACTATTATAATTCACTCGTGATCAATTATACGGTGAAGGATATTGATAAGGCGATTGAAATTCTTCATGAAGCGAAGGACAACAGCAGCATTAAGAAGCTTCCGATTTATAGTGTGTTTGTTTACCTGAATTTAGCGGTATTGAATTTCGAAAAGAAAAAATTCAAGGAATCTCTGAAGCATTTAATCAAGCCAATGATGCAGGATGCGTTTAAACACCTGGATGAAGCCTGGCATTTGAAGCTGGCCGTATTTGAGCTGATGATCCGCTTTGAGCTGGAAGATTTTGATTACCTGGAGCATAAATCGGAGCGAATCAAAAAGGACTATGCGGGCCTGCTGAAGAAAGAGGAGTATGTGCGCCAAAAGAAGATGATTGCTGTGCTCGAATTATTAATGCGATCGGACGGAGGCAAAAAAGAAAAGCAACTGTTCATGGAACAGTTGCTTAACGGGGTACTAAAAAGGAGTAGCTCAGATCTTGATATTATAAATTACAGTGATTGGCTCAAAACAAAAATTAACCAGGGGTCATTTTAAAATCCAAAACCACCTTGCTGCCATTTTCTTCAAATGAGACCTTATCTGCCAGGTTGCGCATTAAGAATACGCCGCGGCCGTTTGGTTTCTCAATATTTTCCGGGTTTGTAGGATCCGGTAAATTGTCGTAGTTAAATCCGGTTCCTTCATCCTTTACGATGAATGATACATGATCGGGATAGGATTTAAAAAAGATGTCAATGTTTTTCTTGGGGTTAGCCTGATTGCCATGATAAATAGCGTTATTTACCGCTTCTGTTATCGCGACAAGGATATTACCATAGTAATCTTCACTGATGTTAAAGAGGTCACAAACGTCCTCTATCATTCGCTCCACAAGAATAATATTCTCGGCTTTTGATGCGATTCGAATTTTTTGATTTTCTGCAAGTACCATTTTAGTTGCCAAAATTGTTAAAGTATTGGTTAACTTTTATTTTATAGAAAGGGCTTAATGATGGTGGCACCGTCTTAAGCAATTCCGTTTCCTTTTGTTTCAAGAGGTTATACTCTAAAAAATCATTAGGGTTACTTAAATTTTCATTTTTAGCTTCGTTGGATTGTCGCTTCTCGTCCATCTCCCTTTCTTTTTCGGCCTTTTCGCTCTCCAGCATGCGTGTTAAAATTTCTTCCTGACGGCGGATTGTTTCCTGGCTGAGCATCTTATTTACAAGATCAGTTTCGGTTTCTTCCATCTTTTCTGTGATCTTACTCATTCCTCCCGCTCCTTTGCCATCTTTGTTAATCTGATCCGACATTTTTTGTATTTCCTGGCGGATAGCAGCTTGTTGTGCAGCGAGTTTGGCCAATTCCTGGCTCATTCCACCTGAGGCCGAACCGGGCTTATTGCCCGGCTTATTACCGCCTTTTTCCATTCCTTCTTTCAGCTTTTTTATCTGCTGATTCAGCTGTTCCTGCATCTGGCGCATGTTTGCCATTGAAGGTTTTTGTCCTTTACCCGGCTTTTTGCAGCTTCCGTTGCCTGGCTGGCTTTTTTTAGCAGCCGCCTGCATTTGCGACAAAGCCTCATTTAACATTAATGCGAGATTATTGATCGAGGTCATCGAGAATTGCTGGCGGCTCATAGCTTCCTGCTTATGGTTTCTGCCATCACCGGAAGGAGTTTGAGATTCTTTGATCTCTTCCACCGCTCTGTCCATGTTCATATTAATGGCGCTAATTTCCTTATTTACAGCAGTCTGAATCTGAGGCACCCGCTTGCTTAATGCTAAAAGACTGTCTTCTATCATTTTCGCATCGTCCTGCAATTTTTTCTGGCGCTGGTTCAGCTTTACATATTGAGGATCATTTGGCTTGGCTTTGGACAGATCAGCCATCAACGCTTCCTGCCCGAATGATAGCTGGATCAGATTTTCCAACAACCCTCTCAGCTTATCAATATCTTCCCCATCTTGTTGTTCCTGCTCTTGCTGCTGCATCTGTTCCATTTTCTGGCTCATTTCCTGCATTTTCTTGGCAGCATCTTTCTGTGATTTAGCAGCATCTTTCTTTTTATTATCGCTCAGTTGTTCACTG
Source organism: Bacteroidia bacterium (assembly GCA_036399275.1). Taxonomy (GTDB): domain Bacteria; phylum Bacteroidota; class Bacteroidia; order 2-12-FULL-35-15; family 2-12-FULL-35-15; genus 2-12-FULL-35-15. Next base: position 10,292 of record DASWNK010000107.1, on the reverse strand, counting down.
CTCTTCTCCATATCCTTTTTAATTTCCTCCTGCTTCTGATCCGTGTCCTCCATTTTTTTAGGCTCTTCCAGCTCGCTGTTTTTCTTTTCCAGCTCTTTCATGTCCTTCTTAAGCTCTTCAAACTGCTTGTTCAGGTCGTCCTGTTTCTCTTTCTGCTCCTTAGCATCCGCCTTTTTATCTTCCGATTGTTTGGCAAGGTCTTCCTCCTTTTTAGCAAGCTCATTCAATTTATCAATGTTCTGCTGCAGCTTTTGCTCCACTTCCAGCTGCTTAAAGATCTCCAGGTTGCGGTCCAGCTCCTTCATCAGATCTTTATTATCCAGTTTCATTTTTTCCAGCGCTTCCTGTACTTTCTCTTTGTCGAGTTTTTCCAGCAGTTTTTGCAACTCATCGTATTTCTCTTTCAGCTCCGGCGTCATTACCTTATCAAAGAGTTCTTCCAGCTGTTTTTGCTTATCCAGTATTTTTTCATCCGGCTGCTGATATTCATTTTTTTGCTGGTTGTTCTGCTGGTTTTCATTCTTCACTTTCTCCACTTTTTTCTGCAGCTCTTTTTGTTTTTCCAGCAGCTCCTTTAGCTTTTTCTTTTCTTCCCAGCTCAGCTCTTTCTTCTCCGCTACCTTGCGTTCCAGGTCGGCCAGCTCTTTTTGAACTTCTTTCGCTTCACGGATACTTTCTTTAAGGTCGTCCTTTATTTTGTCGTTGTTCTTTTCTGTGTTCTCAGCAAGCTCTTTTAAGGTTGGCGCTTTGAACATCATTTTTTGGGAGCGGGTTGATTTGCTTCCGTTCACGCCATCATTATCCCATACTTCGAAATAATATTCGATCTGATCGCCGGGAGAAACGCCTAGTTCCGTCATGTCCCAGTAATGGTAGAACTGATCCTGAGTGGCAACTTTAGCAATGGCGATCGGAGTGACATTGGTTGTCATTTTTTTATAATTCTCCGTAGAAGCCGTATCATTATTGGTTACAAAGCGATAATTGAAACTAAGCTTGCTGAAACCATAATCATCTTTTACTTCTCCGCGAAAGGATATGCGACGAATGGAAGTAGAATCTTTTTTCTCTGTTACATTGATTTGAGGATATGCATCCGGAATCACATTAATGGAATAAGTAACAGAGTCCTGGCTTTTTAAAAATTGATTGGAAGTGCTAACGGAATATGTTTTATCACGGAAAAGCCGGGTGGAATAATTGAACGTGTTTTCGGTTAATGGTGCTACTGAAAAAGAGGTGTCGTTGAAATTCAAACGGAGCTCGCGGGTGTTCTGGGTATTAAAATTCCAACTCAGCTTGGTTCCTGCCGGGATCACCAGATCACCGGTATTTTGAATCACTTCATCTTTTTTATTAAGGTATTTTGGGTAGGCCAAAGCAATATCGAAATTCAGTAGAAGTGGATTCGGCAATGCTACCAATTCGTATTCTTTGGATTTAAAACCATCTGCAGCCAGCTGGAAAAGAATGTTATTCTGCACATTTTTAAAAACGTAATTGAAATTGACAATGTTTTCTTTGTCGAGCTTGAACTCATTTCCATCAATAACAACGTAAACATTATCCGGTACTTCATCGCCGGTGAGCTTTACGCCAAGCTGGAAATCCTGTTGAGCAACGGTTTTTAAGGCTGTGTTGGTGATCACAAACTGAAAGGGCGCTTCCTTTTCAAAATAGTCGCTATGTTGAACCAGTCGCTTTGTTCCATCTGTAATAATGCTTGGGGCGGCAAATAAGATAACAGCAATTGACAGAACTGGGATCAATGCATATTTTAAATGTTTTTTGTTCTCGCTGAAATCAATCGCTGAGCTGAAAGGAATAGGTTTCAGTTCTTTTGTTTTTTGATCAATGCTTGCAGCGATAAGCGCGTACTGCAGATTATCAGGGGAAATTTGAGTCTCCTGCTTTTGAAGCTGCAACACATTCAGTAATTTATCCTGCACATTGGAAAAGTGCTTTCCGATAATAGCAGCAGCCTCTTCATAGGAGATAATTTGTCCTAATTTATACAGCTTGGAAAGGGGAATGGCGATGTATTTTAACAGCACAAATAAGGTGGCGGCTACAAAGGAGTAAAAGAGAATCGTACGAACAGCGGTGTTGAAATGCGCAACGTATTCAAGAGCAGTAACGGCAATAAAGAAAAGGAGTACCAGGCCCATACTATAAATCGCTCCCCGTAAAAGAAGATTTCTGTAATATTTGCGGATAAACTCATCCAGCTTTTCAATCAATCGTTGGTAATTGCTGCTCATTGTTTTATATAACGCTGTTCCCTGCGCTTTGTTACATTGGTAAAGGTAATGAATATTGCCTGCTTTTTCAAGAGCATTTTGTTGAATGGCATCACTTTTTCGTGGTAAAAAAGATTTACCTTTGCCTTTCAGATGAGTTAATGATCAAAAATCCATAAACTAAAATAAAAAGCATGATAGCAAAAAAAGTAGAAAATGCCTTGAATCAGCAGATATCGCTGGAAGCATCCTCCTCACAATATTATTTAGCAATGGCTTCCTGGGCAGAAACTCAGGGATTGGAAGGCGTTGCTTCTTTTCTATATACCCATTCCGATGAAGAGCGTATGCATATGTTAAAGCTTGTTAAATATGTGAACGAGCGTGGCGGACAGGCATTAATACCTGCTTTGGCAGCTCAACCACAGAAATTCAAATCTGTACAGTTTGTGTTTGAAGAAGTGCTGAAGCATGAAGTGTTGGTTTCTACAGAGATCAATCATTGTGTGGAGGTATGCCTGAAAGAAAAAGATTATACCACGCATAACTTTTTACAGTGGTACGTATCCGAGCAGATCGAAGAAGAAGCATTGGCACGGAAGATCCTTGATAAATTGAAATTCATTGGCGGAGATAAAAGCGGGTTGTACTTTTTCGATCGCGATCTTGGCAGTATTTCAGTGGCTTCTCCGGCTAAAGAGAAGGCTTAATGAGAAAAACAATATTTTTACTTTTATTATTGAGCAATGGGATTTGCCTGCACGCAAATCCCATTGCTGCTTTAAAAGATACGGTAAAGCCCGACCAGGAGAGGATTCTGAACGATCTGAAATTTTTGGTAAGCTCAACAGTTGCCCGTCATAACGATCATGTGGAGCGACTGAATGAATGTGCGGCTTATATTCTCAAGGAATTTAAAAAATTATCCGATGATGTGGAAGAGCAGAAATACCTCGTGGAAGGAAAGGAATACAAAAACATCATTTGCTCCTTTGGTCCGAAAGAAGGCGAACGAATTATTGTTGGTGCACATTACGATGTATGCGGGAACCAGCCGGGCGCTGATGATAATGCGAGCGGGGTTGCAGGACTGCTGGAAACGGCCCGTCTGCTAAAAATACACAGTGCCGGTTTAAAATACCGCATTGATTTTGTTGCTTACACGTTAGAAGAGCCTCCACATTTCAGAACTGCGAATATGGGTAGTGCTGTGCATGCTAAAATGCTGCATGATAATCATATTAAAGTAAAGGCAATGGTCTGCCTGGAAATGATCGGCTTTTTTTCCGAGAAACCGAATTCGCAGGAATACCCGCTAGGATTAATGAAATGGTTTTATCCGCGTAAAGCGAATTTCATTGCAGTGATTGGAAAAACCGGACAAGGGAAAACAACCAGGAGCTTTAAAAAGCGGATGAACAAGAGCTCCGACCTGAAAGCGATTTCTTTGAATGCGCCTGCTTCCATTCCCGGAATTGATTTCTCGGATCATTTGAATTATTGGAAGTATGGCTATGTTGCCGTGATGATCACAGACACTTCTTTTTACCGCAATGCCAATTATCATGAAAGAACAGATACACTCGATACGCTGAACATTCCTAAAATGGCTGAAGTGATAAAAGGAGTGTATGCTGCTATTGCAGGAATGAATTAATCGCTTCTCCGATCAGCTTACCTTCAATTAGAAAGCCATCATGTCCGTATGGTGAGTCGATCTCTACGAAAGTAGCATTTGGAATATGCTGTGCTATGATCTTTTGCTCTGCTATCGGGCAAAGCTGATCGCTTGAAATTCCGATAATCAGCGTTTTTGTGTGGATGTTTTTTAAAACATCTTCGAGTGTTCCTCTGTTGCGCGCAATGTTGTGAGAGTCCATCGCTTTTCCTAAAAGCCAGTAACTGTAAACGTTAAAACGTTTTACCAGTTTATCTCCCTGGTAGTTGATGTAAGAGCTGGCTCTAAAATGATCGAGCTTATCATTTTCAGGTTCTGTTTGCGTTCTAACAAATGCTTCGTAATTTCTGTAAGTCAGCATTCCTATCGCCCTTGCAGCTTTCAGGCCTTTTGCGCCAGCATGTTGGTGGAGATCTTTCCAGGTTGAATCGGCTTCAATCGCTAAACGCTGAGCGGTATGTATCGCAATTCCCCATGCCGATTCCTGTGCGCCTGTTGCGACCAATATCATTTTATCAAACACTTCCGGCTCTGCAATAACCCATTCCAGCACCTGGTAGCCGCCCATAGATCCTCCAATAATGGTATCGATCTTTTCCAAACCCAGATGTTTTCTTAATACGTTGTGCACCTTAACCATGTCGCGAATGGTCACTTGCGGGAAAGTGCTGAAGTACGCTTTGTTTGTTTCAGGATTAAGGCTCAATGGCCCGGAGGAGCCGTAACAAGAACCAATGATGTTTGCACAAACAATAAAATAATGTGCAGGATCAAATTTTTTTCCTTCACCAACAAGCGAATCCCACCAGTCGGATACATCGCTATTCGCGGTAAGCGCATGGCAGAACCAAACGACATTGCTTTTGCCGGCATTGAGTGTTCCACAAGTGTGATACACCACATCTGCCGTGTTGAGTGTTTGCCCGGACTCCAGTTGAATTGGCTGACGATAAGTGAAGAAATGCTTGTTCATGGTTCTTTACTCTTGCTTCTGCGGAGCGGAGGTTCTGTTTTTCACAAAACTAATCAAAAATTTACTTCAATTACTTACCTTTGAAATTCACAAACAAAATACAATGCGAATAGAACTGAAACGAATGGATGATGCCTTTCACTTTGAAGCGGTAAGTGAAACAGGCAATGTTGCCCACATGGATGCCGGGGAGAATATCGGTGGACAGAATAAAGGGGTAAGGCCAATGCAGATGTTGCTGATGGGTTTGGGCGGCTGCAGCGCGATCGACATTGTATTGATTCTGAAAAAGCAAAGGCAGGTCATAGAGGATTTTACGATCAGCATTGATGGTGAGCGCGAGCAGGATAAGGAGCCTTCACTCTGGGAAACCATTGTGTTGCATTTTAAATTTAAGGGTAAGATCGATAAAGAAAAAGCAGAACGTGCCGTTCAATTATCCATGGGAAAATATTGTTCTGTTTCCAAAACGTTGGAAATTGCCGGCGCGAAAATCAGCTATAAAGTAAGTGTGAACGAATAATTAATCGACCTTCCAATAAAGAAGATTATGAAAAAATTTGAAACAAACGCTATTCGCACACAGTCCGAACAAACCAATAACAGGGAGCATTCGGTGCCTTTGTATTTAACCTCCAGCTTTACATTCGATGATGCGGAGCAGATGCGTGGCATGTTTGCGGAAGAACTTGAAGGGAATATATACAGCCGTTTTACAAATCCTAATTCAACGGAATTGATTGATAAGATGTGCTTGCTTGAAGGTGCGGAAGCGGGTTATGCTACAGCATCCGGAATGGCTGCAATATTTGCGAGCTTTATGGCATTACTGAAAAGCGGCGATCACATTTTATCCGGCAGTTCTATTTTCGGTTCAACACATACCGTCCTTACGAAGTTTTTACCAAAATGGGGAATCACGCATACCTATGCGGATATGAATCAACCGGAAATCTGGGAAAAGCTGATCCAGAAGAATACGAAAATGATTTTTGTGGAAACGCCTTCCAATCCGGGACTGGACATCATTGATCTGGAATGGCTGGGAAAGCTGGCCAACAAACATAGTATCATTTTAAATGTAGACAATTGTTTTGCGACTCCTTTTTTGCAACAACCGATAAAATATGGCGCTCACCTGGTGACGCATTCGGCAACGAAATACATCGACGGGCAGGGAAGGGTGCTGGGAGGAATTGTAGTGGGTAAAAAAGAATTGATCAAAGAAATCCATACTTTTTGCAGGAGTACCGGGCCTTCGCTTTCGCCGTTTAATGCCTGGACACTTTCAAAAAGCCTGGAAACCTTATCCATACGTATGGAGCGCCATTGCCAAAATGCGCACAAGCTCGCAGGATTGCTGGAAAATCATCCCGAAGTAGAACAGGTACGTTATCCTTTTCTATTGTCACATCCGCAGTTTGAAATTGCAAAAAAACAAATGAGCCTTGGCGGAGGAATTGTTTCCTTTGAAATAAAAGGCGGTATCGCAAGAGGAAGAAAATTTCTGGACGCATTGGAAATGTGCTCTCTTACTGCAAATCTCGGCGATTCAAGAACGATTGCGACACATCCGGCCTCTACCACTCATGCAAAGCTGACAGAAGAAGAACGCCTGGCTGTCGGGATTACACCTGGAATGGTAAGGATTTCTGCCGGACTGGAGAACATCATTGACATTGTTGCTGATATAGAGCAGGCCCTGGAAAGATCTAAATAGTTAAAGTCTTAAGCCCATGAACAGCACATCATCAATCTGATCGTAACCGCCTTTCCAGCGATTAAAATGATTGTCGATGATCATTTCCTGTTTGGCCATTGGCAAGGATTGTATTTGTTCAAGCACCGCTTTCACATTCGACATTTTTATTTTTTTACCGCCGTCGCCGCCAAACTGGTCAGGATAACCATCCGTAAATAAATAGATTGTATCTCCTTTGCTCAGCTGAATGTCCTTTGTTTCATATTGTTGTGATTCGGCACTTTCTTTTTTCACAACAACCAGTTCATTGTTTTTTGAAACAATCACCGGACGTTTAGTGGAAGCGATACGAACAAAGAAGGTTTTCAGATTGATCTCGCAAATCACCACATCTACACCATCCTGTGTTTGATGATGCTCCCCGTCATTTTGTTTCAACAGCATTTTTATTTCCTCGTCTAGAAGCGCTAATGAAAATGCCGGTGAGTCAATTCCTTTTCGCGAAACGATGTCTTTCAGAAGTGTACTGCCGATCATGCTCATGAACGCTCCCGGAACACCGTGACCGGTGGCATCGGCGCAAACCAAAATGAGCTGATCGCCATATTTTTTAAACCAATAAAAGTCGCCGCTCACAATATCCCTCGGTTGAAAGAATATGAAAGACTCAGGAACAAATTTCTTCAGCAAGCTAAGATCAGGAAGAATAGCATCCTGGATCCGTTTGGCATAGCGGATACTATCGGTAATGTCCTTGTTCTTTTTTTCAATCTCCTCTTTCTGGCTGATCACTTCTCTTGTTTTCTCATTCAGGGCTTTTTGTAATTGCAATTCAAATTTCCGGTGGTTTCTTTCACGGATTTTTAGCCATAAATAAAAGGAATAAAAAATGATTACAAAACATAGAATAATGAACCATGGCCTTTTCCAGATGGGTGCGGCAATCACAATATTAATGCTGAATGGTGATTGATTGCTTATCCCGTCATTATTAAATGCTTTTAACAGAAAGGTGTATTCACCTTCGCTTAGCCTTCCGTACTGGGCAAAAGGATTATCGGTTTTATCCGACCAATCAACATCGTAGCCTTCCAGTTTGTATTGAAAAACGATATGTGTATTGGCTTTAAAAGTGATTCCCACAAAGTCGATCCTCAGGCGGTAATTGTCGTAAGGTAGTATTGTGTCTTTTGTATAATCGACCTCTTTATCGTTAAGCTTAAAGGAGGAAATGTTTATGATCGGAGGAGTAAGGTTTTTAATGTCTTTATGAGGATCAAACTTTGCAAGTCCCATCGTGGTGCCAAACCAGCTGTAGCCAAGCGCATCGGTATAGGCTGCAGTAAAATTTCCATCTCCAAGAACCCCTTCATTTTTATCGAACGTGTTAATTTCATTTTTATCGGGTTTGATGCGACTCAAGCCTCCGCGATGACTGATCCAGATGTTTTTCGATCCGTCTTCGACGATGCTGTAGCAGTAATTTGATTTTAATCCTCTTTCGGAAGTGAATTTTGTGATGACGGAATCGTTTATTTTGAATACTCCGTTGCCAAACGTAGCGACCCAGATAACATGTTTATGATCCTCCAGGATAGAGGCAACATTGATCAGATCGGTCCCGAAATAAATTTTGATGTTTTGTACTTCGCCATCCTTACCGATGAAGGAAATGAAATTACTATGTGTGGCAATCCATAATTTGCCGTCGTGGCTCATGGCGAGCTGGTTGATGTTATTATGCGTTAAGCCGCTTTCAGTCGTATAGTGCGTGATGATATTGATGTCTGTTTCTAATTTGAATATTCCGCCTTTGGTGGCAATCCAGATCAGGTTTTTACCTCCGGTAATTGAATTGATAGAGTTGCATAGCTGATCACTGCTCAATTCAATCTTAGTGAATTTGTTTTTTGCAATGTCGAGCTTGTAGGCGCCATGGCTGGCGGTTCCAATAATAAGCGAACCATTATCAACCTGGTATAGTGCAGTTACTTTATCATTTACAAAACCATTCTTTTTTGAATACAAGATCCATTCTTCCCTTGGAAGGAGATTGATCCTTATCAGGCCATTTTCCACACCAAGCCATCTTCCTCTGTCGTCGGCCAAAATGGCGGAAACATTGTTGTTGTATACTTTTGATGTGTCTGAATAAAACGTAAAGCAGTTGTCCTGAAGCTGTATCAGGCCGGCGCCGTATGTTCCTATCCAGATGTTTCCTTCGTGATCGGAGTAGATACTTTTAGTGTATTTGCTTCCCAATCCATTATCGTCCGAAAAGCGAAGAAACTCTTCATACTGCAGTGAGCTGGGAGAGATCAATAATTTTATTACGCCATTTCCGAAAGTGGCAATCCAGAGATTGGATAATTTATCCTCGTAAATATCCTGAATGCTGATCAGCTTTACGGCTAAATTTTTTCCGATAGCGCCAGCTTTGAAAGTGTTTTTTTTGCCCGTAGGCGTGAGCAGGAACAAACCTTCATCTTCTGTGCCTATCCAATAACTCCCGGAATTGTTTTTTTTAACGATGGATTGAATTTTTGTTTCCGGAAGGCATTCTACCAGGTGAATAAAAAGGGGTTTGCGTTTTTCGGAAACAAGGTCATAGAGCATCAAACCTTCGTTGGTGCCCACAATCATCTGACCCTCTTTTGTCAGAGCAAGTGAAAAAATATTGTATTGATTAAATTCCATTTTGAAAACATCCACCTCAAAATCTTTACTGATCCTGAAGATTCCGTCGTTTTGAGTGGCACACCACACATATCCTTTGTCGTCTCCGATAATGCAAGTAATAGGGCTTTTGGAGAATCCGCTTGTATTGATGACTTTAAATCTCTTGCCATCGTAAAAGGTTATTCCGCCCTGATTATGGCCCATCCATAGATTGCGGGCTTCATCTTTAAAGCTGGAGGTAACAAAATTTTCCGCAAGGCCATCAACCGCATAAAATGTTTTAAAGCTGATTCCGTCCGATTTGCAGGCGCCATCACCGGTTCCCGCCCAGAGGTAGCCTTTTTTATCCTGATTGATCGTATACACATAAGGCTGTGTAATTCCATTGTCGGAAGTGAATGTTTTAAACTGGTAGGCTTGGGAAAATACAGAAAACGACGGAAGAAGAAAGCATAGAAGAACAAAGCAGATCTTACAGAAGGTTTTCAATTTCGGGAGTATTAGAATTTAGTAAGGTGATGTTTTTTTCTTTTGCTTAAATTGAATTTTACTGTTGTGCTGCGGAATTCCGCCAATAGGTACTGTGTATATCGGCAAAAGATTTCCGTCCTGGTTGGTGACATAAAGCGTAACATTGTTATTTTTAATGTGCACTTTTTTATTTTTTAGGAACTGAACATCCAGCGTTGTTTTCTTCTCCGCATCCGCAATGCGATGTTCGGTAGAAACCCATGCATTGTCGGGGGAAGCTTTACTCAGCTCTCCCTTTTTTACCATTGATACGATGTTTACATTGCCATCATTATCAAAATCGAAGTTCGACAGCTTCACTGAGTAAACATTTTCTTCAATGTAAGGATAAAGGTGAGCGACATTATTTTGATTGTCGGACAGGCGGAACGTGTATTCGAAGGTAAATGCATTTCCTCCTTCAATTGCTTTATTTTCGGTAGGAGAAGAACTTAAATAATATTTATAAAGATTGCAGTCATCTCCGCTTATTCCTTCGGCAATGATTTT
>DASWNK010000106.1:0-27559 GCA_036399275.1 Bacteroidia bacterium | reverse complement strand
AGCCTCCACCAAGTAAATCGTAAACACTTTGGTAATGTGTGCCTTTGTAATATCGTCCGTCAATTCCAACTAAAGTAGAAATGTGTTTTGTGATTTTATAATTCCAGGAAGAAATTAGTCCATACCAGATATGATCGTTGTTGGACGCACGTAAATAAGCATTGGATGGACGTTCGGTAGTGCTGTAGCTTGGGTTGATTGCAGATGTATTAGTGTTGTAATCATATGCGTACTGAAAATCCAATTGTCCATTTGTAGAGTCTCTATCAACGCTTCCTTTTAATCCTGTTCCTCCACCTTTCCCAACCGACAGATATAAAACAGTTGAAACATTTAATTTTTCATTTGGTGTCCAGAAATGTGAAAAATTAAATTGAGGTTTATGGAAAAAATTTACTCTCTCATTGAATTTTTCTCCATTTAGCTGCCCCCAATTTGGGTTATATGTAATTCCTCTTTCTCCTTGAGTGGGTGTTGTAAAATATTGAAATGGATTCGTTCCACTAAATTTATAAACCGAATCCACATTGATATTTAAATCTCGTGCTAATTTTTCACTGTAGTATGCAATTGGTAAAAGTGTACTTCTTTGCCCATGTGACTGCGGGGCACCATTTGCGCTTAAGCTCAATAAATGTCTTTTAAATCGTTTTTGAACTTTAATAAAATAAGACCAGGCATCTGTAAAAGTTGCATCAGCATACCCTGTTCCCCATTTACGAGAGCCCGCTAATGTTATTCCCCAGCCACCTTTTAATTGTCCGGAATTAAATCCAAAAGATGTCTTATATAAACCATAATTATTTACTTCTTGTTTTATACCTACACCAAATTTACTATCGATACCTTTTGTAATAATGTTAATAGTTCCTCCAACCGAAGTTATTGCTAATTTAGAAGCGCCTAGCCCACGCTGCACTTGCATCGATTGGGTAATATCGCCTAATCCATCCCAATTGCTCCAATACACTTGCCCGTTTTCCATATCATTTACAGGAACACCATCTACCATCACAGCAACATTACGTTGATCGAATCCTCTGATATTTACGCGCGCATCGCCGCTTCCTCCCCCTTGTTCGGTTGCGTATACTCCTGGAGTAGAATTTAAAATCATTGGCAAATCTCTTGTGCCTAATTCTTCTTTAATTTGTTTTATCGTAATGGTTGAAAATGCAACTGGCGTTTCTCGAATCTTAGCAACATCCGCAACTACTTCAACTTCATTAAGTGTTTTTGTTTCTAAGGAAAAATTTAAGGTAACCGATTTGTTTCCAACTTTTACTTTTTGTTTTTGCGGTTCGAAGCCAACATAAGAAATAGTAACAGTATATGAACCGGAATCTAGTTTAATAGCATAATTTCCATCGATGTCGGTGATAGCAACTTTTCCTTCAGCCACCAAAACGCTAGCGCCTACAACTGTTTCGCCAGTTGTAATATCTTTAACCGTTCCTTTTATTTCTCCTGTAGTTTGAGCAAAATCAGAAACAGCAATAAAGATGAAAACGAGAAGTAGGCAAACTTTTTTCATGGAATAGATAAATAAAAAACTGCTAACGCATGTTTAACGCTAGCAGCTTTTATTTTAAATTACTGTATGGAAAGCTTTACAACAGTGGACTTTCCTTTATCAAACGATACTTTTACAAAGTAAACGCCTTTCGAAAGTTCAGTTGTTGCTATCAGCATTGTTTTGTCGTTTTTGTTTCCTTGTTTGCTAACTACAACTTGTCCAATTGTATTCATCACTTCAGCAGAAATAATTGTTTCTGTTGTAGAAACATTTACAAAACCTGAATTAGATGGGTTTGGGTAAACCAATACAGAAACAGAATTGTCAATTTCATTGATGCTCGTTGGGCAGCTACAAACGTGAGTTCCTAAACCAGAAAAAGTATTTACTGACAATGAATCCCATTCAGTGTCAACGATGAAATCGGCAGGATTAACTGTGACACCTTGCATAACGCCAGGTAGACGAACAAGCGTATGATCTTCTGTCCAAATTGCTCCCACAGAACCATCATAAGGTGGAGAATCACTCCATCCGCCAGAACTTACCATTGCAGCGTCCCCTGTTTTTCCGAAAATGTCAATAATGCTTGTGTTTTTGTATAAAACAATCGCGTCATTTCCGTTCATATAAGTAGGAGCCGGGTACGGATTGTCCAATTGATCCGCCATCGCTGTTAAAGCAGGTGAGGTCGGAGGAGTGGTTGTATTGTTGTTTGTAATTACCCACGTTCCATTCGCTGGAATTGTTCCCGATAAATTTAAAACACCACCCGATGAAGAAGTAGATGCACCGTTTGAAAAGCGCTCCAGCCTATATCCGGCGAGGTTGATAGGAGCATTGGTGGGATTGTAAATTTCTATTGCTTTGTCGTATCCCGTTCCTTCAACATACTCCGAAATAAAAAGCTCATTGCATTGTGCGTTTAAGCCCGAATAAATAGCCAACGCGAAAACCGAAAGTAAAAGTTTTTTCATTTTGTTAAGATTAAGTATTGTTTAAAGCCGAACGGGAACGGTTTCGGAATACTCTTCGGATGAAGAATTCTTGTAGGTTGTTCGCTCCCTTATTAATTAACAATGCAAATGTACCGCTTTTTTTTAAATCGGCAGGCGCAGTTTTCAATAGTAATTAACAGATAACATAGTCAGATAACATAGTTTTGACATGGGAAATTCATATTTATTGGGAAATGCCTACACTCTGGATATAATACTAAAAAACGCCTTACTAAAAGTAAAGCGTTTTTTGTACAAAACTAATAGTTATATAACCTATTTAGATTTTATCATTTTTCGTGTTTCTATAGTTTGACCATCAATAATTAATGAATAGGTATAAATGCCATTGGATAAATCATTAGCAAATACATGCAAACTTCCTTTGCCTTTTTCCATAAGTTCAACAGATTTAATAATCTCACCAGATAAAGCTAGAAAAATAATTTGTGCTCTGGTCACATTATCAGGTAAAAAATAATTGATAACTGTTTCCTCAGCAAAGGGGTTAGGTATATTTTGGTCAAGTACTATAATATTTTTATCAGTTAATTCCACAGAGTTTGAACTTGCTGTTTTCGGCAATAACCCAGTATTGTTAACAATAGCAGTTAACTGATTGATTTGTTTTTGCAAGTTAGAGTTGATAGAATCCTGCATACTTGTTTTTATTTTTAAACTGTCTATCATTTTTTGTTGTTCTTGTACAGCTTTAACTAATGGGACTACAAAGTGGCTATATGAAATGCTGTAATTATCATTTCCATCTTTTGGCTTATACACACCATTGAAATCATATCCTGTTTCTTTTGCCACTGCTTCTACTTCTTGTGCAATAAAACCACTTTGGCGGATTGCTGTGGATTGAGTAAAATCTCTATTCATATATGTTTGTTTAATACTATCAGGCATATTTTTTACCAAAAACTCCTGAAATAGTTTTGTGTCGAAATTGTATACAACCGGACGTAAACGTTTTATAAAATCTAAGCCTACTACATCGTTTTCGCTAATGTTTGTTTTAAATCGGCCGTCTGAAACCGTAGTCCAAGCCGTTTGAGTCTCAACAGCTGTAACATTTATATCACCAACCCTACCTTTGGCATCAGCATTAACCACTGCGCTCGCCCCAACAGCTAAGGAATTGGCTCTAGAAGATGTATTAACATTACTATTATATCCTATAGTTGTGTTATCACTTCCTGTTGTATTAGTCGAAAGTGAATTAGTTCCTATTCCGGTATTTCTACTTCCTGTAGATGTATTATAATCAGCAAAAGTACCTACTCCCGTATTATTAGTTCCAGTTGTGTTGTAATATAGTGCTAGAGATCCGACTCCGGTATTGTCATCCCCAGTAGAAATTTGCAAAACACCGCTTCCAATACCTGTATTGTCACTACCTGTTGCGCAAGTGTTCAATACATTATTCCCTAACGCGCAATTGCGTAATCCACTTGTAATCGAAGAAAGGGTCTGATATCCAATTGCATTATTGTCTTGACCTGTTGTATTAGCATATAATGCTTGATATCCAATTCCAACATTGTGTATACCTGTAGTATTTGAATACAATGCCTGATAACCGATTCCTGTAACCGAGGCTCCTGTATTGCTATTTCCGGCTAGATAACCAAAAAACGTAGGCCCAGAAGGATCAAGTTTTCCTGCTTTAGTATTGTTTACTTTAAAAACAAGAGCTACGTTATCAGTTGTACCAATGAAGTTAGTAGATGAGCTTGTGCCAGAATTACCGGTAATTGACCAACCTCCTGATGAGCTGGCACTCCATGAAGCCACACCATTTGCATCAGAAACCAACACTTTGCCTGCACCAGGAGAGCCTCCTGCAATTTTTATTTGTCCGGTAAGCTCCAGTTGGTAACCTGGAGTTGCTGTTCCAATTCCAACGTTCCCATTTTTTAATACTGTTAAAGCATTATTTAGTGCTCCAAATGAACCATTTCCTATTACAAATAATGGATCTGTTGAAACCCAGCTTGTAGTAGTGCCTGAAATGACATTATATTTCCCTATTACAAAGGAATTATATGCTTGTGAAGTTGCATGATCACCAAATGCACAAGACAACTTCCCTGAAGCGATTGCATTAAATCCAGTCACAAAAGACTGATCTCCTGATGCGATGTTGGCGGATCCAAATGCTGTAGATTGAGCTCCAGAAGCAGTTGTGCTATCTCCAAAAGCTGAAGATGAAGTACCTGAAGCTCTTGTTTTAGCTCCAAATGCTATAGAATTGGTACCAATATTTGCCGCATCCCATTCTGTGGCGAGAACAGATCCTGCTCTAAAAGCTCCTTTAGAAGGAACCCACATCATTCTTGTACCAGCACCGCTTGTCGGCGTTGATCCTGTTGTGCCATCAAATAAAATGCTTCCGTTTTGCACTTGTAACTTGCTAAGGGGACTTTGTGTTCCCAGACCAACATCTCCAGTACTTGTGATAGTTAGTCCATAAACCAAGTCTGTTTGGTTTTTAAAAATCAATTTCCCTGTTCCTTCTGAGGCAGATCCTGCAGTTGAAAACATGAGCCAGTCTTTCCCCCCAGATATTGGAGTTGCGTCCATACTTAAAAATGAACCATATATTGCACTTCCAGTGCCAGATCCTGTAACTCTAAACTGTGGGAAAGTATTTGTTCCAACAATTTGCATAGGTGCAGAAGGTGTCGTTGTTCCAATACCTACATTTCCTCCGGTAAATAATGCTGAATAAGTTGCATTGGAAAAAGTATGCGTCCCAGTCCAGGTTGGAACAATTGCTTGAGATAAAGGAGGTGCCCCATCGGAACGCATAGTAGTAATAGCTGTGCCATTTACTACTGTGAGCCCGATAGTAGCCGTAGGGTTGGCTGTTTGTGCGTTAGCGATCTTTATAATAAATAAAGTTCCCGCTAAAGCTAAAAATGCTTTTGCTTTCAAGATTGGAGAGGTTTTTAGTGAGTAGTAAAAAAATCAACATATCAAAATTGTTGATAATTGTTTGCAATGTACCGCTTTTTTTTAAATCGGCAGGCCCAGTTTTCAATAGTAATTAACAGATAATGAAAAGGTAAGGAGATTTAACGTCTATCTGAACGAAATGCCGATTTTCATTTGGAGTGTATTAGATGATGCAAGAATTTTGCTCAGGAGTTAGGTAATTCCTTGCTTCCAGGGAGGCTTTGTTAAATCCATCCTAAAATCGTACTTTTGCAGCCCAATAAACATTTGGATAATAATAAAAATAAAAAACCATGAGCAAAGGACCAGTTTCAAACTTTATAGAAAAACATTATAAGCATTTTAATGCAGCAGCCCTTGTGGATGCAGCAAAAGGCTACGAAACGCATTTAACAGAAGGCGGTAAAATGATGGTGACCCTTGCAGGCGCAATGAGTACGGCTGAGCTGGGTAAATCATTGGCGGAGATGATCCGTCAGGGAAAGATCGATATTATTTCCTGCACAGGAGCTAACCTGGAAGAAGACATCATGAATCTGGTAGCGCATTCTCATTACAAGCGAGTACCAAACTACCGCGATCTTTCTCCTCAGGACGAATGGGATTTGCTGGAAAACCACTATAACCGTGTTACTGATACCTGTATTCCGGAAGAAGAAGCTTTCCGCCGTTTACAGAAGCACATTCATAAAATATGGAAAGATGCAGACGATAAAGGCGAGCGTTTTTTCCCCCATGAATTCATGTATAAGATTTTGTTGAGCGGAGAATTGCAACAATATTATGAAATTGACCCGAAAGACTCCTGGATGCTGGCTGCGGCAGAACGCAACCTGCCAATGGTAGTTCCGGGTTGGGAAGATTCTACCATGGGAAACATCTTCGCTTCTTATGTGATCAAAAAAGAAATTAAAGCATCTACCATGAAATCGGGAATCGAATACATGGTCTGGCTGGCTGATTGGTATCCAAAGAATTCCGGTGGAAAAGGCCTTGGCTTTTTTCAAATTGGCGGTGGTATTGCCGGAGATTTCCCTATCTGTGTTGTTCCAATGCTTTACCAGGATATGGAAATGCAGGACATTCCTTTCTGGAGCTATTTCTGCCAGATCTCTGATTCAACTACCAGTTACGGATCCTATTCCGGAGCTGTTCCCAATGAAAAGATCACTTGGGGTAAATTAGATATTCATACGCCTAAATTCATTGTTGAAAGTGATGCTACCATTGTGGCGCCATTGATGTTCGCATGGATCCTGGGCTGGTAATTTTTAATACTGAATTTTTGAAAAACTCCCGTAACTTTACGGGAGTTTTTTATTTTAGGACAGTGTAAGCTGTTCACAAAACGATAAGCAATTGAACCTACAACTCGATATCACACCATTAAAAGAATGGTTTCCCGCATTTAATAAGCCCATGCTTATTGCAGGACCTTGCAGTGCAGAGAGCGAAGAGCAAATGCTGGAAACAGCCAGCCTTATCGCAGGGTTTTATCCCAACAGCATTTTCCGTGCAGGGATCTGGAAACCGCGTACCCGCCCAAATACATTTGAAGGCATCGGCGATATCGGATTGGAATGGATGAAGATGGTGAAGCAACAAACCGGCTTATTAACCGCTACAGAAGTGGCAACCGCCGATCATGTGGAGAAATGCCTGAAAGCAGGAATTGATGTTTTATGGATAGGAGCGCGTACTACGGTAAACCCTTTTTCTGTGCAGGAAATTGCTGATGTATTGAAAGGCGTAGACATTCCGGTATTTATAAAAAACCCTATTTACCCCGATCTGCAATTATGGGCAGGTGCACTTGAGCGAATAAACAATGCGGGAATTAAAAAGATCACAGCTATTCATCGTGGCTTTCATTCGTATGATAACGGTCCTTTCCGCAATTCGCCAAAATGGGATTTAGCAATTGAATTAAAAGCTGCTTGTCCGGAATTACCGGTCATCTGCGATCCTTCTCATATCGGCGGGACGCCTGAGCTTATTCCCTACCTTGCTCAAAAAGCAATGGACATGGACATGGATGGGCTTATGATTGAAACTCACCGCAATCCAAGTGTGGCGCTGAGTGATGCGAAACAACAAATCACTCCTTTCCAATTAAAAGAAATTATTGGTGATTTGCAGATCCGGTCTGCAGCCATTGAAAACATAGAATTGCAATCCAAGCTGGACGACCTTCGCTGCATTATTCAGAAATTGGATAACGACTTACTCGAGCTGCTGGCAAAGCGCATGGCTGTTTCCAAGCAAATAGGAGAATACAAGCGGGATAACAATGTTACGATCTTACAGGTCGCACACTGGAAAAAGCTAATTGAAGAAAGCGTTGAGAATGCCCGTTCACTTGGACTTCCGGAAGATTTTATCAAAGGCATGTACCATTTGATCCACGATGAATCAATCCGCAGACAAACAGATGTTATGAATAAAATAACAAAGAAATAAAAATTATTTTTCGCCGAAAGCGACCTTCTTCACCCAGCTTTTACCCCATTCAGCAATTTCGTCTGCACTCCAAAGCTCAGGATAGAAAATACGTTTCTGAAAACGCGGAGGAAGGTATTTTTGCCAGTTGGTTCCGCCTGTTGCAGCAATATCTTCCGGATCTTTTTGCAGGTAACGAACCGCTGATTTATAATGAGAAAGCGGCCAGTTGATGTTCACATTCACATCCATCTGCCGGAGCGCATGAATCAATCGTTCGTTTTTCTGATCAGCTTCCGGAAGTGATTTATATAAAGCAAGCAGGTTGGTATTCTTGAATTTTTTTGCCAGCTCAATAAATATTTTCTGATATTTCTGTTCGAACTGAACCAGTGTCAATGTCTTTTTACCCGATGAAAGCTCTGTTGCTCCTGCTTTCCAGTAAATATGCTCATACATTTTTTCGATCTGCTCATCATTCACTTCATTGCTGAATGTTTCACGAACGTCTTTTGCCACCAGGTTCTTAAAAGTGGTAGAGCAGATCTCAATCATACGATATTGTCCTGATTGAAATCCACTTGCGGGCAGTAAGCTCATTCTAAATTTCAAAAATTGTTGAGGATCCATTCCGTCAACCATGATATCAAAAGAACTGATTAAGCCCTCAAAATAGCGGTTGATGCGTGTGATGCGGTCTGTAAGAAATTTAACATCCAAGCTTTCCTTTTCCGCCAGTTGATGGTATTCATGTAAACAAAGCTTAAAATGTAATTCAGTGATCTGATGATACATGATAAAGATTTCTTCATCGGGAATTTTTGTCTTCGGTGTTTGAAGGCTTAACAATGTGTCCAAATGAATATAATCCCAATAAGTCAGATAATCAGCATGAAGCAAGCCATCCAGGTAGGAGGAAAGATCTTGTCCCATAGCCTGGTACTTTTCATCCAATAATTTTATGCGCTCAATAATTTCCGGTTTCAGATCCATAGTACAGCTGTTTATTCTTCTTAATTGAGGTGCAAGTTAGTTAAAACCAATAATTATAAAAAATGATATTGCTCAAGTTTACAATAAAAAAGCGCCGTTCCTTTTAAAGAACGACGCTTAATGGTATCTGGGGGATGTTGTTAATTAACCTTTGAGATGGGGTTTGAAAGGCCTTTATAGGATTTAAGTTCCGCTTTAATGGAACCAACCAATACATCCGCTTGTCCAAGGATAGGAATGTGATTTTTATCGTCTGTGAGCCATATATTAACATCTTCTTCCTTTTTGAAAACACGTCCTTTCTGAACAACCGGGCGGTATTTCAAGCATTTAAAAGTTCCCAAGTCAGTAGTAATGGTTTCGCGTCCGATGAATTTCACTTTCAAAGGCCATACTTCCTTATCCATAAAGCAGTTGATCGAATATACTTCGCCGGGTTTTGCACCGCCAAGATCAAGGTTTCTTGCCGAATAAAAGGCAGATAACATATCCTGCATGTTTGGTTCGATCGGGAAAGTCTGACCATCACCTACATTTACCTTTTCGCTATAGTGGTTGAATGCATAACTTTGGTTGATCTTGTAACCACCTTCATTCACACTTCTCAAGAAGATCCATGGAACAATTGATTTTTCATCAATATAGGTATCATAACGATCGCGAACCTTATAAAAGAAGTCGAAAGCACCTTTGGATTCGCCAATCCCGATTACGTGAAACGTCTTTCTCCCAGCTATTTCCTTTGATTCATCCGTAATGGATAAAGTTGCAATTCCGGCGTCTATAATTCCATAATGCATACGGAAGATTAACTGTTCCCCGCGTTTGAAAGCTTCATTATTTATTACAGGAAGCTCTTTTACAGGCCCTTCGATAATCACCTGGGGCAATTCTTTTTGTTGTTGAAACGATAAGCATGTTAAGCCTGCTACTGTTGCAACAGATCCTATAAATACAAGTTTTTTCATTTTTGTTTGTTTAATTATACCAGGTCATTTCAAACCTTGTGCCATAATTTATACGTTCAATCACGGTAAATTGTTTGGTTCAAATTGGAATTTAGCCTTCCAAGCTCTCTTTCCGAGGAATCCAGGGTTCTTTTTATAACAAAAAAAGGAGCTTTCGCTCCTTTAATGCTTGTTAAATTATCGCTTGTATCAAACGACAATGTTTACGATTTTATTGTGTACCACAATTACCTTCTTAGGCGCTTTTCCTTCCAGGTATTTTTGTGTTTGTTCCAAAGTCAGCACTTCTTTCTCCACTTGTTCTTTGCTTAAAGAGAGGTCGTACTCCTGGAAAAATCGGGTTTTTCCATTGAAAGAAACAGGATAATTAAAAGCGCTTTCTACCAGGTACGACTCATTGAATTCAGGAAATTCCGCGTAGGTGATACTTTTTTTATGGCCCAGTTGGCTCCATAATTCTTCCGCAATGTGCGGAGCGTAGGGAGCAATAATAATGGCCAATGGCTCTAATATTGCGCGCTTGTTGCATTTCAATTCGGTAAGCTCATTCACACAAATCATGAAATTGCTGACAGAAGTATTGAAAGAAAAATTCTCTATATCGTGCACAATTTTTTTAATTGTTCTGTGCAATACTTTTAGTTCCGGCTTGCTGGCAGGCTCATCGCTGATGTTTAATTGTTCGCCGGAATGATAAAGTCTCCAAAGCTTGCGGATGAAATTACTTACCCCGCTAATGCCGTTGGTATTCCATGGCTTGGAAAGTTCCAGCGGGCCGAGGAACATTTCGTAAAGACGCAAAGCATCGGAACCGTGTTGTTCCACCATTACATCGGGACTAACCACATTCCATTTTGATTTGGACATTTTTTCAACTTCGCTTCCGCAGATGTATTTGCCATCCTCTAAAATGAACTCTGCGTTTTTATACTCTTCTCGCCAGTTTTTAAATGCTTCAAGATCCAGTACGTTGTTGTTTACAATATTTACGTCAACATGAAGAGGTGTTGTGTCGTAGTCTTTTTTGAGGTTGAATGAAACCAGTTTGTTTGTCCCATTGATCCTGTAAATGAAGGAACTCACCCCCTGTATCATCCCTTGGTTGATCAGCTTCTTAGCCGGTTCCGTCACCGGGATCAACCCAAGATCGAACAGGAATTTTGTCCAGAAGCGAACATACAATAAATGCCCGGTCGCATGTTCTGCGCCGCCAATGTATAGATCTACATTTTTCCAATATTCTACTGCTTCTTTCGAAACAAATTCTTTGTCGTTATGCGCATCCATGTAACGCAGGAAATACCAGGAAGATCCGGCCCAGCCCGGCATAGTAGATTGTTCGTATTCGTATTGTCCTTTGTATTTCCAGTCTTTCGCGCGTGCCAAAGGCGGTTCACCTGTTTCGGTAGGAAGGTATTTATCCACTTCAGGCAGCACTAATGGCAATTCATTTTCGTCCAGTACTTTTGGAATTCCACCCTGGTAATAAACAGGAATCGGTTCGCCCCAATAGCGCTGACGGCCGAAGATCGCATCACGCAGGCGGAAATTTGTTTTTCCTTTTCCTATTCCCTTGTCTTCAATCGCTGCAATGATCTTTTTAACGGCCTCTTTCACTTCCAGTCCGTTCAGAAACTCTGAATTGATCAGCTTTCCTTCTTTCGCATCGTATGATTCTTTGGAAAGATCACCGCCTGCAACCACTTCAAGGATTGGCAATTCGAAATGTTTTGCGAATGCATAATCGCGGGAATCGTGCCCGGGAACGGCCATTACGGCGCCGGTTCCATATCCGGCAAGCACATAGTCGCCAATCCAGATTGGAATTTGTTTGCCAGTAAAAGGATGGATCACATGTGCGCCGGTAAAAACACCGGTAATTTTTTTAACATCGGCCATTCGCTCGCGTTCACTACGGTTTTTGGCAAATGTGATGTATTCCTCCACTGCTTTTTTCTGGGCAGCAGTAGTAAGTTGTGAAACCAATTCATGCTCCGGAGCAAGCGTTACGAAGGAAACACCGAATACAGTATCTGGGCGGGTTGTAAACACTTCAATTTCCGCATCGGATTTCTCCACTTTAAATTTCAAGCTCGTTCCTTCCGATTTTCCGATCCAGTTACGTTGTGCTTCTTTAATGCTTTCTGTCCAGTCGATGCCTTCCAGGTCGTTCAATAAGCGGTCGGCATAAGCGGTAATGCGAAGGCTCCATTGCTTCATCAATTTCCGTTCAACAGGATAACCGCCACGTTCGGAAACGCCGTCTTTTACTTCTTCATTGGCCAGAACAGTTCCCAGTTGCGGGCACCAGTTCACCATCGTATCGCTTAAATAGGCAAGGCGATATTCCAGCAAAAGATCCGATTGTTCTTTTTCGGAGAGAGTACCGAAACCTTTTAGCTTAGGGGTCAAGGTGTCGATCTTCTCGGCTTTATTGGTTTCGGGATTATACCAGGAGTTAAAAAGCTGAATAAAGATCCACTGTGTCCATTTGTAATATGAAGGATCGGAAGTACGGACTTCACGGTCCCAATCAAAGGAAAATCCTATTTTATCTAATTGTTCGCGGTAACGCGCGATGTTTGTCTTCGTTGTGATTTCAGGATGCTGTCCGGTTTGAATGGCATATTGTTCTGCCGGCAGTCCGAACGAATCATACCCCATCGGGTGTAATACATTGAAGCCTTTCAGGCGTTTGTAGCGGGCAAAAATATCGGAAGCGATATAGCCTAATGGATGGCCAACGTGTAAACCCGCACCACTGGGGTATGGAAACATGTCCAATACATAATATTTAGGCTTTACATTCTTGCTGTCCCCTTTTGGAGGATTTTCCGCCTTAAATGTTTTATTCTTAGCCCAATACTGCTGCCACTTTTGCTCGACTTTTCTGAAATTATACTCCATTTTTAACCTGATTCTTTTTTAGAATTGCGAATATACAAATTCGCTTGTTTAAATTGGCTGGGGAATACTTATATTTGAAAAAACTAAACGATAATACGTATGAAAAAATTATTCCTATTCCTGATTGTATTGGTAGCTAATGCAACAGTATCTCAAGCTCAGATTCTAAGCTTTACGGCAACCACTGGTGACCTGGAGATGAATAACATCTTAACAGATATCCACAATAGAGCAATTAAAGACATTACAACATTTAAGAATGATGTAGTGAGTACATTTAATCTTGTCAATTCCAAAGTAGATGCAGCCTTGCAATTATTGGCTCCCGGCGATTTATTCATGGCGGCACAGCTATCTGTTTCTATTAACAAGCCTTTTGAAGAAGTGGTACAGACCTATCATGCAAATAAATCGAAAGGCTGGGGAGCTATTGCAAAAGAGATGGGCATTAAGCCGGGTTCAGCGGAGTTTCATGCCATGAAAAAATCCATGAAATCAAAAGGTGGCGCTGGAAAAGCGAAAGAAAAAGGAAAAGGCAACGGTAAGAAAAAGAAATAAGCAAAGGTTATTAACGTTGTATTGTTTATTTCAAATTGAAGAGGGCAAAAAAAACGTGTTGTTTATGTGTAGTTTTACACAAACAAGAAAAAAAACGTGTCGGACAAATATTCAAAACGCAGGTTAACAGGTTCCTCTATAACAACGGTAGTAAGCCTTTCATTGGTATTGTTCATGCTGGGCTTGCTGGGCATTATCATACTGAATACACGTAAGCTTTCGGATAATTTCAAGGAAAACATCGGGGTTCAGGTCGTGATCAACGACAATGCGAAAGAGGTGGATGTGCAGCATTTGATCAAAACGCTGGACGCTTCCGATTATGTAAAATCAACACAGGCAATCTCCAAAGAGGAAGCAGCAAAAAAATTACAGGAAGATATTGGCGAAGATTTCATCGATTTTCTTGGCTTTAATCCATTATCCGCTTCTGTTACCGTTCGGTTAAAAGCAGAATACGCCAATGCCGATAGTCTGGCCTGGATTGAAAAAGAGCTTCTCGACACTAATCTTGTAAAAGAAGTGATTTATCAGAAATCGCTGGTGAACAGCATCAACGAGAATGTAAGAGCGCTTAGCCTGTGGGTGTTGATCATCAGCAGTGTGTTAATGTTTATAGCGCTGGCTTTGATCAACAATACGATCCGTTTATCCATCTACAGCAAACGATTTATTATTAAAACGATGCAACTGGTTGGCGCGACACAAGGCTTTATCCGACGCCCGTTTGTATTAAAAGGAATACGTCATGGTATTTATGGAGCGCTGATCGCCATTGCCATGCTCATCGGTTTTTTATACTTCCTGCAAAAGCAATTGCCTGAATTGGGCGAATTACAGGATCCCAATATGCTGCTTTCCTTATTCGGGATCGTGATCATGCTGGGCATTGTTATTTCCTGGATCAGTACATCACTGGCTGTGCGCAAATATTTGCGCCTGAAATCGGATGATCTTCATTATTAGAAAGCTTCACCTTTTTTAACATCTGTTTTACCCAAATTATATTACATTTGCGCTATTAAATCGATTTATCAGATGAGTAAAGACACTAAAAAACAACCGGGTTTTGCTTTCACAAAAGAAAACTATCGTATACTTATTATCGGAGTTGTAATCATTGCTATCGGCTATATGCTGATGGTAGGCGGTGGGTCTGAAAATCCGAACGAATTCCATGAAGATGAGATCTTCAGCTTCAGAAGGATTACGTTATCACCCATTGTTATATTGAGTGGTTTCGTAGTGGTATTGTATGCCATCATGAAAAAATCAAAAGGCTAATCATATCTATTCTGTGAATTGCACCGGCACCGCCCTGCATTCATATAAAACAAGCTTTCCATCAGCCCGCCATGACTTATATCCAAGCCATTATAATTGCCATCATCGAGGGCTTAACAGAATTTTTACCGGTATCTTCTACCGGGCACATGATATTGGCGCAATCACTGATGGATATCAAAGATCCGGAGTTTGCAAAAACATTTGAGATTGTGATTCAATTAGGCGCCATCATGGCTGTATTATTGCTGTACATCAAACGCTTCTTTGTTGGTATCAATATCTATTTAAAGCTATTGGTTGCTTTTCTTCCTACGGGCATTATCGGTATTCTTGCCTATAAAGCAATTAAACATTATTTGTTTAATCCTTTCACTGTAAGTATTTCACTTATTGTTGGCGGGGTAATTTTGATCTTGTTGGATAAATGGAGCCAGCAAAAAAAATCGGAGTACAAAGAGATAGAAGACATCAGTTATGCAGGCGCTTTTAAAATCGGCCTGATCCAGTGTTTTTCAATGATTCCAGGTGTTTCAAGAGCTGCGGCAACGATATTCGGCGGTGTTTTCTCCGGCTTCGACCGCAGGCAGGCAGCCGAATTTTCTTTTTTGTTGGCCATTCCGACCATGTTTGCGGCTTCCGGCTACGATTTATTAAAAGAGCATGATCACATTCACAAAGACGATCTGATGATATTAGCGCTAGGCGCATTTGTTGCATTTCTGGTTGCAATAGTGGCTGTGAAAGGATTTATTGCCTTCCTGAACAAATACGGGTTCAAGCATTTTGGGTATTATCGCATCATCCTTGGTGCATTATTTTTGGCCTATGCGCTCAGCACGGGCCTGCAATTGACCGCATAATTTCATGACAGATTTCAGAACAGGAGAAGTGATTCTTATCCATAAACCGCTTACCTGGACTTCCTTCCAGGTAGTGAACAAAATGAAATGGCTGATAAAAAATCATCCTTCCTTATTGCTTGACGGGAAAAAGGTTCAGCCAAAAGTTGGCCATGCAGGAACGCTGGATCCGCTGGCGACAGGCTTGTTGATCGTGTGCACGGGAAAACAGACGAAGAGCATCGAAAGCTACCAGGCCCAGGAAAAAGAATATACAGGAACCTTTCACATTGGTGCTACAACACCTTGTTTTGATCTGGAGAAAGAAGTAGATGCGCATTATCCGACCGATCATATCACCGATCAGCAGATCAGAGATACCACCGCTCAATTCATGGGCGCTATTCAACAAACGCCGCCCCTGTATTCAGCTATAAAAATTGATGGAAAACGGGCGTATGATATTGCGCGTGCCGGGCAAACGGCAGAGATAAAACCGAAAGAAATTACAATCTCCGAATTTGAGATTACCCGGATTGCTTTGCCCGAAGTTGATTTCAGGATTGTTTGCAGCAAAGGAACCTATATCCGATCTCTGGCAAGAGATTTTGGCCTTGCCTTAGGAAGTGGGGCTCACCTGACAGCGCTTTGCAGGACGCGCATTGGAACATATAAGCTGAGCGACGCGATGAGCATTGAAGCGTTTGAGAAGAGCGTGAAAGTAGAAGTTCTATAAGGGCATTTTAAACAAACTCCGTGAATTATTGTTATTGACATTAGAGGAGCTTAAGCAAAATAAATACGATTTTTGTTGACATCGCCTCTTTATAATATTACTTTTGCCGCCTCATCAATTAACACATAAATAAATCCCGTAAGATTTATGAAATTAGTCAGGCATCCTGCCTCTCGAATTCCAGAGCACCTTACTCCTAAAATCAAACAAATGAAGTTATCACAATTCAAATTTAATTTGCCGAAAGAGTTGATTGCTGAAACACCTGCGAAAACACGTGATGAAGCCAAATTAATGGTTGTTCACCGTAAAACAGGCAAGATTGAGCACAAAGCATTCAAAGATGTACTGAGCTATTTTAACGATGGCGATTGTATGATCCTGAACGATACCAAAGTGTTTCCTGCACGTATGTATGGAAATAAAGAAAAAACAGGAGCTAAAATTGAAGTGTTTTTGTTGCGCGAGCTGAATGCTGAAAGCCGTTTATGGGATGTGTTGGTTGATCCTGCACGTAAGATCCGTATCGGAAACAAATTATATTTTGGTGATGATGATACCTTGGTTGCTGAGGTGATTGACAATACCACTTCCCGTGGACGTACTTTGCGTTTCTTGTTTGATGGTTCATACGAAGAATTCCGCAAGACGTTAAATGATATGGGCGAAACACCGTTGCCAAAATACATTAAGCGTGCACCAACTGAAGATGATAAAGAGCGTTACCAAACCGTTTACGCAACAAACGAAGGCGCTGTTGCTGCTCCAACTGCAGGTTTGCATTTCAGTAAAGAATTGTTGAAGCGCCTGGAATTGAAAGGTGTTAACTTTGCAACTGTAACATTGCACGTTGGACTGGGAACTTTCAGAACAGTTGAAGTAGAAGACCTGACCAAACATAAAATGGATTCTGAACAGGCACATATTTCTGAAAAGGCCTGTACTGTAGTTAATAAAGCACGTGAGACAAAGAAAAAAGTATGTGCTGTGGGAACAACTACCATGCGTGCCATTGAAACATCGGTAAGCACAGATGGATTTGTAAAGCCATACGATGGTTGGACTAACAAGTTCATTTTTCCTCCATACGATTTCAGTGTTGCGAATTGTATGATCACCAATTTCCATACACCTGAATCCACTTTATTGATGATGGTTTGCGCATTCGGAGGGTACGACCTGATGATGAAAGCATACAAGGAAGCGATCAAAGAAAAATATCGCTTTTACACGTATGGAGATGCCATGTTAATTCTCTAATTTATTCAAACCCTCTTCCTTTAAAAAGAAGAGGGTTTATTTTTTATAACCGTGAAAAAATACGTCATCATAGTCGCCGGAGGAAGCGGAAGCCGCATGAACAATGCCATTCCAAAACAGTTCATCGAACTGAAAGGCAAGCCTGTGCTGATGCATACCATCGAAAAATTCGCGGCAACACTTCCCGACGCCTTTCTCATTGTTGTACTTGCCAAAGAATTGAATGAGCAATGGAAAACTCTCTGCGATAAGCATCAATTCAACATTAAACATCAATTAGCCGATGGCGGCGAAACCCGTTACCATTCTGTAAAAAACGGCTTAGAGTTGGTTCCTGCACATGCTTGTGT
This sequence comes from Bacteroidia bacterium, assembly GCA_036399275.1. Classification (GTDB taxonomy): domain Bacteria; phylum Bacteroidota; class Bacteroidia; order 2-12-FULL-35-15; family 2-12-FULL-35-15; genus 2-12-FULL-35-15. Next base: position 9,744 of record DASWNK010000106.1, on the reverse strand, counting down.
GGGAATTCATGATGCAGCAAGGCCTTTGGTGAGCAATGAAACCATTTTAAAAACATTTGAGGAGGCAGAACGGAGAGGAAATGCAAGTCCGGCCATTCCGGTAAATGATTCCATCCGTTTCTTAAAAGGGAAAGAAAGTTGTGCTCTTGACAGAACACAGTATGCGATAGTTCAGACTCCGCAATGTTTTCATGCCGACCTGATCAAGCAGGCGTTCCTTAAGGCTTACAAGCCTGAATTTACAGACGATGCAACAGTTCTGGAATCTTTCGGAGAGAAAATAAACCTCGTGGAAGGCAATCGCGAGAACATCAAAATTACTACTCCTTACGATCTGATCATCGCCGAAGCACTAATGGCTTAAGCCAGTTTCAGCACTTCTGTTGCATTCGTAATCTTTAAGTCATCTACATTTTTCAATAAATTCAAACCCGGCTTTTTCCCTTTTTCAATTGTTCCCAAGTGATCAAAGTTCAGAAAATCAGCGCCGTTTTTTGTCGCCCAACTCAACAATGTCTGCAACGATAAATGAGGATAAAATGCAGTTATGGTTTTTAATTCATCGAGCACCGATAAGCTCCAATTCGACGCCAGGCTGTCTGTTCCGATTGTAACCCGCGCATTTTCTGCTATAAAAATATCGTAGTTGGGAAGTCTGTTTTCGATGTATTTATTTGCATTCGGGCAAGTGCAGAAATAGATTTGAGGTGTGAGATTTGAGAGATGAGATTTAATAAATTGGAGATCTTCTTTCGATGTAAATGTATTGTGGACCAATAATATTTTTGAAGCCTTGTTTAAAAGTGGAAGAGTCGATTGCAATGAATTTACTCCTGTTTTTCTCATGAAGGAAACCGGGATACCCATAGCTCTAAAAGCATCGAACATCACACCGTCATTAGAAATAAAGAGTTCGCTTTCTCCTTCGCTTTCCTGATTGTGAATACTGAGTATGTTTTGTTTCACTGCAGCATGTTGATTGATCAGCTCTAGCAATGGTTCAGACATGGTATAAGGCGCATGCGGAATTATGGAATGAGGGAGTTTCGCATTTAAAGCCTGCAATTCTTTTTCAAGAGACAGCCCTTTGTTAAAAGTATCTACTGCTTTTCCCGGATCCATGCTGAAAATCTCAAGAAACGTATGGTAACGTAAATTGCCTTTTGCTTTTTGGCTGAACGTGCTGTTATTATTGGAAATATCACCCACTGCAACAATTCCGTTCCGGATCATTTCTGCTTCCGCGTCAGCTATTGCCTGTTGAATCACATCCTCCGTAAAAACAGTTCTTTTACCAATAAGCTCCGTTATAAACCCCGTCATTCCTTTGTTTTCACTGATCTGTGCACGCAGGTGAGAAAGCTCCAGGTGGCAATGCGTATTAATAAAACCGGGACAAATTATTCCTTCGTAATGCTCAGATGATTGTCCGGCGGGGCCTTCAACGCTTATGATCGTTCCGTTATCGCTGATGGTGACCACTCCATTTCTGATAGGTTCTGAAGCAATCGGGAAAATATAATCGGCTGAAATTTTACGCATAAAACTTGTTGTAACGCAGCAAAATTACGGAATTTTAAAGCGCTAAATCTCAATATCTATTTGTAAATTTGTATTCAACGAAAATGGACACTAAGAAGGACATACGCGCACTTTCACTGGAAGAATTGAAAACGGTTTTTATAGAAAACGGTGATCAGGCTTTTCGTGCAAAACAGGTATATGAATGGCTCTGGAAAAAATCGGCCATTACTTTCGATGAAATGACCAATCTTTCCAAATCCACCCGCGAGTTGCTGAATAATCATTTTGTGATCAATGCCGTGAAGGTGGATGATATGCAGATCAGCAGCGATCGTACCATAAAAAATGCTTTTAAGCTTTACGATAGTAATATTGTGGAAGGCGTGTTGATTCCAAGCACCACACGTATGACGGCATGCATTTCCTCCCAGGTAGGTTGCAGTTTAACATGCAAGTTCTGCGCGACAGGAAAGTTGGAACGTTTGCGAAATCTTAATGCGGATGAGATCTATGATCAGGTGGTACTAATTAAAAATCAGGCAGAAGATAAATACAAAGTTCCATTGACCAACATCGTGTACATGGGCATGGGCGAACCATTGCTTAATTACAAAAATGTGATGGATTCTATTCAGAAGATCACTTCTCCGGAAGGATTAAATATGTCGCCGCAACGTATTACAGTAAGTACAGCAGGTGTTGCGAAAATGATCAAAAAACTGGCAGACGACGGTGCGAAATTTAACTTAGCCTTGTCGCTGCATGCAGCCAATGATGCAAAACGAGACCGCATTATGCCGATCAATGAAAGCAACACACTCGAAGCGCTGGCGGAAGCATTGAAATATTTTTACGAAAAGACCGGGACACGCGTAACGTATGAATACATTGCATTTAAGGATTTTAATGATAGCCTGGAAGATGCCCGCGATTTGGCGAATTTTTGCAAACACATCCCGTGTAAAGTGAACATCATTGAATACAATCCGATTGATGACGGAGAATTTCAGCAAACGACTGCCGAACGATTGGATGCATTTGCCAAGTATCTGGAGAGCAGAAATATTATTGTGAATGTACGCAGGAGCAGGGGGAAAGATATTGATGCAGCATGCGGGCAGTTGGCCAATAAAAACAAAGAAGGATTTGAGAAACGGAAAATGAAGGCAGTAAAATAAATTGAAAATACTAGCCATCATATCGATCAGTCTGGGAATGTTACTTATACTCGTGGGCTACATTTTTAAAATGATGCACTGGCCCGATCTTTTTAGAGGGCTTTATTCCGGTCCTGTATTGATGGTTTTAGGAACTGTTGCTTTAGTTGTGTTAACCCAAAAGAATAAAGGCAAAAACCAATAATGACTGTAGACCAGATAAAAGCACCGATCGAAGTGGAGATGAAGGAGTTTGAACAGAAGTTCAAATCCTCCATGAAGAGCTCCGTCCCGTTGCTGGACAAGATCACACATTATATCGTAAAGCGTAAAGGGAAGCAGCTTCGTCCCATGTTCGTTTTTTTATCTGCTAAAGTAGTTGGAGAAATGAACGACTCAACCTATCGGGCAGCATCATTAATTGAACTCTTACACACGGCAACCTTGGTACACGATGATGTGGTGGACGACTCCAATGAGCGCAGAGGATTCTTTTCGGTGAACGCATTATGGAAGAACAAAATAGCGGTGCTGGTTGGCGATTTTTTATTATCGCGTGGCCTGTTGCTTTCCGTTGATAATAAGGATTATCATCTTTTGGGATTGGTTTCGAATGCCGTTCGCGAAATGAGCGAAGGTGAATTACTGCAAATAGAAAAAGCAAGAAAGCTCGACATTGATGAAGCGGTTTATTTTGATATTATCCGTAAGAAAACAGCATCCCTGATTGCATCCTGCTGTGCCTGCGGAGCGGCTTCCGTCACAACGGATGCAGAACCGATCGAACGTATGCGTGCATTTGGTGAAGCCGTTGGAATCGCTTTCCAGATCAAAGACGATTTATTTGATTATGGCGATGGATCCAATATTGGTAAGCCAACCGGGATTGACATCAAAGAAAAAAAGATGACATTGCCTTTGATCTTTGCCTTAAGCAAAGCTTCGTATTTTGAAAAAAGAAGGATCATTCATATTGTTAAAAATAACAATAACAATCCTCAGAAGGTTGCTGAAGTAATTGATTTCGTAATTAGAAGTGGGGGGATACAGTATGCTGAAACGTGCATGAATGATTACAAGAATAAGGCTTTGCAATTACTGAACAGCTTCAGCGAAAGCCCGTCAAAAACATCATTGGCATCCCTTGTAAAATATACTACTGAACGAAAAAACTAAAAGCTATGAAAGTTTGTTTCATTTTTCCGGCAATCATTTCTATTACATTATTTTCTTGCTCAAGTGAAGCGCCTGAAGAACAGGTAAAGAAAGTGAAAGAGGAGGCCCCTGTTGAGGTCGTTTCGCGGTTCAGGTTTGAAAACAGCCAGGACTCCGCTGTTGCAAATGGCGAAAGCATCCAGCGATACAAGAACGGTGGAATAAAAATGCAGGGCATGATGAAAGAAGGGAAACGGGAAGGACTCTGGAAAAGCTGGTATGAAGACGGAAAGCCCTGGAGTGAAACAACCTTTTCCTCAGGAGTAAGAAACGGCAAAACCACTACCTGGTACGACAATGGAAACAAGCGGTACCAAGGCGCTTATACGAACGATATAGAGAGCGGAAAGTGGATATACTGGGATGAAAAAGGGAAGGAAGTTAGTACGAAGGACTACAGTATAAAGTAATAGGCTTCCAAAAGCCTTTGATCAGATGAAATTTATTATATATTTGTGATAAGAACTAAACACATGAAGAATCTGTTAATCATTTTCATCTCATCCTTGTTGATGGCGTCCTGTACCTTTGAGAAAGCGCAGCCTTTGCCGGTAGGATGCACAACAACAATCTTCTATGCGACCGATATTCAGCCGATGATTAATTCGAAATGTGTTTCATGCCATACCGCAGGCGGAACCGGAACCGGCGATTTTACGAGCTATACCGGATTAAAAGCGAAAGCTGAAAGCGGTAGTCTGAATACCAGGGTTTTTGTTTTAAAAGACATGCCTCCGGCAGGAAACCCACAACTTACAGAAGATGAGTTGAGTAAACTGAAGTGCTGGATCGAACAGGGTGCGCCGAATAACTGATATACTGTTGGGGCACAGTTGTTGCCTAGGTCTTTTTATTTTAATCTAAATCTCCAAACATGAAAAAATTACTCTTATCAATCACAGCAGTAGTATTTAGTTCGAGTGTTTTTGCACAGATTTACATGGCAAAAACATGCGAAATTAGTTTCTTTTCGGCTTCCCCGCTGGAGAACATTGAGGCGATCAATAAAGCAGCAAAGCCATTGATCAATACCGGAACAAATGATGTTCAGATCAAGATCGTAAATACAGCTTTCATATTTGAGAAGCCATTGATGCAGGAGCACTTCAATGAGAATTATATGGAAAGTGAAAAATATCCCAACACCATATTTAAAGGAAAAATCAACGAGAAAATCGATTGGACAAAGGATGGTGACTATAAGGTAACCGTTACCGGTAAACTATCCATGCATGGCGTAGACAAGGACATTACGATGGATGGACTTGTTACAATTAAAGGTCAGGAGATTACTATTGCAACTAAATTTAAAGTGCATATCGCTGATTATAATATTAAAGTTCCAAGCCTTTACGTTCAGAACATTGCAGAAGATGTGGATGTAAAATTAAATGCTGTACTTGTTCCATTTAAAAAGAATTAAATCTATGATTTTAAAGAAAACTGCAGTATTGGTCGGGCTTATTTGCTCCGGATCTTTTCTTAGTGCGCAGGACGATATGCTGGCGATGCTTGATTCTGCAGGTGGTCCGAAGGTTCATGAAAAGGTGATTGCAACATTTAAAGGTTCAAAGGTCATCAATATGCAATCCACAGAAACAGTAAAAGCCGGAACAATGGACTTTAGTGTTGCTCACCGTTTTGGAAACATAGGGGTAGAAAGCGGCGGCGGCGCTCATCAGTTGTACGGCTTTGATAACTCATCGGATATCCGCATAGGCTTTGATTTTGGAATTACCGATAATTTGACCTTGGGTATTGCGCGTAGCAAACAAAATGAACTGATCGACGGATTGGTGAAATACCGCATTTTAAGCCAGACCCAGGATAATCACATTCCTCTTTCATTGGCCATTTATGCCGATGTCAGCTATAATCCACAAGTTGCAAATCAATTCTATAGTGGAATGGTGACCAGCCCGGATTTCAAGCAGAGCGAGATTCACCGTTTCGCTTATACCACTCAACTACTCATTGCAAGGAAGTTTGGCTGGCGATTCTCCGCCCAGATCACTCCTACCTATCAGCACAGAAACTATGTGTTGGGCAGCATTAATGCAGATAACAGCGCAGAAGAAACAAATGATTTGTTTTCTATTGGTGGCGGTTTTCGCTTTAAGCTCACCAAGCGATTAGGGATCATCGCCGACTATTATTATACCTTCTCCGATTTCCGGAAAGGAAATACGGCCAACCCTTATTACAATCCATTAGCGATCGGTATTGAGATCGAAACAGGAGGACACGTATTTCATTTGAATTTCACTAATGCTTCCGGTATCATTGAAAATAATTATATCCCCAATACTACCGACAGCTGGCTGAAAGGCGGGTATAAATTCGGGTTCAATATTTCCAGGGTGTTTAACATCGGAGGAAAGAAAAAGCATAAATAATCCATTGAGGGGTTATCGGAGGTTGTTCTTAGGAGCAACCTCTTTTTATTTACTGAAAATTGAGTTAACTTTGCAGTATTGCCAGTTTTCCCACAACATATCCAATCAGCCCTAAGCGACACGTCCCGAACTAATTCATTGTTCGGTGAGCATATGCTGCCGGTTAGAAATCCTGCTCCCGAAATTCATTATACTGATTTTGACTATGGAGTAGCGAGCCTGTTATTTGTGTCCTTTGTTCTTTTTGTGTGGCTTTACGCATCTAACAGAAAGAGACTGACACAAATGGTCAAAGCTTTTTATATCAGTCGTTATGCAAACCAGCTCGGCAGGGACGAGCTTTCGCTGGGCAACAGGGTTTCTGTGTTTTTATCCTTGCTATTCATGATGACCTTTTCCATGTTCATTACACAGGTTGCTGCATATTACAATTATACGAATGAGGCAAGCAAGAGCCTTTTTTTTCTGAAAACGATGTTGGTCATTTCAGCAGCATATAGCCTCAAGATCATTATTGTCCGCCTTTTTGGCTTTATCTTTCAGAGTTATAAGGAAGCAGGGGATTACGCAATGGCCATCTTTCTTTTTTGCAACATATTGGGTTTGTTTCTCCTTCCTGTAGTGATTTGCATGGCGTTCGTGAAGGGAGTGGCTCCTTTGGTTTTCGTCTATAGCGGCTTGGGGATTTTCGGTTTTTTACTATGTGTCAGATTGTTGAGAGGTCTAATTATTGGGTTTAACAGCATAAGAGTTTCAAAATTCTATTTATTTTTATATCTTTGCACCCTTGAAATACTCCCTTTTGTAATTATGATCAAGTTATTCATGATCAATTTTAATTAAGTGTTAGAGGAAGTATTCCTTTTTTGTTTGTTTCACTCTAAACTCAACAAAATTGAAAGTTAAAACATTGCTTGTTTCTCAACCAAAGCCCGAGGGGGATAAATCACCTTATCTGGACCTTGCAAAAAAATGCAATGTAAAGATTGATTTCCGTCCATTTATACATATAGAAGGCGTTTCTGCCCAGGATTTCAGGAAAGACAAGGTAAACATTGCCGAGCATACTGCTGTGATCATGACGAGCCGGAACGCGGTGGATCATTATTTCAGAATGTGTCAGGAAATGAGAGTGACAGTGCCTGAAACCATGAAGTATTTCTGTGTTTCCGAATCAACCGCTTTTTATCTTCAGAAATACGTCTTGTATCGCAAGCGCAAAATCTTTCATGGCAAGCAAACGGTAGTTGATTTGATGGAAGTAATCAAGAAACACAAACAAGAGAATTTTTTATTGCCTTGTTCGGATATAGCGAAAGAAGAAATTGCCGACAAGCTGGACGAAGCGAAGATCAAATATACCAAAGCAGTGATGTTCCGTACGGTTGCAAGTGATTTAAGTGATCTTGCAAATGTGAATTATGATATTTTGGTGTTTTTCACTCCGGCAGGTATCAAATCCTTATTCAAAAATTTTCCGAAATTCAAGCAAAACAAAACACGGATTGCCTGTTTCGGCCCAACAACAGCAAAAGCTGTGCTCGAAGCAGGCTTACACCTGGATATTCATGCTCCTAACCCAAAAGCGCCCTCTATGACAATGGCTCTGGAGCAATACATTACCACTGCCAATAAAGGTAAATAAGATTAGATTTTGCCGTTTATCAATCACAGCATTGCACCCATCACAATTATTCATTTTTACAGATTTTTTACATTATTTTTATACTTGCAATGCAAACTTTTTCCAAGAACGAACGTTTATGCAGCAAAGTATTAATTGAAAGACTAGTTGAAAACGGCCGTTCTTTCAATAATTTCCCATTAAGGATCAGCTGGCTTCCGATTGCAGAAAGCTCATCGCCTGTGAAGATTGTGATCAGCGTTTCGAAACGAAAATTTAAAAGGGCCGTAGACAGGAATAGGATAAAGCGCCAGATTCGTGAAGCATACAGAAAAGAAAAGCAGAAGGTGTATGATGTTCTGGGGGAAAAAAAAATTTTGCTGATGCTGGTTTATACCGCAAAAACAAAGATTGAATATAAAGAGATAGAGGAGAAAATAATAGAATCGATGGAGCGTTTAAGTAAAACGGTGAAGACGGATTTGGCATGAAAATAATAACAGCACCTTTTAGCTACTTGTTTATTGGTTTGATAAAAATCTACCAATACACCATTTCGCCTTTATTGGGTCCTGCTTGCCGTTTCGAGCCTTCCTGCTCACAATATGGAGTGGAAGCATTTAAAAAGCATGGTTTGTTGAAAGGTTTTATTTTAACCATGAAACGTATTTCGAAATGTCATCCCTGGGGAGGGCATGGCCATGATCCGGTGCCATAAGTATGTATTTAAAGATTCAAATTCAACGTTTTAATTTAATAATATGAAAGCATTTTTCAAGAAATTCAAACTGGCCTTCCTTGCTTTGGTTATTGCGGGATACGCAACTATCTCTTTTAGCTTCGTTGACAATTATTTCGAAGTGTCTAAGAATCTTGACATTTTTGCAACATTGTTTCGTGAACTGAATATTTACTATGTGGATGAAACCAATCCAGGTGACTTGATGAAAAAAGGAATCGATGATATGCTGGAATCATTGGACCCGTACACTAATTTTATTCCTGAATCGGAAATTGAAGACTACCGCTACATGACAACCGGTCAATACGGTGGTATTGGTGCTTTAGTGAGACAAATCGGAGATTACGTGGTGATTTCGGAACCATATGAAGGTTTTCCTGCACAGAAAGCAGATTTGAGGGCGGGCGATAAAATTTTGAAAGTGAATGATATTGATGTAAAGGGCAAGAAAACCGATGACATCAGTAAATATCTGAAAGGTCAGGCGAGCACAACAATTAAATTGTTGGTAGAACGTGAAGGAGAGAAAAAACCTTTGGAAAAGACAATCAGCAGAGAAGAAATTAAAATTAAAAGCGTGCCTTATTCAGGTATGCTGACAAAAAATATAGGCTACATAAAGTTGACCGGTTTCACCGAAAATGCTGCCGGAGAAGTGAAAGCAGCATTATTGGAGTTAAAAAAGAACCCGGAATTTACATCGCTTGTGCTTGATTTGCGTGGAAATCCCGGTGGATTATTAAAAGAGGCCATTGATATTGTTAATCTTTTTGAAGAAAAAGGAACAGAAATCGTTAGTACAAAAGGCAAAGTAAAGGATTGGGATAAAGTTTACAAAGGAGCGAACTCTCCGGTGGACATCTCTATTCCGATTGCTGTGCTGGTTGATCGTGGTTCTGCATCCGCTTCCGAGATCGTTTCCGGCTCTTTACAGGATCTCGATAGAGGTGTTGTGATCGGACAGCGCTCATACGGAAAAGGCCTGGTTCAGCAAACGCGTCCACTGAGCTATAATGCACAGCTAAAAGTTACAGTGGCCAAATATTATACGCCAAGTGGAAGATGTATTCAGGCATTGGATTACTC
>DASWNK010000105.1:0-25914 GCA_036399275.1 Bacteroidia bacterium | reverse complement strand
AAAAAAGATGGCTGAAAGCAAATAGAACCACCAGGTTTGCCAAAAAGGCGGATCAATTGTAAAACTGAATCTGGCCGGTTTTTTTGCCCACACACCATCACTATTCATCGCTCTTACTTCAAAAGTATAATTCCCGGGGGGCAAATAAGAGTAGGTTACATACGATTGCTTATTCGGCGGAGACCATGTTTTGTCAAATCCAACCATTTTGAAACTATATAACGTTTTTTCGGGAATTGTAAGCGATAGAGCAATGCAATTGAATGTAAGGTGGTTTTTATTATAAGGCAGTGCAAGCCTGACAGGAAGCGCGCTTTCGGGATCCGTTCCCTGCGAAAAATTTGTCCAGTCGAAGGGATCAAAGAACAAATTAATGCCCGTAATGTATAGTAGGGGTGGAGCATTGTTTGGTTGCAATCGGGCAGGATCCAGCCGCGCTGCTCCATTGATGCTTCCAAACCATATGGAGCCATCTTTGGCATTCAAATATGAATTAGTGTTGCATTCCAAACCGATAAAGCCTTCCTCTTTTCCATAATGCTTTATTTTAAGATCGCCTGTCCGGTTATAAAGATTCGCGTTGACCCTGTCGATACCTTGGTTCGTACCAACATATATATAACCCAGATTATCGGATGCTAGTACATATACTGAATTGGAAGTAAGTCCTTCCGATATGGAAATGTTTTTACAGGTTCTGTTGTTGAAATCTACTTTGCTTATTCCTTTGAAACCACCGCACCAGATGTTTCCATCGGAATCTTCTGTGATACCCATCAAGGCGTCGTTTGATAAGCCATCCGCGTTTGTAAAACCGATAAATTTGTCGGAAAGGTTGTTGTATTTAAAAAGCCCTGCGCCTGTAGCAAACCACAAGTCGCCCTTATGGTCCTTTGTTGAGGCGATGGCCATGGATAGGATCCCGTCCTCTTTTTTATAGATTTTGAAATTTTTGCCGTCGAATTTCACCAGACCTGTATTCACTCCTATCCATATATTCCCCTGATCATCTTCCAGCAGAGACCGAACATAATGACCGCCCAGATCTTTGTCTGAATAATTTTTAAGCACATGCCCGTCATACTTATAAACGCCATGTTCAGTCGTACTGAACCAGATGTTTCCTTTTTTATCTTCCAGCAATGCCCAGGTGCGGCCTTCCTTAAAAAAATAATTGGCGTGTTTCTCTCCCGTTGCTTTATCTTTTACTATTTGAGTTATCCCTTTTTCTGTTCCATACCATTCGTTCCCTTTGCGGTCGTGAAGCATAGAAAGAACCAGTTCTCCGCATAAGCCATCTTTATTTGTTAGTATTAAAAAGGGCGTGGATTGCTGCTTTATAACACCCGCGCCATTTGAGCCGAACCAGAGATTACCTTCGCGGTCTTTGAGGACGCTCCAGATTTCTTTGGACATTGTTTGCTTGTTTATTAACTGCCTGAAATTGTGTCCGGAAAAATGATAAACATCAGGCCCCTCCGTTAAAATCCACACATTCTTATTGTCATTGAATATGAATTTTGTGACTTTTCCTTTCATTTCAGGAATCGTTTCTATCTTATCGTCATCAGTATGAAAAATGTCGATGCCCTCATTGTTGCATAGCCAGAGTTCCCCTTTCACAGGTTCTGCAATGGACTCAACCGATCCAGCACTCAGGCCATTTGCCATCGTGTACTTTTTCACATGTGTGCCTGTAATTTTATATAATCCCTTGTTGTATGTTCCTGCCCAGATGCTACCACGACTGTCTCTAAATACACAGCGTATTAATCCCTCGGTCGAATCAATTTTTTGTAAACTTCGCCCATTCCACACAGACACATAATCGCTCGTAGCGAACCAGATGGAGTCATTGTCGCCGCAAACAATTCCATAGATCCGCTGATCATTTGTTCTTTTGAAATCGGAAGGCAGCGAAATAAGCTTATGTCCATTATAAACTGCGATCCCTCTTTCTGTCCCTATCCAGATGTTTCCCTGTTTATCCTTAGCAAAGCTTAATATCTTGTCGGAAGGTAAGCCGTTTGTAGCGTTAAGGGTAACGAAGCTTTTACCATCGTAGCGGCAAGCGCCTCCACCATCAGTGCCGAACCATACATAACCACGGTTGTCTTGTAGTATGCAATGTACTTGCGATTGTGCGAGTCCGTCTTCTACATTGAGAGAATTGAATATTTCTGTTTGAGCGAAAACCGAATAGTGCCACATCACCAAAAGTGTTGCAAGTATTTTGAGAGAATAGGTCTTCATACGTTACTTTAGAATAATCAGAAAGAATAATAATCAAATGAGATATTTGCAATTTCTGCGAGCTCCTGGCCAATTTCTTTCATATCAGTGTCACCGCCTTTGCAATGCCATTCAACTGTAACTGCCATGTTTTTTTGCCGGAGCTCATCCATTTTTCTGATCAAATCGAAAATGGGTTTATAGGAAGAGGAATTGAAATAAATAAGCTTGAATACCAATTTCGAAGATGGTCTGGGGTTTTCAACATAGTCGTTCATCCATTGAAGGATGGGAGCATAAAATTCCAAGGTATCTTCGGGATATGATTTCCCTGAGATTTCAATGTGTCCTTTTTCTGCATCCATTGATACCGCCGGAGTATCAATCGAAGGTTCGATTATTAGAAATTCCATTAAGATAAAATTATTTTACAAGCGTGGAAACAGATACTTCAATGGCAAAGAAAGATAACTCTTCATCAATTTTCGTTATGCTGTATTCAACCTTCTGAGACTTCCGGATGATGGTTATAAGTCCGAGACCGGCACCTGATTTTGACGATAGTGTACCGGTAAGCAATATTTCCTTTGCCAGTTTTTTTACGTCGTCCGGTTGGAGACTTTTCAGATGGTCGATTTTTTGTTTTAACGCGTCTACTTCCGAGTTTAGAAGGAGGTTGCCAGTGGAAATCAGTGCGGTATGGCCTTGCTTTCCGATTAGAATAATGCCTGGTCGTATTTCAGAGCGTTTCAGATCGTCAGCGCCATGCTTGCAAATATTTTGAAGGCACTCAACAATTACAGCGAAGATTCTGTTCTTAATAACATTGCTTCGTTCATTCAATTGCTCCTTGCTATCGGATAATAATAATATAGCATTAATAAGCTCCTGGGTAAATTCACCTTTAAAAGAAAGAATCAAATCCTCTTCTTCCAGAAATCGTGACCAGTCACCAACAGAAAAAATATCTCCAGTTTTATCCATATGAAGCAGTTTATCCGGTTGAATTTACACAAATATAACGTAATAGTTCATTTTTGCAAACTAAAAGGGTTAAATAAAATAGAATAAGGTGATTTTACCTAGGCAACTTTTAAGCACTTTTCAACAGTATTTCACAGCCGCTTTTAAATGATTAAATTTAATCCCTGAAACAATTTACTAATGAAATCTGTTGATTTTAAAGATCACAGCGACTATATAACGAATGACTCAGTTTTCCCACTTACATGTGCATACCCAATTTTCATTGTTGGATGGTGCTGCAGATATTTCATCGCTTTATAAAAAAGCGGTAAATGATAACATGCGTGCATTGGCAATTACCGACCATGGTAACATGTTTGGTGTATTCAAATTTGTGGCAGAAGCCTCAAAGCACAATACTCCTGAAAATCCGAATAAAATTAAACCGATTGTCGGCTGCGAATTTTATGTGGTGGAAAACCGCCACAAACGCCAATTTACCAAAGAGGATAAGGATGTTCGTTATCACCAGTTGCTTTTAGCGAAAGATGCGGAAGGATATAAAAATCTCGTAAAGCTTTGTTCTTATGGGTATATGGAGGGTCTGTATGGAAAATATCCCCGGATCGATAAAGAGCTGATCCTCCAATATCACAAAGGCCTGATCGCAACAACATGCTGCTTGGGCGCTTCGGTGCCACGTACCATTTTACGACATGGAGAAGAAGCAGGTGAAAAAGAATTCAAATGGTGGCTGGATATTTTCGGAGAAGATTATTACATTGAGTTACAGCGGCATGATATCCCTGATCAGAATGTTGTGAATGAAGTGCTCGTAAAATGGGCCAGAAAATACAACGTAAAAATTATTGCTTCTAACGATTCACATTATGTGGACCAGCAGGATTCCAATGCGCATGATATTTTATTGTGCATCAATACCGGAGAAAAGCAGAGCACACCGATCATGAAGGATTTCGGTGATGACGATTCCAACTCATCCAAAGGAAAACGTTTTGCTTTTTATAACGATCAGTTTTATTTCAAGACAACTGCGGAAATGTCTCAGCTGTTCAGTGATCTGCCGGAAGCAATTGACAATACCAATGAAATTGTCGACAAGATTACTCCCTTGAAACTCAAGCAGGACATCATGTTGCCGAATTTTCAGATTCCAACTACCTTTTTAACACAGGATGATTACCTGCATCATTTAACATTTACCGGCGCCAAAGAACGTTACCGTGATGTAACTCCCGAAGTAGAAGAGCGTTTGAACTTTGAGCTGAATACTATCCGCATCATGGGTTTTGCGGGATACTTCCTGATCGTTGCTGATTTTATTAAAGCAGGACGTGATATAGGCGTATTCATCGGCCCGGGCCGTGGTTCTGCTGCAGGATCGGCTGTTGCCTACTGCATCGGCATCACCAACATCGATCCTATCAAATACAATTTGCTGTTTGAGCGTTTCTTAAATCCCGATCGTAAGTCGATGCCCGATATTGATACAGATTTTGATGATGAAGGTCGTCAGAAGGTGATTGATTATGTGGTGGATAAATACGGAAAGAACCAGGTTGCGCAAATTGTCACTTATGGAACAATGGCAGCAAAGATGAGTATCAAGGATGTTTCCCGCGTTTTGGATTTGCCCTTGCAGGAATCCAACATGCTTGCGAAACTTGTTCCTGAGAAACCGGGGATTGAATTGAAGCGTGTTCTGAAAGCTCCGATGACCGGCGAAGCAAGTCTTGAAACAAAAGAAGGATTAACAAAGGAAGACCTCGAAGATGTAAAAAAGCTACGTGCAATTCTTGCAGGAAATGATCTTCAGGCAAAAGTGCTGAAAGAAGCGTTGATCCTGGAAGGTTCTGTTCGCGGCACAGGCATTCATGCTTCCGCGATCATCATTGCTCCGAAAGATCTTACAGAAATTGTTCCCATCTCTTCATCAAAAGAAACGGATCTATACATTACGCAATACGATGGAAGAGTCATCGAAGATGCAGGCGTAATCAAGATGGACTTTCTTGGTTTGAAAACGCTGACCATCATGCGTGATGCTTTGCGCCTGATTAAAGAGAATCATGGAATTGACATTGTAATTGATGATGTTCCTCTGGATGATGAAAAAACGTTTGAGCTCTATCAGCATGGTGATACTAACGGAACTTTCCAGTTTGAAAGCGCCGGTATGCAGAAACATCTGATCAATTTAAAGCCAGATAAATTCGCCGATCTAATTGCGATGAACGCTTTGTATCGTCCAGGACCGATTGAATACATTCCTAATTTTATTGCCCGGAAACATGGGCGGGAACCTATCACATACGATCTTCCGGAAATGGAGGAGTACCTTGCAGATACTTACGGAATTACGGTTTACCAGGAGCAGGTGATGTTGCTTTCCCAGAAACTGGCAGGCTTTTCCAAAGGCGATGCCGATGTGTTGCGTAAAGCGATGGGAAAGAAAGACAGATACACGCTTGATAAGATGAAAGGCCAGTTTATGGCGGGCGCCACGGAGAAAGGTTTGCCTCCTGATAAGCTGGAAAAGATCTGGACCGACTGGGAAAAATTTGCTCAGTACGCATTCAATAAATCGCATTCTACCTGTTATGCATTTGTGGCATTTCAAACGGCTTACCTGAAAGCGCATTATCCTGGTGAGTATATGTCCTCTGTGTTGACGCACAACTTAAGCAATATTGACAAAATTACTTTCTTTATGGATGAATGCAAGCGCATGGGCGTTCCTGTGCTTGGTCCGGATGTAAATGAAAGCCAATATCAGTTTGCCGTAAATAAAAGCGGACAGATTCGTTTTGGGATGGGGGCTGTTAAGGGGGTAGGAGAGGCAGCCGTAATTTCTATCGTCGAAGAACGGAATGCAAATGGCCCGTACAAAGGTATTTTCGATTTTGTGAGAAGAATAAATTTACGCTCTGCGAATAAAAAAACTTTCGAAAGCCTTGCTTATGCAGGAGGTCTGGATTCATTTGATATTCACCGTGCGACTTATTTTTTTACCGAAGGAAATGACAACGGTAATTTTCTTGAGCGTGTAATCCGTTATGGAAGCTCTCATCAGGAAGGGATAAATTCCGCTCAGGTTTCCTTGTTTGGTGAAGACAGCGCCGTGGATATGCCTGAGCCTAAAATACCGGTGTGTGAACCCTGGAGCAATCTTGAACAGTTGAAGAATGAAAAAGATGTAGTTGGATTCTTCATTTCCGGTCATCCTTTGGATACTTACAAACTGGAGATGGATAATTTCTGTCATCAGCGACTGGCAGATATTAAAAAGATTGAAGAGAACAAAAACAAAGACCTTGTGTTTGGTGGTATTGTAACCAATGTTCACAATGGTGTAACTAAAACAGGTAATCCCTGGGGCAAAATCACCATTGAAGATTATGGTGAATCTGCTGAGCTTGCTTTCTTTGGCGAAGATTATGTGAAATTTAAGCAATACATGGTGAATGGGCTTTTCCTATATGTAAGAGGGAAAATTTCGGAAAGGTTTAGAAATTCGGGCAACTTTGAATTTAAAGTCAGCAATATTCAGCTGCTTTCTGAATTGCGAGATAAGCTTGCAAAAAGTCTTACAGTAAGCATTGCTTTAAAAGAGCTGGACGAGGAGTTTATGGAAAAATTCCATGAAATTGTTCTGAAAAATAATGAGGGGCAACCGGGTAATTGCACCCTTAAGTTTAAAGTGTTTGATGCTGAGGAAAATATTGTAGTATTGCTTCCATCAAAAAGACTGAAGGTTAATCCTAACAATGAGCTGCTCGCATTACTGCAGGAAAAAGGTTGGGAATATAAATTAAATTAAAGACTAAACTAAAACGATTATTAGACTTTGCTTTATAGGATTGTTATTTGATCACCGTATTTTTGTTGAACTCTTGTTCGCTGATCGTTACATCATCTTTAAAGTAGTAAACGGCACCAAAGCTGGTTTCTTTCTTTACATATAAATTGCCTTTATTTCCTTGCACAACAATGCGTTTAGTGACTTTTACGCTGCCTTCCTTTACAATTTCCTCTGTAACTCCCTGAGGATATTTTTTAGCAAGCTCATTGGTATATTGTGATTGTTTTTCCAGTTCAATCAATCCGTCTGCTTCTTTTATTTTCTGTGCAGGGCTCGTTTCTTTTGGTCGCAGGTTAGAAGCTTCTGCATAAGTTGTTTTGGCTAACGGGTAGTTCTTTACTTTTAAAGCGGAATCTCCTTTCGCCATAATAGCGTTGAACTTTGCAAGCTGCATTTTCTCTTCATTTTCTTTTACCAGTCGTTCTTTTTCAACTAAATCAGCAGCGGCTTTTTCCCGTTCTGCTTTTTCTTTTGCTATCGCATCCGCTTTTTCTTTTTCTCTTTGCATCCGCTCTTTTTCAGCTGCATCCGCAATCGCTTTTTCCTTATCTGCATTTTCTTTGATGAGACGCTCCTTTTCAGCAGCATCGGCTAATGCCTTATCCTTTGCGGCTGTTTCTGCCATCGCTTTTTCTTTTGCAATGCGTGCTTTTTCAGCGGCTTCTGCCTCCTTTGCAATACGGTCTTTCTCTGATGCATCGGCTAATGCTTTCTCTTTTTCAAGACGTAGTTTCTCTGCAGCATCGGCTACAGCCTTGTCTTTTTCAGCTTTTTCTTTAGCAGCCGCTTCCGCCATCGCTTTATCTTTCTCTGCTTTTTCTTTTGCTAAAGCATCGGCTGCAGCTTTGTCTTTTTCCGCCTTATCCTTTGCTGCCGCATCTACCATCGCTTTTTCTTTTGCAATGCGTGCTTTTTCAGCGGCTTCTGCTTCCTTTGCAATGCGGTCTTTCTCCGATGCATCGGCTAATGCTTTCTCTTTTTCAAGACGTAGTTTCTCTGCAGCATCGGCTACAGCCTTGTCTTTTTCAGCTTTTTCTTTAGCAGCCGCTTCCGCCAGCGCTTTATCTTTCTCTGCTTTTTCTTTTGCAGAAGCATTGGCTGCAGCTTTGTCTTTCTCCGCCTTATCCTTTGCGGCCGCATCTGCTAACGCTTTCTCTTTTGCCAGACGTTCTTTTTCAGCAGCATCCGCCTTTACTTTTTCTTCTGCGGCAGAAATCGCTTTGTCTATTTCAGTCAATTTTGTCTTTGGGTATTGTTCAGCCGGTTTGATGGCAATCGCATCGTTATAGGCCGTTTTGGCCAGCAAATAGTTTTTTGCCAGAACAGCAGCATCTCCTTTGCTGATCGCATTTTTATAACTGGTTTCAATGGTGGAAGATTGTCCTCCCGATAGCTTGGCAACTTTAGCCAGATCCTGGGCCAGGGACTGCTCCAGGCTTTCATCCGAATCCATCGTGTTTTGCTCTGAATTATAAAAAAAGCTCAAGAGAGGTTTATCAAGAATAGCGTTCAATTTTAATAAGGTTGCCTGGTCCGAAGGCATTTCGAACAATTCACTTTCGGGTTTCGAAACACCTTTGAACTTTTTTGCAAGCTCTCCGGTGAGGCCCATGGTGGAATAAATGATCTGGAATTGTGTAAAACCGACTTTAGAAATTACAAAGGTATATTCATCATTTGGCTGAAGGTTAAACGAATATGCTCCTGCTGAGTTGGTTGTCAGTGCTTTCTCGATGCCAGCATTGTTGGTAATCACGACGTCCGCTCCGGATAGAGGCTTTCCGTTATGCTTTACGCTACCTTCCACCTTATAGCTGAACTGAGCGTTTAGCTGATGAGGGAGAACAGTACATATGAAGAAAAGAAAACAAATTGCCGGGAAAGCTATTTTATAAGGGAAATTATGTTTTGGAGAAATCATAAAATTGATCAAGTGCTTAGAATGGGAACGATATTATTGATTCTTTATTTGTTAAAGGTACGAATAAACTATTTCTCATTTGAGTTATTAGCGATCGTTTTATCGTTATCTTAGTTCCGGATAAATATAACTGTATGTTCTATTTTTTTGAAATGCCCTATTACTTTATTATTGCACTTCAGGCCGTTTGTGTATTTCATTGCATCAGAAAAGGAAATCAGAATAAATGGATCTGGATAGTGATTTTTATTCCGGTTATTGGTTGTCTTATATACATATTTTCCGAAATTCTTACCAAACGAGACCTGTCAGCTGTTCAGTCGAATTTATCTACGATGATATATCCGGTGGGCCGAATCAGAGACCTGGAGAAAAAGCTGGAATTCTCCAACACATTTGATAATAAAGTAGCGCTGGCAGATGCATATCTGGCTTCCAATAAATTGGAGGAAGCAATTGACTTGTATGAATCTTGCCTGACCGGTATTTTTGACGATAACGAATATGTGATCAATAAAATGATTATTGCTTGCTATAAGCTAGAACGCTATGACGAAATAGTGAAGATTACACAGAAAATAATCAGGTCCTCAGAGTTCAAAAAGTCGCATTCTCACATATTATATGCGCTTTCTTTGGAAAAAACAGGGAAAGTAACCGAGGCAGAAGCCGAATTAAAGACAATCAGAGGTAAATTCTCCAATTTTGAAGGCCGCGTTAATTATGGACAATTTCTTGTGAGAGCAGAACGAACAGCCGAAGCAAAGGCTATTTTCAGCGAAATATTGGACGAATCCTCTCACATGAGAGCAGGCGAGTTAAGGGGAAATAGCGAATGGTTCAGGAAATCAAGGGAGGAGCTATCTAAAATAAGCTAAATCCAAAAATGACAGGCTGGCATTAAAACAATTTGGCAATTCATTTGTCTATATAGAAATACAATTTTATCTTTAGGGTTCAATTGAATCATAATATCAATTTTTTAAAAAATCAATAAAATGGCTTTAGAAATTACAGACGCTAACTTTGATGAGTTGGTAGCAAAATCAGACAAACCGGTATTACTTGACTTTTGGGCAGAATGGTGCGGACCTTGCCGCATGGTTGGACCAGTAGTGGAAGAACTATCTAAAGACTATGCCGATACAGCAGTAGTTGGTAAAGTAAATGTCGACCTAAACGCGAACGTTTCTGCAATGTTCGGTATTCGCAATATCCCTACTATCCTTTTCTTTAAAGGCGGACAAGTTGTTGATAAGCAAGTTGGCGCAGTTCCGAAATCGGTATTGGATGCAAAATTGAAGGCTTTACTTTAGTCTTAAGTTTACAATTTTTATTGAAGCAGTAGGTGATAAGCCTACTGTTTTATTTTTTGGTAAATCTCACAGACTAATATTAAACTTTAATCGTTTACTTTTTAAAATTACATTTAGTGCATGGAAACGATCAATCAGCAACACATACAGCCTTTCACTCATTTGGAAATGATTGCGAAGCAGGTGGTGGAAGGTTTTATCACCGGTCTTCACAAGAGCCCTTTTCATGGCTTCAGCGTGGAGTTTGCTGAACACCGTTTGTATAATAAAGGAGAGCCCACCAAGCACATTGATTGGAAATTATACGGTCGCACCGATAAATTATTTGTGAAGCGGTATGAAGAAGAGACCAATCTCCGTTGTCAGATTATCATTGATGCTTCTTCCTCCATGTATTTTCCGCTTCCCGATGGAAAAGAAGTAAAACAAAATAAAATCACCTTTTCTGCTTATTGCGCTGCAGCAATGATTGAATTGTTAAAACGTCAGCGCGATGCTGTTGGACTGAGCCTTTTTTCGGAAAATGTGGAAGTGCATACTTCTGCTAAGTCCAGCTCCTTGCACCATAAGATGTTATACCATGAACTGGAAAAAAGGATTCAGCCGCATGATGTGAAGGTGTATAAACAAACATCTGCTATCAGCGCGCTGCACGAGATTGCGGAAGCCATTCACAAGCGATCGCTCGTAATGATCTTCAGCGATATGATGGATTCAAAGGCCAATTCCGAAGAGCTGTTTTCGGCACTTCAGCACATCAAACACAACAAGCATGAGGTGATCCTGTTTCATGTAACGGACAAACAGAAAGAACTCGACTTTGATTTCGAAAATCGCCCCTATCGCTTCATCGATATGGAAACCGGCGAAGAGATCAAATTGCATCCGAATGAAATTAAAGATACGTACCTTACGCAGATGTCTGCATACAAGAAGGAGCTGATGCTGAAATGTGGTCAATACAAGATCGACTATGTAGAAGCTGATATCAATGAAGGCTTTGATCAGGTGCTGATGCCTTATCTGGTAAAGCGTACCAAAATGATGTAGGTAGGTTAAAGCATAGCCTTTTAATTCAATTATATTCCATGCTCCGATTTCTTTTCATATTATTTACTTTTTCTTTTGTTGCTCCCGATGAGGAGCTGCAAACTGGCATTGATTATTTCAATGCCCGTTCGGAGAATGCAAAGGGCTTGCAGGCAAACGATATCAATGTAAACAAAGCCATTCAGGTTTTTGAAAATCAGCTGAAACACAATAAAAATGTGTTGATTGCCGGAGGTTACTATATGCAATGCCTCAATTTCAAAGGCCGCTTTGTATATACAACGGAAAGTGAGAGAAAGGCAGTTTATACTAAAGCGGCTGGAATCGGCACTGACCTGGTGAAAAAATATCCGAAGGACGGAAAGATCCGTTTCGAGCTGATCTCTTCTATTGCTTTGTTAGCCGAGATCAACGGTGTTATGAAAAGCGTGGAATCAGGAGTAATGACAAAATTATTGTTTCATACAAGAATGCTGATCGAAACCGACTCCATGTACAATGATGGGGGGGGCTGGAAAACTGAAGCAGCCTTGAATTACAAGACGCCTTATATTCCCATGGTGATTACATGGCCGGATAAGAAGAAAGCGGTAAAGATCATGAAGAATGCGTTGAGGCATTTTCCAACCAACGTTGGCTGCAATTTTTATTATGCTGAAGCCTTGCAGGCGGATGGTCAGAAGCCGCTGGCAAAAATATATTTTCTGTTGGCTAACAAATATCCCTGCAGGAAA
Organism: Bacteroidia bacterium; assembly: GCA_036399275.1. Classification (GTDB taxonomy): domain Bacteria; phylum Bacteroidota; class Bacteroidia; order 2-12-FULL-35-15; family 2-12-FULL-35-15; genus 2-12-FULL-35-15. Next base: position 13,812 of record DASWNK010000105.1, on the reverse strand, counting down.
CATTTTCCGATGGAAGATGAATTCTTTAAAATGAAGGCAAGGAAATATCTTGAAAAGCTTTAAAAATTATAGTAAGCACGCAGGCCAACAGCATTCTGAAGTTTTAATCTTGTGTTAGCACCGATGGCTATTCCTTCGTAAGAGGGACTGTACATAAGCTGGATGGTAAATTTCTCACTCATGGTGATATTTAGGCCAGCTCCGGCGTATGCTCCTAATCCCATTCCTCTTGGAAGCCTGGTGTATCCTACCTGTATCCCCTGATAATCATAAAACTCCAGCAGGTTAATATAAAGGCCATTAATAAGAATTTCATTTTTATCAAATTGCGAATAGGTCATATTCAGTCCGGCTTCTGCAAAAAAGTTGGCTTTTTCATTATCACCGAAAATTCTGTTGTAACCGAGCTGGATCATTAATCGCTGCTCAGAGCCTTTGATGCCAAAAGTTTGTATGCTATTGTTGATTTGCGTGGAGCCCGTTTGTGGAATGGTTTGAATGGTGAAATTTCCTGTGACATTGATTTTTGCTGCATTCACATTAATAGAGATGGCATTTTTTCCGTCCACCGAATACCTGCATTGCAAGCCAAAAAGGAATGCCGGGGTATAACGCATGTTGATAGGCATATCGTCCTCCTCAAACGTCCAGTCAGAATGATTGACATTCAGGGCCAGCGCGATCTGGTCTACATTTCCATATCCACCGCCATATTGCATCACGATTTTCTGATACATATAACTGTTGAGAAAATCGTTGCGTTTTCCGTCGAGATCAAAGCCGTAGCCATCATACGCATCGGCGGTGTATTTATTGGCAAAGTAAGAACCGACAATGAATCCCAGCTTAAAGGATCTTTCTTTTACCGGCGGAGTAATTGTTTCGTTTTCAGTTTCCTCCTGTGCAAAGCTTGCAGGAGCCCTCAGCAGGAGCAACAGGGAAATTATTTTTAAGGTTCTGCGTATTTTTATCATCTTAATTTATTTTCTTTTCAAAGGCTGAAGCAGCTGTTCCAATCCATTGAGCTTTATTTCGTACATGGTTTGTAATAACATTCCGAGCTTGCCTTCCGGAAAGCCCTTTCGCTGGAACCATTCCAGGTAGGAAACGGGTAAATTGCATAATATAGTATCCTTGTACTTACCAAAAGGCATTTTCATATTTACCAGCTGAAGCAGCAGTTGAGGGTCGGCCTGATTCATTATTTGCTACAGGATGCTTTTTTATAATCTGCTTTCACAAACGGATTCTCAAACACCTGGAACGTCATGTTTGGCGCGCCAAACATTTTGCAGTAGCGATCATGATTTGCTTTTTCGGCTTTTTGCAATGCCAGTGCAAAGGTTCTTGATTTATACAACTCCGGCATCTTTGCACAAATAGAAGCATAGGCAAAGAGCACATTCTCATTAACGCTCTCCTGCGGGATGAATGGAGCTAAGAGGCTTGCAGCGAACTTATAATCTTTAAACCGCGCAAATACATAGGCGAGCTTGAGGTTATTCTGCCAGGATGATTCTTTAATGTTGTAAAAGGTTTTGATCTTCTCAATGCAGGCCTGTGTTACAAGCTCGCTGTTTTCCGCTGAATCCATCGCCTCAATGATCTTAAATTGCCATTCGATGTTTAGTGCATCAACATACTTTTTAGGAACATCTGTTTTGTACATGGCATCAATGCGCTTCTGCATTTCGCTTTGGGCTTTCGCATCGCCAATGGTGCTGTCGAGCTTCACCGCACAAAAAATTGTATTAAAGGTAATGTAGGTGTTTGCCGGGTCCAATACCGCCAGCTTTTTCATTTCTATCTGATCTTCGTCGCTTACAGTGTTATTGTTATACATGTAATGCAGCACCACCTGGTTGTTCAGTAATCCTGAGTTTTTTGCTTCCGCTGGAATACTCATTTTCGAAGGAGCTTCAGCGGTATATTTTTGCGCACGCATTTGTTTTCCGATATAATACTGAATTTTCATGCATTGCTTGATATCGCCTTTCTTCATGGACTGATTAAATTTGCTCACGGAAAATTTCTCTTCCTTTGGCCCAGTAATATCATAGGTCACATCCATAATGATCTGAGCAAAGCGTTCTTTTCCAAGAATGGGTTCCAGCTCAGCAGCCAGGCCTTTACCATTGATCTCCGCAATGGCTTTTTCTTTTGTCATTTTTGATAGGTAATCGTATTTACCATCCTCCGTTTCCATCTGAAACAGGTTCCAGGAATCCATTGCTTTTACGTTGGTGACAACTCCAGCCTTCTGCATTTTGGATAAAGCTTTTACAATGCTTTCTGCACGTTTCTTCTGGAGCTTCTCATTGGACCTTGCATCTCCTTCAATGGAGGAGTAGGCCGTAATGTATAATCCTTCAATAAAAAAATCCGGCTCCTGGAGTGCTGTCAGGAAGGGCTCCATATCCGTTTCTTTGTAATCAGATTTGTTCTTTTCGAAAGGAACGGTAAAGTTGAGGAGTGTCGATTCGGATTTAGGCTCAAAGGGTGGTTTGAAATAAGCTGCACTGTCGGGCATCAGCAGCATGGTAAGCGGTGTGTTTGATTCCTGGTCGCCTTGTTCGATTCCTGATGGCTGTATCACTTTACATAATTTGCCATCCTGAACGATCAGCAGGTTCAACTCATATGGGCCCGTGATCTTCTTTGGTAATACACCCAGCTGAACATCCAGCTTACTCGCTTTTACTACCCGGTTGCCTTTTTTTACCGCCTTCACCCGGTTTTTGCTGTACAGTTTGCTCATCGTCACTGTCTTTAACAGCACTCCTTTTGAAATAAGGTTATTGTCTACAATGTTATAATCCGGGTTATCAAATTGGGAGCGTTGCACCACATCTACTGCAAGTCCGTCTTTCGATTTGCGGATGAATTTTGAAAGCGCTTTTAAATTCTCATACTTGATATAGATCTTGCCGTTCTCCACATATAGTCCCTTGGATAAACCTTCCCAATCTTTGAATTTCTTACAGGCATTACAAGTGCGGTCTTCCGGAACTTTTAACTTTTTTGATTTTGAAGTATAAGGAACCTGCAGCTCTTTTTTCTTATCCGCCCCGGTATTGAAGGTGCTGAAACTTCCAAAAACAATCGATATGTAGGCTTTTTTACCGCTGGCGTCCAGGGTAACGGAAGGACTTGCATATATATAATCAGCATTTTTAATGATGCTTTGCGGAATTTTGCCCACACGCCATTTATAGAAGGCTGCATCTGCAAGTTCTTGTGCGGTCATCGAAGCTTTTCCTTTTACGATGCTTGTTCCCAGTACAATCTCTTGTGTTTTATTGGTGCCGCCCATAGCGATCACCCGTTTTTCGGTGGTTTTATATTTTCCTTTGCTGTTCGCTAGTTCCGCTTTGCCGTTCTTGGCCATATCTGCTGTTTGAATGGCTGCCGCCTTCCCTAGGATTTCATGGTATTCCATTGAATCGAGCTTGCTTTCAATGCGCACTTTGTTCAACACTTTTAAAAGAGCTATTTCTGCTTCTTTGGTGTTGAATTCCGCAGCGGGTGCCGCCTTTTTTGCATCTTTCTTTTGTGCAAAAACCAGGCTGCTGCTGAATGCGATAAATAAAACAAGCGTAGTTCTTTTAATCATAAGGTGAAACGTTAATGAAAACTTGTTGATATTGATATGATAAATTACAGCCCCATAAAAAACTTTTTTATTAGGTTTGTACATGTCCAATGAAATGTATATTGGCTTACGACAAATATATTTTTTTGAGTGGTAAAAACAAGGATTAATTAATCAACATTTTATGAACAAAATATTAGTTGCCAACCGGGGGGAAATTGCTTTGCGTGTAATGCGTTCCTGCCGCGAGATGGGAATAAAAACAGTTGCGATATATTCCGAAGCCGATAGAAATGCTCCTTTTGTTAAATATGCTGATGAAGCCGTGTGCATAGGTCCGCCACCTTCCAACCAATCGTATTTGCTGGGGGATAAGATCATTGAAGTATGTAAGAAGCTGAAAGTAGAAGGGATTCATCCCGGCTATGGTTTTTTATCGGAGAATGCTGATTTCGCTGCAAAAGTGAAGAAGGCCGGCATTATTTTCATCGGGCCTTCACCCGAAGCAATGAACATGATGGGTGACAAGCTCTCCGCGAAAGCAGCCGCAAAAAAATATAAAATACCAATGGTGCCTGGTTCTGAAGGCGCTATTACCAATGTAAAGGAAGGGAAAGAGGTTGCGCTTGCAACAGGGTTCCCTTTGCTCATCAAAGCCAGCGCTGGTGGTGGTGGAAAAGGAATGCGCATTGTGGAGAACATAGAGGAATTTGAAGAGCAAATGAAAATGGCGGTAAGTGAAGCCACTTCGGCCTTTGGAGATGGTTCTGTTTTTATTGAGCGTTATGTAGCCGGTCCGCGCCATATAGAGATACAGATTCTTGGCGATAACCATGGCAATATTGTGTATTTGTTTGAGCGGGAATGCTCTATTCAACGACGCCACCAGAAGGTGATCGAAGAAGCGCCTTCTTCGGTTTTAACACCGGAGATCCGCAAAGCGATGGGAGAATGTGCTGTGAATGTTGGAAAAGCCTGTAATTATACCGGTGCAGGTACTGTTGAGTTTTTATTGGACGAGAACAAGAATTTTTATTTCCTTGAAATGAATACCCGCTTGCAGGTGGAGCATCCGGTAACCGAAATGATAACTGGCCTTGATCTTGTAAAAGAACAGATCAAAGTGGCAAGAGGAGAGAAGTTGTCTTTTGCCCAGGAAGATCTGAAAATCCAGGGACACAGTGTTGAAGTGCGTGTATATGCCGAAGACCCTTGTAATAATTTTTTACCAGATATCGGTAAATTGGTGACCTATAAGCGCCCGCAAGGATTGGGTGTGCGTGTGGATGACGGTTTTGAAGAAGGAATGGACATTCCGATCTATTATGATCCGATGATCGCAAAGCTTGTCACGCATGGCAAGGATAGGGAAGAGGCCATCAACCGGATGGTTCGGGCCATTGACGATTATCAGATCACTGGTGTGGAAACCACGCTGGGATTTTGTAAATTTGTATTAAAGCATGAAGCATTTACCTCAGGGAACTTTGATACACATTTTATCAAACATCACTTTTCTCCTGAAATGCTTTCCGGATCAATACCGGAGGAAGCCATTATCGCTGCTTTGTTTGGCGCAAAATTGATGGGATCTTCCAAATCACAGACTCCGAAAGCAACTGAAGAAGGTAGAAATGTTTCAAAATGGAAATCGAACCGGTAAGTTCAGCCGGTTCACAAATAATCAATATTAACAGGCAACTTTTATAGTATCGGTCCGTTATAGAGGTAAATACTGCCAAATGGCAAAACAAGTACTCATATTATTTCTCTTCCTTTCTATACTCATTCCTTCATCTGGAATGGCTCAAAATTCCAATTCTCCGAAAGGTGCGGCCACCGAGATCAATGGAACTTTATGTGAGACCGTGTATTATCAGGGCGATACAATTCCATATGCAAAGCTGACTGCGGTTACCTGCAGCGCTGATCGTGTTTTTAAAAACTACCGTCAGAAGGCAGCCTGGGACCGTTTGAAATACAACGTGAAAAAAGTGTATCCTTATGCGATCCTAGCTTCCGCGAAACTAAAAGAGTATGACAGGGTCTTAGCAACCATTCCTAGTGAGAAAGACCGTAAAGCTTACACAAAACAAGCGGAAAAAGAATTAAAGAATGAGTTTGGTGATGAATTAAAAAATCTGAGTGTTACTCAGGGCCGCATCCTTATTAAGCTCATCGACCGGGAAACGGGAAAAACAACCTATGATATTGTAAAATGCATGAGAGGCTCTTTTTCTGCAGCTATGTGGCAAGGCGTTGCCATTGTGTTCAATTCCAGCTTAAAATCCGATTATGATGAAGACGGCGATGAAAAGAACATTGAGTTGGCCATTAAAATGATTGAAGACGGACGCTTTTAGGTATCAGGTAGTAAGTAGTAAGTATCAGGTATCAGGTGTAAGTATCAGGTAGTAAGTATCAGGAATTAAGTATCAGGTAGTAAGTATCAAGATCTAGACAGTGCCTTCGTCATAAGCCCGGAGGCTTTTTATTTTATGAAGAGATGTCTTTCCATAGCCTGTTTCATTTTTTGTCTGTATCCGGCGATGTATTCTCAAACGCCTGTACTTCCAAATGTATTTACACCTAATAATGATGGGATCAACGATCTGGTAGACTTTTCTTATCTCAACTTATCGGAAGAGATAGTGGATATTTATGACCGCAGGGGCCTCAAGGTATTTCAATCCAGCAGGACGGTATCCAAATGGGAGGGTGATGATCTGAAAGGGAATGCCTGCCCGGATGGCGTCTATTATTATGTTTTTCACTACTCCGATTTTATCAATAAAACCATCGACAAGAATGGTTTCATCCAATTACTGAGATAAAAAAAGAGCTCCGTAACCGAAACTCTTATACTCCAATAACTAACAACCAATAACTAACAACTCTTTTTACGCCATTTCCTTCTTCTTAAATCCATCTGCTACAATCAGATCTTTTGTTCCATGGCCCCAGGAATAAAAGCCTTGTCCGGATTTAACACCCAAATGTCCGGCAGTTACCATATTCACCAGCAAAGGGCAGGGAGCATATTTTGGGTTACCATAGCCGTCCTGTAATACTTTCAGAATAGATAAACAAACATCCAGTCCGATAAAATCCGCCAATTGCAGTGGTCCCATTGGATGAGCCATGCCCAGTTTCATTACCGTGTCAATTTCTTCTACGCCTGCTGTTCCTTCATGAAGTGTGATGATCGCTTCATTGATCATCGGCATCAAGATCTTATTGGCAACAAATCCCGGGTAATCGTTTACTTCCGTAGGAACTTTATTCAGTTTTTTTGATGTCTCCATGATCAGGCTGGTGACAGCATCAGAAGTAGAATAGCCTCTGATCACCTCCACAAGCTTCATTACCGGAACAGGGTTCATGAAGTGCATCCCGATCACTTTATCGGCACGCTTGGTAACAGCCCCGATCTTTGTGATGGAAATAGAGGAGGTATTGCTCGCTAAAATGGTATTGGGCGGACAAAGCTTATCCAGCTCACGGAAGATGTTCAATTTGATCTCCACATTTTCAGTAGCCGCTTCCACAACAAGATCAGCGTTTTTTACGCCATCAGCCATTACAGTGAATGCTGTGATGTTCTTTAGTGTTTGTGCCTTATCGGCTTCGGTAATACCGCCTTTTGCAACAATACGGTCGAGGTTCTTTGCGATGGTTGCCAGGGCTTTATCCAATGCTGGTTGTGAGATATCGATCAATGCCACCTGGTAGCCAAATTGTGCAAATGTATGAGCTATCCCGTTGCCCATGGTCCCTGATCCTATTACTGCGATGTTTTTCATAGATTACTAATTACGAATTTTTACGAATTTACGAATATGTGTTAAAATACAAAATCTTTAAATCTGGAATCTTCCAATCTGCACATCGGTACATCAATCACTTCCCGCGTCCCTGAATAACAATCAAAGCGGTATAGATCATTATCTTAACATCTACTCCCAACGACATGTTCTCAATATAAATGATGTCGTATTTAAGGCGTTGTACCATTTCATCCACATTTTCAGCATAGCCATATTTGACCTGTCCCCAGGAAGTGATTCCTGGCCGGACTTTATGCAAATGCTTGTAGTGTGGTGCCTTTAATACAATCTGATCAATAAAGAACTGCCGTTCTGGCCGTGGCCCCACAATGCTCATTTCACCGATTAGCACATTGTAAAACTGTGGAATTTCGTCCAGTCGCACTTTTCTTAAGAAACGCCCTACGCTGGTAATTCGCGGATCTTCTTTACTAGAAAGCGCAGGTCCTGCCTTTTCAGCGTCCACTCTCATCGAACGGAACTTGTGGATAAAGAACGGTTTTCCATGCCAGCCGATTCGTTCGTGACTATAAAAGATCGGACCCTTGGAGCTTATTTTTACTACAATGGCAACAATCAGATACACCCAGCTGAAAAGCGTCAGCACCATCAGCGAAGCACAAATATCGATAATGCGCTTGAGCGATTGTTGCCAGGTAGGCATGATTTCCCTTGAAATAACGATCAGGGGCGCTCCAAAAATGGAAGTCATTTTAACTGAGCCGGAAAGGATATCATACATATCAGGAATAACCTTAATAATGAGCCCTTGGTAATCCAGTTCATTAACGATCTTGCCAATATTGTCGTGCTCAAAAGATTCGATGGCTATGATAACTTCTTCGACCTCTTTGTCTTTTATAATGTTCTTTAGATCAGATAATTCACCAAGGTGAGGTAAGCTTTTCTTTAGCTCTGCGGAGAAGCCATTCTTGTTATCAATGTGTACAAATCCCATGAATTTGTTTCCGGAAGATTTAGTCTGACCTTCAATTTCATTGTAGAGTTTCAAGGCATTTTCATTACTTCCCACCAGCAGGGTATTGAAGCCGATCATCCGGTTATGGATTCGATAATTGGTAATACTGGACAAGATGACTCTGAAAATAGAAGTGAAGCCGAAATGCAGAAGAAACAAGGTGAGGATGCTCTGGTAGTAATTTCTGTAAGAAACAATCTGATCATCCAGTAAGAGGGTGAAAAATATAATCAGTACTCCGATAATTGAAAGAAGCAGTGTTTGACCTATTTCTTTTAACCGGGATTTTCGATAGATCTCTTTGTAAGTGCCTATCATATAGTACATTAATACCCAGAAGATTGGAATAAAGAGCAAGCCCCAGTAATATTGCTGGTCAAAAACAAGCGGTATGGGTTTACCGAACTTCTCGGCTTCAATATAGATCTTACGGAAAATAAAGAACAGGCTCCAGGCTAAAGTAGCTGCTGTTATATCGGCAATAAGATATTTGAGGACTTGTAGCGGTTTATTCATGAAACGTCTCCCTAAGGACCTTATTTAATAAGTTTTATGTTGTCAAGCAATAGCGCGGTACTGTCGGTGCCTGAATTATTAAGCACACCCCATACGATTTTGTAATCGATTGCACTGGATGCACTGCTAACGGTTGGGGTTAGGTAAGTGTATGTTTTATTCCATTCTGTGCTGGCGTTAAAATTCAGGACTGTAAACTGATTAGTTGTAGCTGCTCCGCGGGCGATGATGCTCACGATAAAAGGATAATTGCATTTGTAATTGAACTCCAGAAAAATTGGCGCGCCTCCTGTTGGCAATACGTAAGGATTTACTGTAGCTACTTCAAAAAATGTTTTAACTGGATCTGTATTGCCGATTGCGGATTTATTCCCTTCAAATACATTCGGGTCCGGCAAAGTGATGGTTTTTAGATTGGAATTTGAAAAGGCGGTGGAGTCAATGGTGACACCCGGATCTTCAAAATCCTCCACTAATATAATTGAAGCGGTCGGTAAATAAGTTACAGTAGGGCTTAAGTTAAGCACTGCACCTTTTTGCAAATCAACCTGTTGGTCAATATTACTAAAGAATGGGTAAGGAGATCTGTTGGAGGCGATCCCGTTTACTTTTATACCCGGTCTGATCTTTAACTGATGAATGCCTTCCGCAAGGACCGGGATGGTAGCCGGCAGTTCAAAACATCCGATCAATTGATCATCAATATAGAGCCAGGCATCGGTTATTTTGCTTGAATTGCTTCCTTCCGTAATATAAGTGGTGCTTAGCGTGATTTTTTCAATGCGAATATAGGAAGGAATCTTCTCTGCAGGATTGTATAGCTCGCAGGAAGTGAACGCAGCACTTAATATACTAGCTAAGATCAATAAACGGTAATTGTGTTTCATCATTTAGGTTGTTGCAATACTTGGTTCCTCAGTAAAATTAGATGTAAGCTTCATCTTTTCAATGATCTTATAAGCAACATCCAGCGCTTTATAACCATCATCGATGCTTACCAACGGCGTCGTATTGCTGATTATTGAATCAGCAAACGCCTCCAGCTCCATTTTTATTGCGTTGGTAGGTAAAATAGCTGGATTTTCGAAGTAAATCTGTTTGGAACCCTTGCCATTGCCAAGGTCTATTGTTACTGCCAAAGGGTCTGCTTCTCCTATAACATTATTCAGCCGGATGACATCCACCTTTTTATCCAGGAAATCAACAGAGATATAGGCATCTTTCTGGAAAAAGCGCGATTTCCGCATATTCTTCATGGAGATTCTGCTGGCAGTAAGATTCGCAACACAGCCATTGTCGAATTCAATGCGGGCATTGGCAATATCCGGGCTTTCGCTTACTACGGCCACACCGCTTGCGCTAATGCGTTTAATATTGGATTTCACTACGCTTAATATAATGTCGATATCATGGATCATCAGATCAAGCACCACTGAAACATCCGTGCCACGTGGATTGAACTGAGCCAGTCGATGAGTTTCAATGAACATAGGATTGGAACAGAAGTCGCGGGCTGCGATGAATGCCGGATTGAACCGCTCCACATGTCCTACCTGCACCTGTACGTTGGCTTCTTTTGAAAGTCCTTTCAGGCTTTTTGCTTCTTCAATCGTATTAGTGACAGGTTTTTCAATAAAGATGTGTTTGGAGTTCTTTATGGCTTTGGAGGCGCAATCATAATGCGCGATTGTAGGAGTTACAATATCCACGGCATCTACCAGCTCTAAAAGGGCTTCAATGGAAGCAAAAGCCTTTACGCCAAACTCTTTTTCAACCACAGCAGCTGATTCCGGGTTAGCATCATAAAAGCCGACCAGCTCATACTTCTCAATTTCTTTCAATAAACGAATGTGGATCTTACCTAAATGTCCGGCACCAAGAACTCCGATTTTTATCATATATCAATTTGATTTGGGACAAAAATACTTTTTTCCACAATCGCTTCTTGAAAAAATACTCTTAGTTATTATTATACTATTGTTAATTTCGTGGCCTACAACTACAACATGGTGAACGATACATACAGGCATAAGGGATTGCGCAGGCAGTTAGCAGGGCTTTTAAAAGAAAAGGGCATTGAAAATGAATTGGTATTAAAAGCCATAGAAGCAGTGCCACGCCATTTATTCCTGAATAGTTCATTTATTGAAAGGGCTTATGAAGACATAGCTTTCCCGATTGGTTCAGGACAAACAATCTCCCGGCCGCATACAGTTGCTTTTCAGACAGAGCTGCTGGAGCTGAAGAAAGGCGATAAGGTGCTGGAAATCGGCACAGGTTCGGGCTACCAAACCAGCGTGTTGATGGAGATGGGAGTGAAGGTATACACCATAGAGCGGCAAAAAGCCTTATTCGACCTGACAAAGTCATTTTTACCGACGATAGGCTACAACCCAAAGTTCTTTTATGGAGACGGCTATAAAGGCTTACCTGTATTTGCCCCTTTTGATAAGATTATTATTACTGCCGGTGCCCCGGTGATCCCGGATGCGTTGCTTGATCAGCTGAATGTGGGAGGAATTATGGTTATTCCCCTGGGGGACGAGGTGCAAACCATGACCCTGATCCGCAAAATAGCCCCTAAGAAGTTTGAAAAGCAGGAGTATGGCGAGTTTCGCTTTGTTCCTTTGCTGGAAAACAAGGAATGGGGCGATTAGGTTATGAACATTTACCTGTTTAAAAGAAGTGCATTGTTAATAACTTGTTGGATTGAAAAAAGTATTTATATTTGTACCACTGAATTTTAAATTTGAATAAATCTATTTAATTTAACTAAACAACAAAACACTATGAAAAAATCAGTACTAGTAATTGCTTTAGCATTTGGCGTAACAGGTGCTTTTGCTCAAGACTTAACATCAAAAAAAGGTGAGCCGATTTTGCCAGAGGCAGAAGATTGGGCTATCAGCATGAACGCAGATCCTATTTTCCGGTTCGTTGGAAATGCATTTAATGGTAACACCGACAATGCTGCTCCAGGTACTAATTGGATGAACGGTAACCAAACTATCATTGGTAAAAAATTCATCGACGAGAAAAGTGCTTACAGAGTAGTAGTTCGTTTGGGTTTCACTAGCCAGACTTTCAAAAACATGGTAGCTGATGATGCTTTCACAGGAACAGTTACTTTCCCTGATGCAGCTCCAATGGTTGAAGACAAATTCAAAATGAAAAATACTAACATCGGAATTGGTGTAGGTAAAGAGATGAGAAGAGGAAAAACCCGTTTGCAAGGTTATTATGGTGCAGACGCGATGATCTGGTTGTCTGCCTCATCTAACAAATTTGAGTATGGTAACACAATGTCAGCTACAACTGCATCTGGTACTACTATGACTCCAACTTCAACTACATGGAATACCTCTACAGGTGCTGTAACAGGTGCTTCTGCATCTGGTGCTCGTACTACTGTTACTAAATCAGGTATGACTTTCGGAATTGGTGTTCGTGGTTTCATCGGAGCTGAGTACTTCATCTTCCCGAAAATTTCTATCGGTGCTGAATACGGTTGGGGAATTGGTTTCCAAACAACAGGTAAAGGTAAATCAACTGTTGAATCAACAGGTGGTACTCCAGCAACTGTAGGTGAAACTGAAACTATTACTTCTGGTACTTCTAAATTTGGTTTTGATACTGATTTGAATCAAGGAACTATCTTTGGTTTCAAAGGTTCAAACACTGGATCTACTGCTTTGAGAGTAACTTTCCACTTCTAGTCTAAGAAGCTTTATAACAAAGAATCCCGCTAAAAGCGGGATTTTTTGTTATTATAATATCTGCTATTTATCAAATGGCTGTTAGGTCAACTGGAGGAACAGGGCCGATAGTTCATCTTCTGTGAGATCTCTCCATTCTCCAGGCTTCAGCTTACCCAGTTTAATATTCATGATGCGTACCCGCTGCAAACGTATCACCTGGTAGTCCAGGGCTGTACACATCCTCCTGATTTGCCGGTTCAGGCCCTGGCTCAATACAATTCTAAATACTCTTCTTGTACCCGGCTCGGCTTTTATTTTGCAAGGCTTGGTAATAGCATCCCCGATATTCACGCCTTCTGCCATCTGCTTTAAAAACTGGTTGCGCAGAGGCAGGTTAAGCGTTACGATGTATTCCTTTTCATGTTTAAAATCCGGATGGATGATCTTATTGATCACCGCGCCATTATTGGTGAGCAGTATCAGTCCTTCCGAATCTTTATCCAGCCGGCCCACAGGCAGCAGCTGCTCTTTGTGCCCAACGGCATCAATAATATTACCTGCAATTTTTTCTGTGGTACAAACAATTCCTGCAGGTTTATGGTAAGCGATGTAAATCAATTCTTCCTGATCCATAGTTTCTATATAAGAGCGCAAATGTAATTTGGATTGCCGGTAATTGAAATTATTTTTTACATTTGCATCGCTTTTGGTTCCCGCATTTCGCGGGATTAAAAGGGAACCTTGTTAAAATCAAGGACTGTTCCCGCAACTGTAAGTTCTTTACCGGTTCAAAGATCGGTAATCTTTTAACACTCTTTGCCACTGTCTGTATTTAAAGACGGGAAGGCGTTAAAAACAGAACAAGTCAGGAGACCTGCCATTCGCAATTAACATTTGTAGCTTTCGGAGAAAAGGCGAAGAATAGATAAATTTCATATTTTTCTATCCTTACAATTTTACCGTTTGTTGCCAATGATTGAGCTTTAACTGCTAAATCGTTTGTAATGAATTTGATCAGAGTTTTCAGTTGTTTATTATTCATTCTTTGCCTTAGCAGAGGTGTGGCGCAGCATGTCGATTCTATCAAACAGCTGATCGAAGTGGAGGTGTCCACTTCCCGCCTCGGTGTTTTTTCTTCCGCCAGTAAAACAGAATCTTACGACAGTACTTTCCTCAGCAGGTATTCTAATAACAATTTAG
>DASWNK010000104.1:0-64988 GCA_036399275.1 Bacteroidia bacterium | reverse complement strand
TTTGAATTCGGAGGAAGTGTCGGGGAAATGAAAGCCAATATCCCGCATACCCGCAGCACCTAACAGTGCATCGCAAATTGCATGAATCAGCACATCTGCATCCGAATGGCCCACAGCACCTTTTGTATGCAGCAGCTTTATGCCGCCGAGCCATAAATCGTTTCCATCTTTTAGCTGGTGTACATCAAAACCAAACCCTATACGAACTTTCATCTTGTATTTCTATTTAAAAAAAACACCCACATTCAATTTGAATATGGGTGCTTTCATTTTGTTGCATATACTATTGTGCAGCACCTTCCTCGTTATTTTGAGCTTTAAAAGCATCAAAGTCGAATGTAAGCGTGAACCGTAATGTGTTTTCAAGCGGATTACGTTGTTGAGTGGGAATCAGGTAAGCAAAGTCCAAACCAAATACGTTGTACTTCACGCCGGCGCCGATTGTAAAAAACTGGCGGTTTCCTTTTGTGGGATGCTCATAAAAATACCCCGCACGAATCGCAAATAAATGGTTGTACCAATATTCCAATCCGATAGAATAATTAATTTCACGCAGCTCTTCTTTTCCTCCGCCCGGTGCATCACTGAAAGAACCAAACATTCCTTCGGCAACACCTCTGTTAGGATCTTTTCCTGCTGCAATAATCGGGTTTCCGTCAGCATCCGTATCAATTTCTCCGGTAGTAACACCATTGGTATCCGTCTTGTATTTATATTGAGGAGGGGTCGGCACCAACAATTTATTGATATCAGCTAAAATAGAAATGGAATTATAATCATCCAGATTCACATTCAATGATCCCCCTAAACGTAAATTAATAGGAATAAAATCAGAGCTGTTTCTTTCTCCACGATCGGAATAGGACATCTTTGCACCAATGTTGGAAATATTTATTCCCAGCGCAGCAATAGCTTTTTTGTCCCCCAGTTTAATTTTCTCCTTTTTATATAATGCGGAAAGATCAACAGCTACAGAGCGTCCGGCATGTGTTTGCGAGCTCTCTACCAATGCATTCCCGGTTAAATTGGAATTGATGTAACGAACAGCGCCACCAACAGCAAAGTTATCAGCTAATTTTTTACCGTAAGCAATGTCAATTGCAAATTCATTTGGTCTGAACTGGCCTGTTGTTTGCCCATTTTGATCAGTAAAAGTAATATCCCCCAAAGAAAAATAACGAAGAGAAGCTGCAATAGTACCGCTCTTTTTTGTTTTATAAAAACCTGTAACGTAAGCCAGATTAATATCCGGCACCAATGCTCTCAACCAGGGAGTATATGAAATGGCAATTCCCATTTTCTTTTCAGTAAAGCCAAGTTTGGAAGCATTCCAATGAACGGCATTCATATCATTCAGTGATGCAACGCCGGCATCACCCATACCACCAGATCTTGAATCAGGAGTAATTAATAAGAATGGTACAGCAGTGGTGATTGTATTCAGCTGAAGTTGCTCCGCTCTTTGTGAAGATGTAGATTGCCCTTTAACGCTTGTTCCTGCAATAAAAGCAATAGCAAATAACGTAATGCTTTTGCTGTATACCTTAATATCCATCATTCTTTCTAATTATTTTCGGATTGCTAATGTACTAATTAATTTAAAATGACAAGCTTTTCATACTTTTCGGCGGTAGCGCCTTCGCTTGTTTTCACCTTTATACGATAAATGTATACTCCTTTACCGATCTTGTCACCGAAATCATCTCTTCCGTCCCATTCGATTGGAGCAGAACGGAAACCTTCGGTTTGAACAAACTGATCGATATTCTTCACCAGCTTACCTGAAACAGTAAAAATTTGTACCTGAACGTCTAGCACCTGGCAGCATTGATTTTGTTCAAAATAGAACTGCGTTTTTGTCGTAAACGGGTTTGGATAATTCAACACATGCTTCAATGCCAATTCAGCTGAATGTGCAACAATGAATTCAGTGTACGACTGGCTGGAATTATTATATACGTCCCATACTTTCAAATTCAACGTATGCTTTCCTTCGCTCAATTCGTTAAAAGGATAACGAATAGTCCCGCTTTTATAGCTGTTTAAATCCGCCTGGTAATATTCATTCAACACAATCGTACCATCCGTATTGCCATCAACTACAGCAGTAATGTCATGGCCTATTCCGTTTCCAACTGTATTTACACCGTTCTCATCTTTAAGAATAGCAAAGAGATCGGGATTTTCATCCGTTAATCCGCCAAAAACGAATTTCGCATCATTCATGTAAACATTTACATTCGGACCAGCATTATCAGCTAGCGCTGAATCGTTCGATCCTCCAATGATAACCTTTTCATAATATCCGTTTGCATCCTGGGTCCCGTTCTCGGCATAATAACTTATTCGTCCAATGCCATATTGATAAGCAATATCCTTCGGCACCACAAAAGAGAAGCGAAAAGCACCATTGGTTACACTCGCTTTGCCTTTGTATAAAATATTTTTTTGAACACCGAAAGTATACGACGGGCTTGCTGCACCATCGTTTGAAAGGGTTGTCACGTTCTGTGATTTATCATATACCGTTGGATAGATTACGCCATTATATGAATTCAAAATGCCACCGCTGCCGTTTCTTACAAATCCACTGATGGTTACAAGCGACAAGGCTTTTAAAGTATCGGAGCTGCTTATGCTAACAGGAACAGAATTTACCGTATCGGTAGAGATATCATATTCGGGATATGCTAAGGTCAGAGCGGGGTCACCAAGCAATGTAAAATTTCTGCTATTGGTAGAATTGCCATAAGGCTCATTCTTAATATATTCAAAAAGATCACCAAGGCGAGGCATTTTACCTCCTATCATCGGTGTAAAGGCTGCTTCGTAAAAATCTTTATTAAGTGCAAAATTTCCGGAGGCAAAAACCAACCGTACGGTTGTAAATAATCCAATTCCGCCACCTTCGGAATTCAATAATACATACTCGCCGGCAGAAGTCCGCTCGGGATCATCAAACCTGCTGAATTCACACGTTGCAGTAAAAAACAAAGGAAGGTTATTTATATTCTTCCAATTATTGATGGTAGATACTTCAATAATGCGCTCATGGGCCAAACCCACTTCTCCTCCATGCCCCGTATAATTCATAATCAAACAACCTTTCTCAACTCTTTTATCAATGGCGGCAGTAACGGCGGGATAACGCTTTCCACCAGGTGTTGCTTCCTGCGGATAAGCATCCATAAATATTTTATCCACGTTATAGTCATTATGAGCCGTGTCAACCATCGTGGCTAATTTGTTCGCATCACTTTGGTGTAAACCTCCGTCTTCATCATCACCGATAAAGCAAACTATATTTCTCCAATCTCCAAAAGGGGAGTTCGAAGCCAGATTGGAGCAACCATTGTTAGTGGTAGTCGCTGAAAAGCCTGTTTTAGTATAGCTGAATATTTTATTCAGCATGGTCTCTGCTTCTGCATTCGACTTTACAGGGAACCGACCTATGCCGATATCAATAGCATCTCCGGCCACCCACAACCCTTCTGCATCATCCAGCAATCCATAAAAATCATCGGAAACATAGGAGTTGGTTAAGACAGTGGAGTTAATGGATTGATAGGTAGGAATAAAATTCGTATTAGAGGAGAAGCGCTTCTTATTATCGTAAGAGCCATCGCCAAACATTAGCAGGTACTGAGGTAATTCCGAAGCGATGACCGCTTTATCATAAAACATCTTCACAAAATCGCGAATAGCAGAAATATCCTGCGCACCTGAAGAAAACTCATTGTATATCTGCTGAGGTGTTACCACATAAGTAGATAAAGTATCCTGCGTTTCATGAAAAGCCGCTAGCTCCATTGCTTTATTATAAAAATCAGGATGAGCTACAATGATAAAATCTTTATCCGACAAGGCATGCAGATTTTGATTGGCAACGGTTCCTGAGATTGAAGGTGTATAATAAGTCGTTCCGCTAAATGCAATAAATTGTTTTAGTTGATCTGCAGGCAATGTAAACTGATAATTGCTTCCCGCAATTGTAAGGGATTGAAGCGCAATATTTGAAGGATCCGTTATATCCCAGACCTGAACAGGCACACTACTGGAAAGAGTGTATTGTGCAATATTTCCAGTTCCAACAGATTGCACATCTCTAAATGACATTTGATCGCCTGACATAGTGAGCAGTCGCCTGACATTAATATCAATATAATCCAACCAGCCAACCGCATCAGCCGTTTGCTTTGTTACAGATACCAATACGTTTGAATTAGTCGGATTAAAAGAATAACAGGATGTTCCAATAATTGCGTAATCGCTGTAAGAGTCTCCGGGTGTGGAAGAAATGGTCATCGTCATGCTACCGGTCTGGCTTATTACCGAATAACCCGAAGAGCTTGTAAGATTGCGGGATGCAACACTAACGCCGACTCTAGCCGCTGCACTTCCGTCGATATTAGGAAAGCTAAAAGGAAAACTATAAGTCGCAATGTTATCGAAATGCTCACCGAACCATTGTCTCCCCGACTTAATGAAATTGACATTGTCACTTTCATGGAAGCCATAATCATCAAAAGTGCTAACCGAATTTGTAAAAGGCAAAGAAGAAGATGCCTGGTTTGCGATTCGTTTTCCTGCACCAAGGTCTGTTGTGATAAAGTAGTAGGCAGAATCTGAATACAGGTTCAACGTATGCTTAAACTCCGGACAGGCTGCAGAATCATAATTCCATGTATGTGGGCCTTTCCCATAAAAAAGAACATAGTCAGCCGCATCAAAAGTTCCGTCACCTTCTCCTTGCACAAAAATGGCATTCTCCACTAAGTCATCTAAACGGGCAACCGAATTCAATTCAGGCAGCATTCCTCCTCCATTTCCATAAATGCGTATGTTTTGAGGATTTAAAGTAGTGATATCCATGCCCAGGCTTTGAAAAAAAGAAGCAGGAAGCTTATAAATTCCATCGGCTGTAAGCCCTATTTTATACCAATTTCCACTTTGAAGAACAGAATTGGCCGCATAAGTATGAACAGTGCGGCTAAGTCCCCTCTCGGAAGGACCTGAATTAATAGAAATATCAAAGGAAACAAGCTTCTCGAATTGTTGAGTGACTGGGTTTTTACGAATTGGAATAAATGAAACAACACCGTGTTTCTTCTTTTTTGCAATGGAAACCGTAGAACTAACCTTTATTTCATTAGTAATAAGCGAAGGCTTTTTAATTATTGCAACTTCAGCGCTGGTTAAAGGCTCATAAACTGCATTAACAAGAAGGGTTGTAAAACTCTCCACAGTAGAGTTTAAGGGGACTTTCTGGAAATAACGAGGCAAAAATGCATCTTCAGGTACAAAACCCGCTCCCGAAAAATTCAAAAACCGTTGAGTTTCATTTTCTGAGGGCTTTACCGAACCTGGGCTTAGCCATGAAATGCTGTATTTTGCGGGATTTTGCCTTAAAAGGCCTTGTGTTTGCCCAGTGACAATGGTATTCAGGAGTAAAACAAGACAAAAGGCAAGTATAGTACGCATCGAATTCATCATTAGATTTCAAATTTAGGTAAAAATGAGCATTTAAAATTGGCGATAATGAAAAATTTATATAAATTTGTCTAAATGTTCCCAAAAGTTACGTTTTTCAAACGCATTATTAAGTTGCTTATTGCTTCAAAATAAAAATAATGCCTTACAAATGAAACATTTTAGGAATATATATGTATAATTGTGTCCCATTAAAAACAGAATTATTATGTTAAAACGTATCGTTTTAATTTTATTAGTAGTATTTTCTTTTGGATTCAGCGAAAAAGTATTCGCTCAAGACCCTGAATTTACTCAATTCTACGCGAACCCATTGTATTTGAATCCGGCTTTTGCAGGAACAGCAAGATGCCCGAGAATCAATTTAAATTATCGTAATCAATGGCCTAATATCTCCGGGACCTATATTACTTATTCAGCATCTTATGATCAGCACGTTGATAAAATTGGCGGAGGAATTGGTCTTTTAGTAACCAACGATAAAGCTGGCCAGGGAACATTAACTACTACGAATGCTTCGGGAATATATTCTTATCAGCTGAATATTAACCGTGAATTCTCTATGAAATTCGGATTTCAGGCTACTTACTTTCAAAAAAGCATCGACTGGACCAAACTTACATTTGGTGATATGATTGATGAGCGCCGAGGTTTCGTTTACAATACCAATGAAGTACCCGGACAATCAAAAAAATCAAATGTGGATTTATCTGCAGGCTTACTAGGTTATAGCAAGCGTTATTTCTTTGGTTTTGCAGCACATCACCTTACCCAGCCGGATGAAGGTCTGATAGGGCCCAGCAAATTGCCAATGAAGTTTACAGGTCACGCAGGAGCAGTATTACCTGTTGGTGATAAAGGAAGTGAAACCTATATTTCTCCAAACGTTTTATATCAAAAACAACAGGATTTCCAACAGCTTAACCTGGGAGTTTATGTTGTCAGAGGATCAATAGTAGGTGGTCTTTGGTATCGTAATCAGGATTCATTCATAGCACTTATCGGTTTTCAACAGCACTTTTTCAAAGTTGGATACAGCTATGATGTAACCGTATCTAAACTAACCAATGCGACAGCAGGATCCCACGAGATCTCATTTTCATTGCAGTTTGAATGTAAACCAAAAAAGAAAAAATTCAGAACTGTAAGCTGTCCTTCATTCTAAAATTTTTATTGATACAATATTAAAGCCTATTAATTAGTTATTAGGAATACATTTTTTTACAAAACAAAAACTAACAAAATGAAAAAAGCATCAAGCAAATTTATCGCACTAGCAGGTATTATTGCCCTTGCATCTTGTACCAAAGAGAGATCTCCAGTTACAGCATGGGAGTATAACGAACCTAGAAACGGAGGATTTGAAGTTGGACCCTACGAAGAGCAAGAAACCGGACCGGGATTGATCTTGGTAGAAGGTGGTACTTTTACAATGGGAAGAGCGGAGCAAGATGTAACATATGAATGGAATGCTATTCCTAGAAGAGTAACAGTTTCTTCTTTTTATATGGATCAGACAGAGGTGCGTAACCTTGATTACCTTGAATATTTGCATTGGACATCAAGGGTGTTTTCTGCCAATTTTCCTGATGTAGTTAAAAAAGCAACTCCTGACAGTTTAGTATGGCGTGATCGTTTAGCATATAACGAACCGTACGTAGAATATTATTTACGTCACCCGTCTTACAGAGATTACCCTGTGGTTGGTGTGAATTGGTTACAGGCATCCGATTTCTGTGCTTGGCGTACTGACCGCGTTAACGAATTTATCCTTGTTCGTGAGGGTATCCTTGATTATGCACCTACTCCTACTGAAAACGATTATTTCAATACAGATCAGTACCTTGCCGGAAAATGGACAGGAGCTGTTAAAAACCCTATCCCTAACATGGACCCTAACGGCGGTGATCGTTTGGTAAGAATGGAAGACGGTATCTTTTTACCTCGCTACCGCCTACCGACAGAAGCTGAGTGGGAATATGCTGCTTATGGCTTAATTGGTAACACTATTGGTGAGCGTATTACCGACAGAAGATTATATCCTTGGAACGGACACGGTACCCGTAACCCTGATTCAAAATACTTAGGACAAATGTTAGCTAACTACCAGCGTAGTAATGGTGATATGATGGGTAATGCTGGTCGTTTGAACGATGCCGGGGATATTACAACTCCTGTGTTCTCTTATTGGCCGAATGACTATGGCTTGTACAACATGGCAGGTAACGTTTCCGAATGGGTAATGGATGTTTATCGTCCACTTTCTCCGGAAGATAAAGCGGATTTCCGCCCATTCCGTGGTAACGTATTCAAAACACAAGAACGCAATGAAGACGGTATTGTAATCAGTGATACAATTAAGTATGATGCTGACAGTAATATCATTTCAATACCAGGTATGGTTCGCTGGAGAGATGTAAGCCCTGCAATTCCTGATGATAACCTGGACGAAAGAAGAAATTACAAATATGCTGATAACATCAATTACCTGGATGGTGATGTTCAATCGCAAGCTGTAGGATTAAACGGCGGAACCTGGACTGAATTTGATGCTACAACAGGAAAGCCTGAATCTAGCGGAATGTACGAATATGGTAACACTTCTATGATCAACGATAAAGCTCGTGTTTATAAAGGTGGTTCATGGAAAGACCGTGCTTATTGGATGGTTCCTGGAACAAGACGCTACCTGGATCAACGTCAGTCAACTGCATGGATCGGTTTCCGTTGCGCTATGACACGTGTTGGTAGCCCTGTAGGATTAGGAAGATAATTAACAATAACATATCATATTAAAAAATCCCTTCTGTGAAACAACAGGAGGGATTTTTGCTTATAGATACGAATGAATGGCGATGCTTAGACTACCTCTGCGACCGTAAACGTGCTGCCTCCAACAAATACCAAATCGTTCGATGATGCATTTGCCTTAGCAGCCTCAAGTGCGTTTACAACGGAAGAATATACCTTCCCTTGTAATCCAATTGCCGTTGCTTGCCTGCATAATTCTTCAGTTTCCAACGCTCGCGGAATATTGGCTTTGCAAAAATAATAGCTCGCATCCTTGGGAAGCAGCTTTAATACGCCAGCTATATCTTTATCATTGACCATTCCCAGCACAAAATGTAAATGCTCATGATTGGTCTGTCCGATCTGTTGCAGCACTTCTTTTATTCCGGCTTCATTGTGTCCGGTATCGGCAATCACCAAAGGTTTCGTGGAGAGAATCTGCCATCGGCCGAACAAAGAAGTTTGCGAAACTACATTTTTTATTCCGTTCCGGATGACCCCTTCCGGCAAATGAAAACCCTTCTCTTTTAATATTTCTATTGCACAAAGTACAGTCGCAATATTCTTTTGCTGATATAATCCTAACAGTTCACTTTCCAGATTCTCATACGTCAGTACTCCGTCCTTTTCAACATCTGCAATAAGCAATGGCTTAGTGTCATTTGTTATTCGCACATTTTTTACTTTACACCGCTTATCGGCAAAAACAATGGAAGTGCTTTTTTCGCGGGCTTTTTGGATGAACACATCCTGAGCTATTTCCTGAGATTCACCTATTATTAGAGGAACTCCTGATTTTACTATGCCCGCCTTTTCGAAAGCGATCTGTTCAATTGTATTCCCCAAAAGGGCTGTATGGTCGAAACTAATGTTGGTGATCACTGATATTTCCGGCAATATCACATTAGTTGAATCAAGTCTGCCGCCCAACCCTACCTCTATTACAGCAATATCTACCTGTTCATTTGCAAAATAATCGAAGGCCAGCCCGACTGTCATTTCAAAAAAAGAAGGTTGAATTTTTTCAAAGTCCTTTCTATACTTTTCCACAAAATCGATAACGTATTCCTGTGGTATAAATTCGCCATTGATTTTAATTCGCTCACGAAAATCTTTAAGATGAGGGGATGTATACAAACCGACTTTTAAACCGGCACTTTGCAACACCGATGCAAGCATGTGAGAAGTGGAACCTTTTCCATTGGTACCTGCAACATGTATGGAACGGAATTCTTTTTCGGGATTATTCAGCAGGCGGCAAATATCAAGCGTATTATTCAGATCCGCTTTATAAGCCGCACTACCGATGCGCTGAAACATTGGCAATTGGCTGTAAAGATATTCGAGTGTTTGCTGATAATTCATAAGCCTTGCATCCCTGATTGAATGGAATACAAATGTAAAAGAATTTTATTCTAAAGTGAAAAGGAAGGTGCAGGTCCCCAACTGTTCTTTGGTTCCTTCAGGACTCGCATTGAACTTCATCCGCAAAGAAGCGGTCTCTGCCTGAGTATAAAGATCCGTGTTTAATATTGTTGACCCTCGCTTTCCTGCGTTTGCCCTCACGACCTTACCAGTTTCATCCACAACAATCTCCACAATAACCTTTCCTTCTTCCATAGAGCTCCTGATTGTTTCCACCTTCGTCATTAAAATTCGCCCCTGCAGTTGAACTGTTCCTATTTCAGTTAATCCTGATCTATTATCGGCTATTCCATCCTTTGTAGAAACACCAGACTGTAAGCCTTCTTTGCCATTACTTGCAGCCTTTGGTATTCTTGCTAGGGCACTTTGAAACTCCATTTCATTTTTATCGTGAGGAACCTTTTCTGAGCTTACTTCATCACTAAGCCTTGTATTTATTTCAGCAGGATCCGAAACCAATTGCTCAGCTTTTGATAGTGGCAAATCATTTCTACGAGCTTCCGAATTTTCAGGAACAAATTGAAAACCAATCACACTCAAACTGGCAAAGTCATCTCCTACAACTCTATTAACAATCATTTCGGGCATTTCCGGTTTCACAAAAACGATGGAAACAAAAACAAGAAGCAGCGCAAAATGCGTTACCAATGTAAAAACAACAGCAGTCTGTTTGCTTTTCATTTCCGTTAAATTGCTCATGGTTTTATTTTTTAGAAGCTTTTGTCTCGAGGACCATTTTTGTCCCCAAACCGTACCCGATTTGCATAACATCAGCTAAATCTTGAATGGATAACGTGTTATCAAACACTAAAAGTATACTGGATGCTTTTGTTCTTTCCAATTCAACTTTTAAAGCATCTTCCAAATCTGTGAACGCGATCGGAAGCTTGTTGACCTTGTATTGATGATCAGCATCAACTTCTGCAATAACCTGAACAGGCTTTGCGTCCTTTTTTCCAGCCCCGGGCACCGAAAGCTTTAATACGCTAGGATTAGCCAAGGTGGCTACAATCAGAAAAAACAACAGCAGGAAGAACATAATATCGTTCAACGATTCAGTACTTACTTCAGCACCTTCCTTATGCCTGAGCTTCAATTTCATTTCCGGAAATTTTATGAGAAGTATTATTCTAAAGTAAATACGAACTTGTAGGTTCCACGCTGTTCTGTTATGCCTTCAGGACTGGGACTAAATTTTGCCTGATAAGCAGCTTGTGTGGCTTTGCTGCGCAATTTTGAACTCATGGTAGTTGTTCCGGGCAAACCCGCCTTCGCGCGAACAACATTCCCTTTTTCATCAACGATAATCTCAACGATTACAATTCCTTCATCTTCCGCATCGGTCATTCGTTCCGGGCTTCTTATTAAATTTCGTCCTTTCAAATCCCAGCCAGTTCCGCCTGGACCACCCGGAGTTCCATTTCCAATACCTGTTCCCGGACCATCGCCAACACCTGCATTGGTTCCATTACCGGTACCACCTGTATTTCCACCGCCATTGCCATTTCCTTTTTTATCCTTCATCGCTTTGATCTTTGCCAACGCTTTTTCCAGATCTGCCCTTTCTCTTTTCTCTTCTGGAGTCATCACATCTTCTTTGCTCTCCTCTTTGACATTAGGGTTTGTTTTTACACTTACCTCCTTCTCCGCATCATCCGTTACAACATTATTCGATTCAGGGGTTGCATTGGTAGCCGCAATGTCATCACGGCTGGTTTCCAGTTCAGGATCATTTTGTCCTGAGCCACCGCTGGCCGTATTACCAAGCCCTTCCATGCCTAAGCCAATTTCAATTTCAGGAATAGGTTTTATTTCAAAGGGAGGAATGGGCGTAATAAAAACAATAAAAATAAACAGCAAAAATAAAACAGCATGAAAGCCCAGTGTAAAAGCTAATGCGAAATATTTATTCTTATTTTCTGAAGCTGAATCCATCTTATTTATTTGTAGGCTTGGTTGCCAATACCATTTTTACTCCTAATGAATAACCGATCTGCATAACATCCGCCAAATCCTGAATAGATAAGGTATTGTCCAGCTTCAAGACTACCGTAGGCTTTAATTCCGTTGCAGGAATCTTGGACATTTGGAATTTTAGCGCATCTTCCAGCTCGCCAAAGGAAATAGGAGTCTTATTGATTATATATTGATGATTGCCATCCACTTCAATCGTTATTTGCTGACGCTGTACTTGCTCTGCCGGCTTTGAGCTCGGCAAGGTAAGTTTCAATACACTTGGATTAGCCAGCGTGGAAATAATTAAAAAGAAAAGCAAAAGAAAGAACATGATATCATTGAGTGATTCTGTGCTTACTTCGGCTGCCTCTTTATGCCTGCGTTTTATTTTCATTTTCTAATTTTTTAAAGCGGATGCCTCTTTATTTGGTTGGCTCCTGTAATAAGTCTATGAATTCTACAGATGCAGTTTCCATTTTATTAACTGTTTTATCGAGCATCGTATTTAAAACATAATACCCGATGAAAGCCAGCAACCCTATAACCAGACCCGAAGCACTCGTGATCATTTTCTGATACAAGCCTCCGGAAATAATTCCGATACTAATATTGTCTGTCAAAGAAATGTCATAGAAGATTTTAATAACTCCCGCGATTGTCCCAACAAATCCTAAGATAGGCGCAATACGACCTATCAGACTTAGGATGCTTAGGTTTTTTTCCAATCTGTTGAGTTCTAATTTCCCAACGCTTTCCATCGCTTCTTCGATTTCTTTGATTGGTTTGCCGATACGACCCACTCCTTTTTCTATCATGCGTGCAGCCGGACTAACCGTATTACGGCATAAGGATTTTGCAGCATCTAAATTGCCGTTATGGATAAAGTCCTTAATACTGTTCATGAAATTCTTATCCAGCCTGGAAGCTTTGCTGATCGTCATGAATCGTTCAAAAAAGAAATAGATCGTAAGCAGGGAAAGGATCCCCATTGGTATCATGATATAGCCACCTTTCACAATCAGGTCGAGAACTGAAAGCGCATCCTGTTTTGGAACCACTGTTGTTGGTAGAGGAGATTGCGTTGCTTGTGCAGCTACATTTGCTGCTGTGTCAAGCACTTGATTAGCCACACCGGCTGCACCACTAACAATTTGCAATAAAACTGAATTTAACATAGGTATTGATTTAGATTTATTTTATAAAAAAGCAATCATGAGCTGTTCGCTCACGATTGCTAAATTACTTTATATGTACAAGGCTTTTTTTAGCCTGGACCTAACTTATAAACACAGGATTGTTTATTTAATGCGGAAGTGCACAGGTAAATTGCATTGAACACGCTGGTTTTCACCTTTTGTAACTCCCGGTTCCCATTTTGGAAAATTGCGTACAACGCGCATTGCTTCCTGCTCACAACCATCTCCAATTCCTTTTAATAATTTCACATCGGTAACACTCCCATCTTTTTCCACCACAAACGTTACATAAACAACTCCTGTTGTGCCGTTTTCTATGGCCACCCTTGGATATTTCAGGTTATCTGCAATAAACTGAGCCATATTATCCAGCTTCGGCATTTTATCGGCAATGGTTACAATTACCGCAGGAGCAGGAGCGATCTTTCTAACGACAATGATATCAGGATCTGCAACACTGCCGCTATCTGCAAAAGGATTAGGATTTTTGCTAATGATCTGTTCCGTATTTGTTTTATCCAGTTTATCTTCCGGATTATCAGAAGCCGCCAAATGTCCTGAAGTTGTTGCTGGAGTAGACGGGTCTTTCTTTAGCGGCTCCACAATTGGTTTGTCAACGGGCGGGGTAAACATCTCGGTTATTTTAAAATCCAAGGAGTTCCCACAGCTCATGATAGGAATTTCAATATCCTTCTTGGTTAAGACAACAGCCAATAACGCAAGAATCCCAAAGAACGCTGAAGAAAGCATGAGTGAAATGGTCACATTATCACTGTATGATTTACGGATCGCATATGCGCCGTAAGCTTTGTTTTTATTTTCGAAAACGATCTCATTGAAGTTTTCGTTGGAGTTACGGTTTGTGTTCATGGCCTTTAAGTTTTAAGTTAAACTATATTGATTGATCGTAAGATGCTATGGTGTTTAAAATTCCATAATCGACTTGATTAGGATCATTAACCATTTAAGCAGGGGATCAATCCTTTACAGGATGTACTTAAAAGCCTTTATAGTAAAAAGGGGATGTGATTCGTGTGCGTTTGGGAGAATAACGAACAGGTATTTGCTTTATTGCATGATAGTCTGAACTTATTTTTTCATATGGATGCTGGTAGTCGGATAAGCGAACTCAGCCCCATTCTCCTGAACGATATGCAGGATAGCATAATTTATTTCCTGGCGAACATCCAGATAAACATCGTATTCCAATGTATCTACAAAGTAAAGCACCATAACATTCAATGCACTCTTATCAAATTCAAAAAGGCGGATCCTCGTTTCATTTGCAAGAACATGTGGGTGCTTTTGAATATGGTCCTGCATTTCTGCAATGATCTTTTTTAACTGTTCAGGCTTTGTTTCATAAGTTAAACCAATATCAAATCTGGCTCTTCTTTGAATCCGCAAAGAAAGATTATCCAATTCGGTATCTACCAGCTTTTTATTAGGTACTGTGAGATAGCTCTTCTCCGCTGTGCGAATGCGGGTACTTCTGAAACCTATCTTTTCCACTGTTCCTTCAATCGCTCCAACTTTAATAGTATCTCCTATAATAAATGGCTTATCTAAAAAGATCGTAAAGGAGCCCAATAAATTTTCCAACGATTCTTTTGCTGCTAGCGCTATCGCTAAACCTCCAATACCCAAACCTGCTATCAGGGACGCGATGTTCAATTTGAAAACCGCACTCATAATAAAAAAGACCGCCAGAATTGTAAAGATCACTTTAATGGATTCCTTAATAAATGGAACCAGCTGATCATCGGTCTTTGATTCTGTTAAGGAAGCGCGATACATCAGAATGAGTCCAAAAAAATCAATTACGCGGAGGCACACCCAGGTAATTGTGATAATAATGGCTATTTGAAAGGAACGATACAAGATCATTCGAACGCCAAAATGCTGGATAGCCACAAAATCCCATTCTGATGGAAAGGATAAACGATCGAATGCCAAGTAAACCGAAATGAGCATAATAAATATACCTAAAGGTTTTTTCAACAGAACCAAAAGCTTGTCGTAACTCACTCCCGTCGCATACTTTTTAAAAAAGCGGAAGACGAATAATGTCAGCAGTTTAGATAAAACACGTTTAAATACAAGGCCTATGAGAATAATTCCGACGAACCAGCAATATGA
Source organism: Bacteroidia bacterium (assembly GCA_036399275.1). Lineage (GTDB taxonomy): Bacteria > Bacteroidota > Bacteroidia > 2-12-FULL-35-15 > 2-12-FULL-35-15 > 2-12-FULL-35-15. Next base: position 49,992 of record DASWNK010000104.1, on the reverse strand, counting down.
CTCTACCGTGTTTCCAAGAAATATCCGATTTAAAAAATCATGTACCGACATTGTTATTTGGTATTTTATATGTAAAATCTCAGTTTTTAATCATAAATTTAATAAATAAAAATTATGTAAAATTTTAAGGGATTTTTTTTTGTTTAAAAAAAAATTTTCAGAGATTTGTAATACATACTTTATTAGTAAAAAAACAAACCATTCAATTTGCAAAACAAATTTCATTCGAAATGAAAAAGCCAAGTAGTCCAAAAAATAATCCTTTAAAAAAGAGCACAGACAAAGCTAAGGATTCCGGGGAATTAAGAAAGCCGACAAAGTTGACTCCCCTAAAGGAGAAGAACAAAAAGAACTGGAAAAGCAACTTAGATGAAGAGGAAGAAGATTTCACTGTGGAAGACGATGATGTGAAATTGGACGGCAATTTCGATGATGAAGAGGAGGATGATGCGTTTTATGATGACAACTTCTAAGAACTACAACTATTAAAAAAAGCCCTGTGCATCAATTGTACGGGGCTTTTTTATATATGAACCACCGTTCCGCTACAGCAATCCTGGTCTGCTCCGGTAACGCTTTTAAGGCAATTGATTTCATTTCTCAACCTCAACACTCCCAAAAGAGCAAAGATCAGCGCTTCTTTATATTCTATCGTATTTTTGTCCGGAACTATAATTTCATGGTCTGTATGCTTCCTTATACATTCCATCAGAAAGGTGTTATATACGCCTCCGCCGGTAATCAATAGTTTTCCCCGAGGTTTATTCTTTAATGCTTTCCCGATTTGGAAGGCAACGTGCTCACAAAAAGTGCGAAGAATATCATTATCCGAAAGCTCGTATTGCTCCAGGATGGGATTAATATTTTTTAATACCCATTCTTTCCCCAATGATTTTGGACTATCAAAAAGCATTTTATAAAAACCTAACTGATTCAGCTCATTTAAAAGGTAACCGCTCAGCATGCCTTCTTTTGCCATTTCGCCGCCATCATCATAAGGGTTCCCCAATTTTTCGGCAATGGCGTTCATAACAATGTTCACAGGACAAATATCGTAAGCTATTCTTTTATTGTTGTGTTGATAGGAAACATTGGCAAAGCCACCCAGATTCAGGCAAAAATCGTAGGAGCCGAACAGCAATTGATCTCCGATCGGAACCAGGGGAGCACCTTGTCCGCCGAGCGCCACATCCAAAGACCTGAAATCAAACACAACCGGCAATTTACACCTTGCCGCAATGGCGTTCCCTGATCCCACCTGAATGCTCAGTTTCTTTTCCGGCTGATGAAAGATCGTATGACCATGAGAAGATATAAAATCGGGGCGGGCATCGTATTTAATGATGAAATCAGCAACCTGCGCACCCAGGTAATAACCGTAATCAATATGAGCTTGCTGGAAAGCAATTGCGTCACTTTTTTCAAGGCTCAACAGCAGCTTTTTCCAGTGTTCAGAATAGGCGACAGTCTGGGAAGAAATGATCTCATAGCTCCAAACACAATTATCAACGGTAAAACGGCAAAAAGCGATGTCCAATCCATCCAGGGAAGTCCCGGACATCAACCCAAGGACCTTATACTCAACCTTTCCTACATTTATCATAAACAATTAGTAAAATTTGAATTTTAAATTTACATTTGCTTTCCCGCCTGAATTGGATGATTTATCCCGGCTGGTCTCAAAAATAAAGCAATTTTTAATATAAAATTTATCCGAATGTTATTTAACCTTACCGAAGAACACCTGATGATTCAAAAGGCTGCACGCGATTTTGCAAACGATGTGCTAAAGCCTGGAGTAATTGAACGTGATGAGCACCAGAAATTCCCTACTGAAGAAATAAAACAAATGGGAGAACTGGGCTTTTTAGGAATGATGGTCGACCCAAAATACGGCGGTGGCGGAATGGATTGTGTTTCCTACGTATTGGCTATGGAGGAAATCTCTAAGGTGGATGCGTCTTGTTCCGTAGTTATGTCGGTAAACAATTCACTGGTATGCTGGGGCCTGGAAACCTTCGGAACAGAAGAACAAAAACAAAAGTACCTTTCGCGTTTGGCGACCGGTGAAATAATAGGGGCATTTTGTTTATCAGAACCGGAAGCAGGTTCTGATGCAACCTCACAAAAAACAACGGCAATAGATAAAGGAGATCACTATTTATTGAACGGAACGAAAAACTGGATCACTAACGGAAACACTGCTTCGGTATATTTAGTGATTGCGCAAACCAATGCAGAAAAAGGCCATAAAGGAATCAATGCGTTGATAATTGAAAAAGGAATGCCTGGATTTGTGGTGGGACCAAAAGAAAATAAGTTGGGAATCCGCGGTTCGGATACCCATTCATTAATGTTTACAGATGTAAAAGTGCCGAAAGAAAACAGGATAGGTGAGGATGGATTCGGATTTAAATTCGCGATGCAAACATTAACCGGCGGAAGAATCGGTATTGCATCTCAGGCATTGGGAATTGCTTCCGGCGCTTATGAATTGGCATTGGCTTATTCAAAGGAGCGTAAGGCATTTGGCAAAACGATCAATCAGCATCAGATCATTCAATTCAAATTAGCGGATATGGCTACGGAAATTGAAGCAGCACGTTTACTTTGTATCAAAGCGGCCTGGTTGAAAGACCAACACGCAGATTATGGAAAAGCAAGCGCGATGGCAAAAGTATTTGCATCCAAAGTGGCGATGAGCACTACCGTGGAAGCTGTTCAGATACACGGAGGATACGGATTTGTAAAAGAATATCATGTAGAGCGTTTAATGCGTGATGCAAAAATTACTCAGATCTATGAAGGAACTACAGAGGTTCAAAAAATTGTTATCTCAAGAGCATTGCTTGCATAAACCAATACTCAACTCATAAAAAAGCCGCTGCAATTAACCGCTGCGGCTTTTTAATTTTTATCCTTTTTAAAGAAAGGAAAAGAAAAGCTAATGATCACCACTTCATTGCTGCCGATATAGCTGAGTGAAAAAGATGACCAGAGAAGCACAGGCAGGATAAAATACAACAATGGGAAAAACCAGAAAGATCCGGGAGTGTATAACAGCGGCTGATCAGGATCCCCTTTTGCAAGCAACACGGGCACTTCCTGCCCGGGTTCGTAAAATGTATTTTCTTTGGCTTTGAACTGATACGCGCTGTCTCTCACAACATATTGAATGATGGGAAAAGACAGCTTCTCCCCGTTCACCATCTCGTCAACGTAAAAAACAAACTCCCCTTTTACTTTTTCCGAACCGAAAATATGCCGAAAGCGGTCAATGGAATAAACAAGAAATATTACACCAAGTCCAAGGAGCAAACATTTTGTTCTGGATAATTTTAACAATGTAATTGATTTAAGATTTATAAAACTGCAACAACCTTTTCCAATTGAATGCCGCGTGAGCCTTTTATGAGAATAGTGGTGTCTTTCACAGGCTTCTCTTTCAAGTATTTCATCACTTGTTCACTGTCTGCAAAAGTTCTCATATCCGATTTTTTTCCTGCTTCCATGAATAATGGTCCCACCAGAATAGCGTCGGAAATATTTTTTTGTTTTAACAGATTTAAAATAGCATCGTGTTCAGCAGCACTTTCGGCCCCCAGCTCCAACATGTCACCGAGTATCACCATTTTATTCGGCTGATTGAGATCTGCAAAATTTTCGATTGCCAGGCTCATACTGGAAGGGTTGGCATTGTAATAATCCAGGATCAACGTATTGCTCTTTGTTTTATGCAGTTGAGAGCGGTTGTTGGAAGGCGTATATTCACGCAAAGCTTTATTGATAAGCCCATCTTCCACTTTAAAATAATTGCCAACACATGCAGCACATAATAAATTATAGTAGTTATAAATGCCTACCAATTGAGTGTTGACCAGTTCTGATTTTTTAATATTTACAGCATTGTATCGGGTAGCCCATTGGAAGGAAATAAATTCATCCTGTTTGTTTCCGTGAATGCTGCCAACAATATCATATAATTTTTTTGTACCATAAGTGATCTTTTCGGCATTTCCGGCAAGTTCAATTAACACCTCATCATCACCGTGCACAAAGAGCTTTCCTTTTCCATCAGGCTGGCTAAATTGCTTTTCACGAATAAAATCAAATAATTCACTCTTCCCTTTCTTAACACCTTCTAATCCACCGAAGCCTTCCAGATGAGCCTTTCCGATGTTGGTAATGATGCCAAAATCAGGTTCCGCGATCCTGCAAAGCAAAGCGATCTCTCCCTGGTGGTTAGCTCCCATTTCGATGATCGCTATTTCATGTTCTTTCGTGATACTTAGTAATGTCAGGGGAACGCCAATATGGTTATTCAAATTCCCCTTAGTGGCAAGCACGTTGAATTTTTGACTCAGCGCAGCATTAATGAGCTCTTTAGAAGTTGTTTTTCCGTTTGAACCGGTAATACCGATCACAGGAATAGTCAATTGATTCCTGTGATGATGAGCAAGCTCCTGTAAAGCAGTAAGCACATCCTTCACTAAAATACAGCGCTCATCTTTTTTATATTCTTCCTCATCGATAACAGCAAATGAACAACCTGCGTTCAACGCTTGTTCGGCAAACTTATTACCATTAAAATTCCCGCCCTTCAATGCAAAGAAAATCGCCCGCGGCTTTATATCTCTGGTGTCGGTGCACACGAGCGGATTTTTCAAAAAAGTGGAATACAATTGATCTATCATAAAAATGGGAGTAAATTATTTTTTAAGTTCTGATGGAATGATACAAACAGGAATAGGAACCATTTTATGCTGATTCGCCTTATTCATTCGCGTATATATATCCAATACCAGTTTTTGCCTCTCATTGAGCGTTGAAAAATCATGTGGGTTTGCAATAAAACCCATCGCCCACTCCAGTTCATCATAACTGGCACCGATCTGTTGTTCATCACTTCGGCTATCAGCAAATAAGCCATCCGTAGGAGCTGCAACAAGTATTGAATTTACAACTCCTAGTTCCTTCGCCAATGCATACACCTCTGATTTCATAAGATCAGCAATCGGACTAAGGTCAACACCACCATCACCATATTTTGTAAAAAAGCCGATTCCGAAATCCTCTACTTTATTTCCTGTTCCGGCTACCAGCATTTTATGATGGCATGCAAAAGCGTACAAAGTGGTCATACGCAAGCGTGAACGAGTGTTAGCCATGCTAAGCCAATCCTGAATATCCAGGGGCAATGCTGCGCTAATGCTTTGAAAAGTCTCTGTGAGTTCCACTTCCTGGGAACTCACATTTGGAAATTGTTTTTTTAGCCAGCCGATATGCTCATGTCCACGGTCATATTCAGCCTTATGCTGATGAATGGGCATACTGATACAAATCAGCGGCATCCCCGTTTTTGCACAAAGCGTAGAAGTCAGGGCGGAGTCTATTCCACCCGAAATCCCAATGACAAATCCGGAAGTCCGGCTTTGATCGCTGTATGATTTCAGCCAGTGAACAATGTGATCAATTACTTCTTTTTTTTTCATATTAAAAAAATCCCGGTTTCAAGTGCATGAAACCGGGATTAAATGTATGCTATTATTTCTTAGAATAAAACTCCTACTGTTAAAACTACAGCGCTGGATTTTAATACTTGTGGCATTTCAGAAGTTACCACTTTTGTTTGGCCCGCTGAACTATAGTCGGCATCATTTGTTCTTTTTGCCAAATAATTAGAATTGGCTTTTACAGAATTTGTGAAACCCAAGTTATAGTTCAATCCAAATGTCAGAGAAGTACTACCGGAAAGATTCATTTCTGCACCTAAACCAAACGTTAATGCAGCTTTGAAAAAACTAACATCTTTTGTTACGTCAACTTTCGATTTTGTATCTGCAGCACCCAAGGCAAAACCTGTAGATGTTTGTTTAATTTCTGTTACTTTATCATTTGCGACAGCTTTCCAACGAAAGGAAGCATTTACTCCAAATTGACCAAAATAAGTCATTGTTCCAATTTCTTTGGTTTTCAATTTTAAAACCAAAGGAATAGTAATATAAGTCGCTTTGTATTGACGCTCATTTAACTGGTAGTGCGTTTTTCCTTTTATTGATTCTTCCTTATAAAAAGCCCCTATACTATCCGGAGCCATATATTCGGCTATCTCATCATCCGCGTTGATGTAAAAATAGTTTACCACGTTGGAACTTGGTTTTTGAATATCACCATTATTGTATTTCACTTTGCCTCCATCGGTAGCAATTCTCAAGCCGGTTTGAAAAGAAGCAACTTTCGCCAAACGGAATTCCAGGATAACACCGCCACCAAATTTAACGTTTGCACCATTCGCAGAGATAATCTTCCCATCGGGTTTCATCCAGTTAACGGATGGATCAATGGCCAATCCGAAACGGAAATTTTTGTCTTCACCTCCACCATCCTGAGCCAAAGCCATATTTCCAATCAAAGCTAATGCAGTTATTGTAAGGATCTTCTTCATATTTTTCATAAATTTGAGTTTTAATTGATTGTGTAAGCTTTATCTCCTACAATATTAAGTATATTTTTTTATATGAAGAATAGCAAGTCATACATATATTTCGTTTTCTTTTTATTTCTGACATCCTGCGGAAACGACCCGCTGGATGTAGATGTTTCTGATGTTTCAATAAAGGAAATTACCATCGACCGGCTGGAGCAGGATCTTTTTGGAATGGACACTACAAATATAAAGCCCGCCACCGAAAAGCTGGTAGCAAAATATGGAAAGTTCTATTCCACCTTTGTTAGCGTCATATTGAACAATGGGGGGCTGCGTGATTCCTCATATGCCTTCCGGATAAAAAGTTTTATCAGCGATTTTTACATGAAAAAAGCTTTTCTGGACGTCCAAAAAACATACCCCGATACGGAGGAGCTAAAAAAAGGGTTGACAAAGGCTTATGAACGTTTTAATTATCATTTTCCAGACAAAGCTTTACCAAAACCTGTTACGATGATCTCGGGGTTCAATTATTCGGTGGTAGTGGTGGATAGCACTATCGCAATCGGGATGGAGACCTACCTGGGAAGCAATAGTGAATTTTACACAGCGCTGGCAGTCCCCCGCTATAAATCCATGTTTATGAACAGAGAGAATATGGTTCCGGATGCTATCCGTCAGTGGATGCTGACAGAATTTCCAAACACGATGCAAAAGCACGATTTTTTGAGTGAAATCATCTACATGGGCAGGATCATGTATCTTGCCGATGCATTGCTTCCCGGAACTCCGGATAGTTTGAAGATTCAATATTCTGCTCTTCAGATGGACTATTGCCAACAAAATGAATTCAATGTATGGAGCTATTTTGCAGCACAAAAGCTTTTATACACAACTGACCAGGCCGAAATAATGAAATATACGAGTGACGGCCCGTTTACAAGTGCTTTAAGTAAGGAAGCGCCTTCAAGGATCGGACATTGGATGGGCTGGCAAATAGTAAGGCAATACATGAAAAACAATCCCGATGTAACAATGAAAGACCTTATGAATGAGGTAGATGCACAGAAAATACTAACAAAATCAAAATATAAACCAGGAAAATAAAATAATCAAATGAAACAATCAGAGATTTTATTTAAAATAACCCTTGATGACAACAATTTACCGGAGAAAATAGATTGGAGCGCAACCGAAGGAAAAGAACAAAGCAGCAGCAAAGCAGTAATGATAGCCCTTTGGGACGCAAAGGAGAACAATACGCTTAGAATAGACCTTTGGACCAAAGACATGATGGTGGATGAAATGAAGCAATTTTACCACCAATGCCTGTTATCCATGGCAGATACGTTCGACAGAGCAACCGGAGAAACAGAAACGGCCAAGGAAATGAGAGGATTTGCTCAGCATTTCGGAGAAAAAATGGAATTAATCGCCCGTAAGCAACCTTAGGCTTTTTAATTGCATCTTTATAGTAGAATGAATTTGACATTTTCTAAAAAAAGGTTAAATTTGTTTTATCTGCTCCTTCATTAAATATAACAGAATATGAAAACATCTATTCTTTCAAAAAAGTTTTTAGCCATTGTAAGCGTAACAGGCGCTTTGGCAACAAGCGGATTTTCTCAGACAATTTTATTCAATAATGGCGCGATGGTATTTACCGGCGCGACTTCTATTGTTCAGGTAAACGGCGGATTTCAGAATGATGGTGCAGCAGGCACCACTCCTATTTTTGAGAACAATGGAACAATGACTATTGCCAATAGCGGGACGCCAGGAAGTGTTTTTCTGACCAACGGATCGACCTTGCAAGGCAACGGAACTTACCTTGTTGAACAGGACTGGGTAAATGATGCCACATTCACAGCAAACAGCAGCACAGTAAACCTGAATGGCGATTTGCAGCAATTCATTACCAGCACAACAGGTGTTGTTACAACCTTCAATAATCTTATATTGAGTGGTACGGGTGCAGGTACGGCCAACAGAAAAAAAACATTGCAGCTGGTAAATGCAAACGTAGGAACCAGTGGTATTTTAACAATCAACGACCGTGAGCTGGAAACACAAACAAATACCATGTTTGTTCTGAATCCTGCGGTTACTGCGGTTACAAACACCAGCACTTTTGGTGCAGAAGGCTTTGTAAGCAGCGCATTTGGAGGCACATTCTCCAGAGCAACCAATTCCAGTTCAGTGTACTCTTTCCCTACCGGTTCGAGCACTGGCACATTGCGCTATCGTGAAATTAAGCTGACCCCTGCTTCTGCAGCAGCCAACGTCTTTACGGCACGACTGGGAAATAACACTGCTACTGTAGATGGATTTAACGTTACTCAGATTGACACCACGATGTGTAAAGTAACAGCGTTATTTTACCATCAAATCAACAGAACAGCAGGTGCAGACAATGCTGACATTGCTGTTTTCTATAATCTTGCCACTGATGGACCATGGGATGGCTTAGCGCAATGGAATACCCCTACTGCAGCCCTTTGGAATAACATGGGTACTGTTACAACTACAACAGCTGCAACTTATAATGACAATAAAAAAATATCCTGGAGCGATTTTTCCAACTCCCCTTATATTTTAGCCCGGGAAAAACTGGCAGACCCGGTATTTGCCTGTGCTGATGTATGTGTTAACTCTACAGGAAATGTCTTTACAGCTTCTGGCGCACCTGCAGGTAGCACTTATGTGTGGACCACTCCGGCAGGAACAACTATCACTTCCGGCAGCGGAACCAATTCAATTACTGTAGACTGGGGCGCAATCGGTGGCGCAGTGGTGGTTATCGACACCAACTCTGTTGGATGTTATTCCGATCCTTACTCATGCATTGTGAACGTTTCTACGCCTCCAACAGCCTTGTTTGACACAACATCTGCTGGCTTTACTTATAATTTCACCGACCAAAGCACAGGCGGAGCAACTACCTGGTTCTGGGATTTCGGTGACGGAACAACTTCCAGCTCACAAAACCCATCGCATGTATTTACCGCTAATGGAATTCAAACCGTTTGTATGACTGCAGGGAACGGTAATGGCTGCGTGGATTCAATTTGTTATACAGTTGATGTGAACGTGTTTGAATTCATCATTATACCAAACGTATTTACTCCTGACGGGGATGGCGTTAATGATGATTTCTTCATCAATAGCTCAGGATTCAAAGAATTCAGTATTGAAATTTTTAATCGTTGGGGACTAAAGGTATTTGAAGCCCAAGCTTCAACCATTAAATGGGATGGTCGTTCTACTGCAGGTGTTGAGCTAACGGATGGAACTTACTACTACATACTGAAAGGTATTTCTGTAACCAACAAAGATCACAGTACAAAAGGCTTTATCAACCTTCTACGAAATAAGTAGCATGCACTACAAATGAAAATAAAAAAGCTCACAAATTGTGAGCTTTTTTATTTTCATTTAAACAGTTTGTTTGTATCAGCAATTAAAGTGAGCAGCTCTTTTCTTCCTTCTTTCTTCTCAGCTGAAGTATAAAAGAATGGCGGCAGTTCATCCCATTGCTTGCCCATCTCTTCGCGATAATGATTCATATTATCGTTGAATTTCTTTTTCGACAATTTGTCGATCTTAGTGAAGACCATTATAAAAGGAACATCATTCTGTCCGCACCAATCCATGAATTCAAGATCAATTTTTTGAGGTTCTAAACGGGAATCAAGCAGTACAAAGAGGCACATCAGGTTTTTGCGCTCAAGAATATAATCGGCTATAAATTTCTGAAAAATTTCACGCTTATCCTTAGACACTTTTGCAAATCCATAACCTGGAAGATCCACCAGGTACCAGGTGTCATTGATCAAAAAATGGTTGATCAACTGTGTTTTACCCGGTTTACCGGAGGTTTTTGCCATGTCCTTGCGATCAACCAACATGTTGATCAATGATGATTTCCCGACATTTGACCGACCAATGAACGCGTATTCTGGTTTTACAGGAGCCGGGCATTTGGCAACTTCGGTATTACTAATAATAAATTTTGCTGACTTAATATCCATTTACTGATTTACGAATCTAAACTAATTTACGAATCTGTCGCACATCGCCAGATCATTTCTATTATTCAATCTATGAGAATTATTTCTTATAAGTGTTGATGTGCCGCTCTTTTTTAGTGTCGTAGATATCTGCTATTGTTACAAGGATCCCTGTTTCTTCCACCTCGCCGAAATGAGAGTTGAGTGAGGTTCCGAACATTTTCATTGTAGCGGAGAGATTCATGTATGCATTTACCAGAGGAGGAATGTGTTCGCCGAGCTCACGTACATTTTGTCCAAGAATCCGATGGGCATCTTTATAAGACAAACCATCAATGGATTTCAAAAAATCAGTAACGTTCGTTTTTAACATCAATGGCTCAATGGGAGTGACAAGCTTTTCCTGGTCGGGGAAAAAATATTGCATAAAAGCCAGAATCAGATCCCTTGCATGCACATTGAAATCGGTATACATGGTTACTTTACCATAAAAATGTTTTACATCAGGGTTATCTACCACAATTGCACCGAGGCCGTCCCACAGATTATCCAATGAAAACAAGCCTTTTCGGTTATCGACCGAGGGTTGATATTTTGGCTGAACGAAAGACCTTCCCAATTCAATTGTTTCAGGAACATATTTTTGGACAAAAAGCGGAGAAAAATTAAACAGCTCGGTGGTAGCAACATGTACCACACCATTTACAACAGGAGCATCTTTGAGCTTAATATAACGGTAGCCGCCAACAATTTCTTTTTCATGTGCGTTCCAAACGATCAATTGTTTGTATGGAGCATCTGCAGTATCAAATTCGTCAATATCGATTTCTTCGCCGGTTCCGCCACCCGCAGAACGGAAAGTGAGCTCGCGTAAACGGGCGATCTCGCGCATTACCTGCGGAGAATCGTGATGAGTGATAATGTAAATTTGATTATCACCATTATTTGTATCCCTTACAAACCTTTCTGTAGAAAGCTCTTTTTCTAAAATATTTTTTGCAACCGGATCTATAATTGCTTTCATATATCATTGTTCGTTTTGAAACGATTCTAGTTTTTTATAGTCGGCAACATCTGTGATTTATCGCCTGTTCTTAAAGCATACACATGCCGTTTTACTTTTTCCGACCAATATTCGGCCGGTTTGTCTTTTGTAAAAGTTTCCCACGAAATAGCTTCCCCGAATGTAAAGGTAAGCGTTTTGCCTTTCTGTTTGTACATTTCGCCGGGCAAAAAGAACATTTCAATGTTCGCTTTAATACCCAGTTTTTTTCGCCAGTAGGCCAGGTTATAGAAAAAACCGGAATTTTTTCCGTCTATGAACACCGGGATCACGTTTTTCTGATATTGAATAGCCTTAACGATGAAGCTTTTTTTCCATTCGAGGTCTTCGATCACGCCGCCTTTTTGCCGTCTGGAAACCAATCCTGCAGGGAATAGCAACAAGCAATCGCTGGAAGCATATACTTCCTCAAATTTCTTGGTGTAATCGCCGGAATTTTTTCCGTGCTTGTTAACCGGAACAAAGATCGGAGCAAAATTCTTGAGTGCCATCAGCAAGTCATTGACAAAGAATTTGATGTCCTTACGGTAATTTCCCACTACATCCATGAATGCGATTCCATCCAGGCCGCCCAGAGGATGATTGGCTGTCATAATCACTCCCCCGCTCGGAGGAATATGCTCTGCACCAATTACATTTGTATCCATACCGAACTCCTCCATGGCCCCATCCACAAAATCATGGGAGAAAAGGTGTTTGTTTCGGAATGCGGCATTATTAAAATCATCCTCATGTATCGTGCGGGTAATGTAGCGAAGTATAAATCCGGGCAACAACTTTAGCAGCCGGGGATTTTTTGATGCAATGGCCTTCCTTACATCAATAAATTTTTCTGATGGAGTATTTAAAGAAGGCTCAGTCATAATAGGATCATATTGCAGTAAAAATAGGGATTATTAAGCAAATCTGAAATACTATGAGGGTTCTTTGATAAAAGGATAAGAAGCCTTCTGATATTTCTCTTTCATGATCCAGTCCTTCATTTTAAGAGAAGTATCGTATGGCCCGTCAACAACCGCCATATTGATGATCCAGGCAGGAATATTTCCACCAGGATTGACCAGTAGCTCGTATTCCACTTTTACCATTCCATTCTTTAAAGGACTGAGTTTCCAAACAGCGCGAAATTCGCGGATTCTCACATGCCCGGGTATAACAGGACTATAATCAGGCAGACAAGTAACTTTCTGATATACAATGCCTGTTTTATCCTCCTGATAAGTATGCACCTCTACCACCATGTCGCGATTATCAACAGGCCAGGGAGCCAATATTGACTGATAGCGGATAAGATTCTGATCGGATTTCTTTTTAAGGATCTTTGATGCCTGACAACGATAAACCCATTGTGGGTATGTTTCTACATCATTTAATAATGCGATAATGCTCGACAACGACGTTTTAATCTCAAAGACGGCCCTTAATTCCTTGAATTTCGAAGCTTCTAAAGATCGAGTATAGACAGAAATACCATTTTCAAATTTTTTGAGTTGCCAGTCCTGCGGAGCGTTTATTTTAAGAGGCGTAAAACTCCATACTAATAAGAGAAGCATTAGCAGGATTATTCTGGAGACACTATGCATTTGCTTTCAGAACCATCTTCTTTAAAGCCTCAATCCATTTCGGGGAATCATTCAAACTTTCAACAAGCGTGATTTTCTTGCCGCCATGTTCCTTAAAAATCTCATCGTATTCGGTTCCGATCTCATAAATGGTTTCCAGGCAATCGGCAACAAAGGCAGGTGAGAAAACCAAGATGTTCTTTTTCCCTTCCATTGCTTTATCTTTCACTACTTTATCGCTGTATGGCTTGATCCATTTATCATTTAATCTGGATTGAAAAGTGGTTTCATATTTTCCTTCAGGGATATTCAAGCGCTTTACCAATTGACGGGTTGTTTCAAAGCAATTTGCACGATAGCAATATTGATTATTTTTTGTAATCTTATCGCAGCAGCTTCCAAGCTGGCAGGTATTTCCTCCATAATGTGCCGAGCCTTTCATGATATGCCTTTCGGGCAAACCATGGTAGCTAAAAATAACATAATCAAAATTATTCAGATCATGTTTTTCTGCCCGCTCCACACAAGCATCGATAAAATCAGGATTATCATAAAACTTTGAAATAATTTCCAGCGAAGGAGTCACTTCCCATTTCTGAATCAGCCGGATGGCTTCCTCCACTGATGATCCTGTGCTGGAAGATGCGTATTGCGGATACAAAGGAATCATAATAATCTTATCTACTTGCGCGGCTTTCAACTTATTTAATGCTGACTCCAGGCTGGGATTCTGATAGCGCATTCCTAGCTCCACAACATAATTATTACCGAGCTGCTCCTGCAAAAGCATCTTCATTTTAATACTGTTAGTCAACAAAGGCGAACCTTCTTTTGTCCAGATTTGCTGATACAATTTTGCTGACTTAGGCGAGCGAAAAGGAACAATGATTCCATTCACCAGTAGAAATCTTCCAACGGGATTAATATCAATCACGCGAGGATCGTTCAGAAATTGAGTAAGGTATGTGCGAACATCCGAAGTTTTCGGACTATCGGGTGTTCCAAGATTGATAAGAAGTACGCCTGTTTTCATATTTTTATTAAATGTGCAAAGCGCGCTTACCGGTTGCATCAAGACAAGCCTCTTTCATTGCTTCCGTGAAAGTAGGATGTGCATGGCTCATGCGTGAAACATCTTCGGCACTTGCACGGTATTCCATTGCAACAACAGCCTCAGCGATCATATCCGCAGCACGTGGCCCGATCATGTGAACACCCAGAATTTCATCCGTTGCTTCATCGGCAAGTACTTTTACAAAACCATCCGTATCCATGGATGCACGAGCACGACCGCTGGCTTTAAACGGAAAATTCCCTACTCTGTATTTTTTGCCCTGCTCCTTTAATTGCTCTTCGGTATAACCAACAGCAGCTACTTCCGGCCAAGTATAAACCACACCGGGAATTAAATTGTAGTTAATGTGCGGCTTCTGCCCGGCCATACTTTCAGCAACAAACACTCCTTCTTCTTCCGCTTTGTGTGCAAGCATTGCACCTTTCACCACATCACCGATCGCATAGATCCCCGCCACATTTGTTTGCAAATGTGCATCTGTTTCGATTCTTCCACGATCATCCATTTTTACTCCGGCTTTGTCCAAACCAAGATTATCAGTATATGGCCTGCGACCGACAGAAACCAGGCAGTAGTCGCCCGTAAGCTCCAGTTTTTCGCCTTTCGCATTATCGGCAGAAACAATAATCTCTTTTCCTTTGCTAACAACACCGGTAACTTTATGGTTAAAATAAAATTCGAACCCCAACTTCTTCAGACTTTTCTGCAATTCTTTGCCAAGCGCGCCATCCATTGTGCTGATGATTCCACCGGTAAATTCAACAACCGACACTTTCGCACCCAAGCGTGCATATACAGAACCTAATTCCAGGCCAATAACACCTCCGCCAATGATTACCATGTGCTTTGGAATTTCTTTCAATTCTAACGCTTCCGTGGAAGTGATTACGCGTTTTTTATCCACTTCAATTCCTTTCAATGAAGTAGGTTTTGAGCCGGTGGCAATAATTGTTTTTGCTGATTCGATCTGCGTTTTCTTTCCGTCGGCGCCAAGAATCTCAATGGTGTTTTTATTTACAAAAGACCCATGTCCGGTAAACACAGTGATCTTGTTTTTTTTCATGAGGAAATTGATTCCGTCGCAGGTTTGTTTTACTACATCGCCCTTGCGTTTGATCATCTGCGCAAGATTCACTTTTACTTCCTTAACATCGATACCATGTTCGGTAAAAGTATGGGTTGCATTGTGAAAGTGTTCAGAAGAATCGAGCAATGCTTTGGAAGGAATACATCCCACATTTAAGCAGGTTCCACCAAGCGTAGAATAGCGTTCGATAATTGCTGTTTTCATACCTAACTGAGCACAACGAATCGCAGCAACATATCCTCCCGGACCAGAGCCTATAATGGTAACATCAAATTTTTCCATATCTTTTATCAATTATATACTATTCAAAACAAATGTGTTCAGTCGCTAAAATTACACTTTTTTAATAATGTTGAAGCGAATCAGCAACGAATAAATGAGGAGCAGAAAAGCTGTATACATGGCAATGCGCCCCAGGTAATCCCCAAACTTGCTATAAAAGGTTAATTCGTTATTAAGGCCTATGTTTCCAACAATTACTGCAGGTACCCAATAGTCGGTTGCCTGCAGGATTTTACCAGAAGGCGTAATGAAACAGGAAACCCCTGTATTAGCAGAACGCGCTATCCACCTGCGGTTCTCAATAGCACGGAGTCGCCCGTATTGCAAATGCTGCTTGTAACCCGGTGTATCTCCCCACCAGCCGTCATTAGTAATAATGGCAATAAAATTTGCGCCGTTCTTTACATATTCGGTTACATATTCTCCGAAGATGCTTTCATAGCAGATCACGGGAGCCGCCTTCATTCGCTCATCACTAGAAGCTAAAACAGCACGTTCTTTCTGTATGCCCTGGCTGCCAACTGTTCCACCCAGATCAATTGCCAGGCTTTCAAAATGCTTGAAAATAAATTGCAGAGGCATGGTTTCCACGCCAGGAACGAGTTTTGATTTGTGATAGATCTGAATAGTCTTACTACTATCCAACTGTATGGCAGTATTAAAGATGTCGTAATAGCCGTCTCCCGATTTACGTGCTGTTTCCGAAAGCTCTTCCGAGGAAGAAAAACTCTTTAGTGTTGTAGCGCCCGCGACAATTTTGAGACGGGGATATTTTTTTAGAAAATCACTCAGTATTTGCAAGCTCCGGCTTTCTCCGAGAGATTCCTCCCAGATACTTTCCGTTAATGCTGTCTCAGGAAAAATCAGGTATTCAGTAGTTGAGTCCACTTCAGGTGCAGCGAGCGAGAGCATTTTTACTAATTGCTCTTCAAAAGAATCAAAGAATTTCTCGTTGTACGGATCGATATTGGGTTGAATGATAACCGTTTTTACAGAGCCTTCATCAAAGCGGGTTGCAGATCTACCAACAAAAAAGGAAATGATCAGTGGAATGATGAGGAGGCATAAAAGAAGCGCTGCAAAACGCATTTTTATTTTTGAACTGTAGCGTTTAAAATTTAAAATCAGAGTAAATATCAATACATTAATGAGCAGCACCCATGTACTTCCTCCGAGCACGCCCGTGTATTCATACCATTGAACTATATCCGGGACATTCGCAAAAGCATTTCCAATTGTGAGCCATGACCAGCTAAGATCCCAGTTAATGTGTATGTATTCGAAGCCAACCCAAAAGCAGATAAATAAAACTCCGCTCCATTTGCCGATGCGTTTTTTTACCCTGTGAAAGAGAGAAAAGAAAAAAGCCATGATCAACGCATTAAGGAAGATCGCCATCACTGCCCCACCAATTGAAGCATTCTTCAGCCACCAGGTTGTGAGGATATTCCAGGTAAAAAAGGTAAGATAGCTGCAAAGGAAAAGTGAAACTTTATACTGCTGAGGATGCTGAGAAATAACATTCTCCACCATCAGCAAGGGAATGAATGCAATGAATAACAGAGGAAGCAATCCGTTAGGAAACCAGGAAAAACTCAATAATACACCACTGAGCAGAGACAATAAATATAGATGGTATTTTTTCACTAAAAAAATTTGTCACAAATATAGCAAAATCAATGGCAGGAAGGTGAAACTAAACATTTAGGAATATTCCATTTGCCATACCAGTCCTTTATCGAAAGAATGGATCCGTCGCAATTCAGAAAGTTTCCATTTTCATCTTTTTTGATGGTAAACAAACAACCCTCTTCCGCCAATTTAAGTAAAGAAGCGCTTAGGGATCCAACGGCGATTTGTTTCGCTCTCGAAATACCGATCTCATTGTTCCTCAGATCCATTTCAGAACTAATTGAATCAGGCAATGCACTATCTTCTAATTCATGTTTTTTAAATTGAATGTAATTTCCCTTTTCATGAGCTCTCCCTAATTTCCTCGTCCTTCGTGCGCCGATGGCTTTTGTTAATCGTGCCATCCAAAAGGCATGCTTGAATGCATCCAATTTCCCTCCGTTATTATCAACACCAATTATTCCTATTTGTTTAACGGAATCAACAAATAATTGTACTTCTTTAGTGATCCGCTGCGCCTTTTTTGCCTTGAAAGGATGGAAAATAACCCAGCTTTTTTCCGGGCAGGAGAGACTTTTAAACTGTCTAAATGCGTTCGATTGCGCAGACATTTTTCCGGAACAGCATAAAACGGCTATGAGAAGAGGTACCGGAAATTTCATTTTGAACATTTATAGTATTTGCAGCTTACGACGAGCACTTTTTCCTTTATGCAATTGATTTTCTGAAAACTAGCGCATCAAGTACATTTTTCCAAATCCTTTTTTGAAATACTGGTCGGCTGCAGTTCCGCGTTTTTCTATGTTATCACCATTTAAGGTTGTTACCACCCTGTAAAGATAAACTCCGTTTGCGAGCTGATCGCCGAATTCATCCCTGCCGTTCCAGGCATAATCCGTCACATTTCGTCCAATGTGGATCAAGCCGAGCTCATCATTGGTAATTTCCTTTACTACCTTTCCGGTAACGGTTAGTATTTGAATTTTAAAATACGTCGGCACTTCTGAACCGGTAAGTGTAAAAACAAAATGGGTTGCGGTAGAGAAGGGATTTGGATAATTCATCACTTCAGTAATGGTAGCTTTGTTGATCACTTCAAAACTGATCTTGTAATCGATTGCACCGGACTGGTTATCGGATTTATCTTTTGCCTGAACAATTAACTGATATTTGCCATCCTCGTAAAGTGTAGGAGTGAAATTTATTTTACAGCTATTGCTTGGTAATACTGCGGGAATGAAGGACATCATCGTACCGAAATAAATCCGCTGTGCAATCCCGGAAGAGGGCGACTGCAAAAACAATTTGAAATCACCAGTATCGTTGAGGGCCAAAAATTGATTTTCATCTTTCAACTGAACAAGTATATTCGGTTTGGAGGAAATGATATCGCTGTTCAGAATATGTACACCATCGAAGGTTACATCCAGCAGGGGATTAATTTTATCTGTGGTTACCTGAAAAGGAATACGGGCAATATTATTAAAGTGATATTGTTCCAGCTGTGTTTTCGGCTGATCAAGTGTATCCATAGGATCTAAGGGATTTACCTCCACCCACAAAACATTACTTCCGGGATAAGAAGCAGTATTAACATTAACAGTATCGATGATCACTTCGTTTGGTGCAAGCAGGTTCTTCTTTAATTTGGAGGACAAGGGATGATTAACACGGTTGGCATCTTCTATCCAATAGGTAACCAGCAAACTGTCGTTAAAGGAATATTCGCTGATGTTCTGAAAAGGCAGTTGAATTACAACATTGTCGCCTTCCTGAACAGTATCAATGGCAGAATAACCCAGTGGAGGATTAATTGCCCCTTCTGGAACCGGCGTATAAATGATCTGCCAGCGATCCAGCTGGGGAGGCGTATTCAAGGTATTGTCTTTCATATAGGCAACCATCCTTACTCTTGGATAAGTGCTGGCTGGCGCATAGATGCCTAAGTTTCCAACGTTTAACTCAGTAGTTGTGAAATTTTTAAGCACATCTTCTGTTCCATTTGTTTTTATTCCGATCAGCCTTACGACAATGCTATCATCGGTTGTTGTTCCATCGAGCGTGTGTTGTTTCCATGATAAAGAATCCCAGCTCAATGCAGGGCCGATCACCGGAGAAGAAATAGAACCTTCATCCCAATTGCTAATCAAAGCCGTATCCAATTGAATGATCGAATTAATCGAATCAGCAATTATTTCCTTTGCAGGGATGATGCCACCTGTTGTTTTTTTACCAAATAGAATATAGGACCTTTGAGCAGGCACTGTTCTGATTTTAGTGCTTCCCAACATCTCAAAAGCCTGATATAAATCTTCTTCGTAGGATGGAATGGAATGATTTTCCTGTGTATAGGCCAAAACATTGTATCCCAGGGGAATGTCATTTTGAATAAAGTTTGTGATTTTTGCTCGTGCAACAGAATCAAGATAGGGAGAAGACGGAGAAGAAAAATCTCTATCAAAAAAATCACAGGCATTTTCTTCCGTCCCTGCAGCCGCATAAGTAACGCTTCCAAATTGTGACAGTCCGATTGCAGGACCCTGTGCAATTGATTTAACAGAAATATTACTCACTGGATTAAAGACGGCGATGGTGAAGCCGGGAATTGCCCAACTGGAAACATATTCGAGGCTTCCATTGATTTTATACGCTACGTCGATCCAACTGATGTATGGAGACAATCCATCTTTACATTGCAGATTTTTAAAATCATCCGCGAATTCAAATTGCCGCAAAGGACGATTGTATTTTACATATTCATAGTCATTATCTTTAAATTGAAAAAAGTGGGCTTGCTCCCAACCGCGTTTCCCGGCAATATATTGAAAAGAGCTTTCGCGCCATTTGTAGCCGCTGGTTGGGGAAATGGAATCAGGACTTACTCGCAAATAATAAACGACTGTGTCACTGAAATTAAAGGAAGGTTTCCAGCTAATGACGCCGCCAATTGCTGTCACCATACCTGTATCCAGCGGATTTAAAAACGAATCGGTAGTATCGATCTGGAATACATAAGTACGGGAAGGCGCAAACAGATCAGTTGTTGATGCTTTTAATGTAACCGTATCTTTTGGAATGATGGCAAATTGATAAGGATAAACAGGAACCACATCTCCACCAATAATAATAAAATTAATATCAGGAGAAGTGGAATTGTTTGTTTCATCCAGTTCATCTACACGGTTAAAAAAATCCAACGTGATTCTGACTTTATTGAGCCCTATGTCCCTCGAAAAATCAAACGGTATTCTAATAGCGACTGTATCTTTGAACCTGGGAGCCGGTGTAAATATTTTATAACTCTGTGTGTTTCCATCAGGGAAAGTTCTTAACGCTTCAGTAAAAATGGTATCTCCTGAGGCTCTACCGAGATTGGTACGAACCGCATAGATAGTAAAAGTATCTACTTCTGATGTCAAGTCAAAATACACATCATTATTCGTGATCCGATAATCGGGATTTTCATGGGCATTAATGATGAGAGCCGGATCGCCATGCAAAGTCATTTCATTGCATACCGACATCATTACCGGATCGGCGAGGGATGATAATTCGATAAATCCAACAGTCCGTTTAATATTGCTTCCTACACTCTTCCCATAATTGGTAAGAGATGTTTGTTTATAGAATTGGGAGGAAAAAGCATTAAGCGCATGAGGAACCCCCAAACCAACAGATGCCAGGTAGCCGATCATTCCTCGATTTTGATTGATCACATAATTCTCGGATGTAGAGCGTTCATAGGAATGTATATCTCCGGAATAGCAGCCGTTGGTAAGCATAAAAGGATAATGTCCGGGTGTCGGATTATAGGAATTGATATCGTCAATACTCTGATCAAAACCGCTTGCAGACGCATGTCCGAAAAATGTCATGATTGAAACGCCCTCATTCATAAATGTCCGCAAGGTATCCGAAGTGTTGATCTGTATTGGAGCTGAGCTTGTTTTGAAAAAGTCGCTTACATATCCTCCGAACAAAGTATCTTCCAGGGTAGCTTTATAACCATTGAGATACGTTTTGAAGTTGGTTTGTTCCAAAGAAGTGGTTCCTCCGCCGAAATGCAGAATATGCTTCATCCATTCCGCCGGCGGGTTGGTAGAGCGATCTTCGTATTGCTTGATCTTATCTAAATAAATACTCACTTCTGCCGGCATTGAAGCTGCCAGCCTTCCGGTAGGAATGCTTGGTTCAACAACGCCACCAGTTAGCCCCGCAGTCAGTAAATTATCACTGGAAGGATTTCCAAAAGAAGGCACAAGATCAGCCGCATAAAAGGTTGCATTATTTCTTGACAATTGCATATGGTACCCTTTTCCAATCAGAAATAAATTTTGAGGCGCTGACGGATAAGTGTTCAATAAATAGTTAGAGAAGCCTCTGACAGACAATGGACTTTTTGCAATTCCGTAAGCAAACTGATCATACAGCTCGTCGATGTCTGCAATTATTACGTTGTGATTTCCTCCATACATATTTGCATTACGGTAGATCTTATAATCCAAGGCTTCAGTCATCAAGGATTTATGGGTCACAATAACATAAGCAGAATCAACAGCAAACGTTGAGAAGTCGGTAAATTTGGCGGAAGGCGTTACCGGCTGCAAAGAAGCAATCGCATTTATAAAACCATCGGAAGTGATATAACATTTTTTTTCTCCAAGACTGTTCGCTACCAACACACTGTCTAGCGTTCCATTTTGAACTACGTCAATTCGTTTTCCATTCGTGAGGTCATATAAATGAGTATTTCCTGTCGCATTGAAATTACTGATAGTCAAGAAAGATTTTGGTTGGATGGAATTCTCCGGAACGTATAACAGAAATTCATTTTTCCCTTCCAGGTCAAACGTGTGGGGATATTTCACGTTGATATAAGAAACCACAGTGCGGTTGGAAGTAAATCCGGAATTCACACTTGTAAATTTAAAGGTATTGGAAGACGAAAGCATCGAAACAGGAACATTGTAAATAAAGCGATTGGCTTCATACCCCAGGAAAGTAGTGTCGACTAATAAACCAGTATTTAATTCAATCTTGAGCTCATGGTCATTTCCAAGAATGTTAGGATCTTTGGAAGCACCAAGCACGACTGATTTTATTGTAGCATTCGGACCAGAAAGAAATGCGTTGGGAGTATTCAGCCCATAAACAGCCGAATTACCAAGATCGATCACATTTCCATCGAACCATCCTTCGGACTTTGTGTAGCGGGAATCGGTACTTCCCACGTAATCCGTTTGTCCTTCATAATATCCAGAATGCAATTCCAAAACTTCATCTTTAAAGAAATAATTATCGGGAGAAAATCCGGCGAAGGAGCTGACCGGCTCAACACTCATGCGGCTATTCGTCACAGAGGAATTCCAGGTGAGGTAATAAACTGCAGTATCATTAATGAGACTATAGTATGGATTCGGGAGGAAGCTATAATTTATATACAGCAATGAATCCAGCGTGCCGTCATTTTTTTCAGCATAAAACTCAATGAAGTCGGAAGAATTGAAAACACCGTCGCTTTCACCCTCAATATATATTTTTTGCTGTGCGCCTTTGTTGAAGAGTTGAAAGTTATTCGGATCTATCCCGCCGGGGCCGACTGGAATCCCTGCGCTTGCCATAGTTAAAGAGTCGATGCGATAAACACCGTTTTTAGCAATTTTTATTTTATAATAATTTTGAGAGTAATTAATCCACTCATTGCCATATGTCTGCGACTTCACTTCCAGGAGAGTGCTTAGAAGAAGGATACATACAACAAGTAAGCGTTTGATCATTTGACCTTTTTATTGATATCCACTTTTATGGAAAATACATTTGAGTACAGAGCAACTGACTGATCACCAATATCCGTTAAGGCATAATCAATGTAAACAGATTTAATTTTCACCCCTACGCCAATGTTCGGCTGAAAGGTTTTAATATTTTTCCCCAGCGCATCTGTATACGTCTGAAAATTTCCTATTCCGCCTCTCAGAAAGATCATATTCATGTAAGAAGCTTCTAATCCCATATGAGGATCCATGCTTACCGCCTTGCTTTTTATAAGAACGTTTCTCTTTCCATCGAAGGTCGCATCAAGATCGATTTCCGCTAACAGAGAAATCTTCTCAGTAAAATCAAACTTGCGGGCAGCGCCAAGAAGCAATTTGGGTAAAGTAATTTCTACTGAATTTTCAGGGATCTCATTTCCTGTGGCAAGAAATACTTGTTTGGTTTCTTCGCTCAGGTTAAAACTCCAGGCATTGAAGGTAGAGGTTACATCGCGTGCCATTGCAGCAAATTTCCACTTTTTATAATCATACTGAGCGCCTGCATCCAGGCCAAAGCCCCATGCTCCGGCAAAGTCGCCCACTTTTCTGCGGATCACTTTTGCGCTTCCTCCCAACCTAAGACCGGGAATTTTTAATTGCTTGGCATAAGAAACCATGAAGGCATAATCTACGGCCGAAAAGGTGGTAATCCTGTCGTAATCGACATTTCCATTGGCATCGATTAATTCGGTGGTATTCGGAATATCATCTACTCCAAAACGAACCAAACTAATGCCCAACACACTGGAAGAATCCAACCGCGTGGCAAAAGCGCCGTAATCATATTTGGCAATGCCGGCAAAATACTCGCTGTGCATCAATGCCACCTGGTGTTGATTTTTGATTCCCAATAACCCGGCAGGGTTCCAGTAACCGGCTGTAACATCATTTACGGAGGTAACATAGGAATTGGACATCCCTAGCGCCCTTGCTCCTACTCCAATGCTCAAAAACTCATTGCTGTATTTAGGAGCCTGTGCATAAATATGGGAAAGCAGACTTAAAAAAACGACTGAAGTGGCAGTAAATCTCTTGTTCATAGTAGGTTATAAAATTAGACTAATTTGCAATGATATCCAAACCTTTGGCAAACGATTTCAAGCTTGCTTTATTGCTTAAAAAACAAGTCTTTTACTTCAGTATATTTGCAAGATCAACGCCAAGGCAAATCAGCAAGCATTTATAACTATTTAGTTTGAGCAAAAGCAGTTTCATATATACAAATATCCATTATTACCGCTTTGTAATGTCCTTGCTATACAAAGGCAATTATTACAGGCGATACAAGGTCATCAGCAAGTATATTTCCGGCAAAAGTGTTACGGAATTGTGCTTTGGAGACATCATTCTTGCAGAATATTGCAAAAAGAATCAAATCAGCTGGAAAGGGATAGATATTCATGCCAATTTTGTCGAAAATGCGCTAAAAAAAGGCTTTCAAGCAGAAAAATTAAATATTATAGACCTAATTGAATTTCCAAAGGCGGATACATGCATCATTGCAGGTTCACTTTATCATTTTAAGGATGATCTTCCTGATATTTTCAGAAAAATGCTGCTTTGCGCGCCAACCATTATCATTTCGGAGCCGGTAATCAATCTTTCGGAACGTAAGGGAATTATTGGTAAATTGGCAAAAGCTTCTGCCACTATAAATGGGAACGAGCAGCATTTCAGGTTTAACTTACAAACGCTGACTGAAACGCTGAACACCTTAAGCAAAAAACTGGAGTTCAGTTACAGAATAGCCGAACAATTGAACAAAGACCTGATCATTGTTATTACCAAATGAAAGAGATCGAAATAAGCATAGTCATACCGGTTTACAACAGCGCAGCTATCCTGGATGAGCTGCGTAAACGCATTTCAGAGGCCCTTGATCTCTCCGTATCCTATGAACTAATTCTTGTGAACGATGGAAGTTTGGATGAAAGCTGGAAAAAAATCATTTCACTGGCACATCATCACCCTTCCATTACAGGAATCAACCTGCGTAAGAATTCGGGGCAGGACAACGCGCTACTTGCAGGCTTACGCATTAGCAAGGGGAATTATTGCGTAATTATGGATGATGACCTGCAGCATGATCCGAATGCAATTTTAAAACTATATGAAGAATGTAAAAAAGGTTTTGATGTTTGTTTTGCCAATTTCAGAAGCAAAAAGCAGAACATGATCAAGAATGCAGGAAGCAATGCCAATGGGAAGTTTGCCGAACTATTGGTTTCAAAACCAAAAGGCATTTACCTTTCTCCATTCAAGATCATTAACAAACAAACCGTAAGCGAGATCGCAAAATTCGCAGGCCCATATCCCTATATAGATGGAATCCTGCTTACCATCACTCAGAACCTAAGCCAGGTTGATGTTGACCATCAGGCACGCCTAAGCGGAAAAAGCAATTATACCATATCGAAATCCGCATCCGTATTCATGAAATTGTTCACGGGATTTTCTGTATTGCCTTTACGTCTGGCTACCATAGCGGGAATTATCGCAACATTGGTTGGAATTGGTCTTGCGTTAAAGTATTGCTATGATTATTTTATCGCGGAAAATTTTATCGAAGGCTGGACAACAGTGGTGATTCTGATTATTTTTTTCGGGGGCTTAATTCTCATTACCTTGGGGATCATCGGGGAATACATCGGAAGAATGTATCTTACTCTTAACAACAAACCTCAATACAGCATTTCTGAAATTATTAGAAGCCGTAATGATGAATAAAAAAATTCTTTTGGCCGTATTTGGCTTTTTTATTCTCCTCACTTTATACAGTTTGCGCATTCCCTTTTTTTGGGACAGCACTTTCTTTTCTGCATTATCAGTTCATTTTTATGAAAACGGATTCAATGGATTTATTGCTGAACCGAACTACGACACAGGCGGATTTCCTTTATATTCGGCATATCTGACATTAGTTTTTAAATGCTTTGGTAAAAACTTGCCTGTTGCTCACCTGGCTATGCTTCCCTTCTTAGCCGGAATCGCCTGGTGCTATTTTCAGCTTGCCAAACAATTTTTAAAACCGCGTACGCTCATTCTTGCAATGCTTCTATTAGTCGTTGAGCCGGTACTTCTTACCCAATCCATTTTAATGGGATACGACTGCGTCATTGCCTGCTTTTTTTTGTTTTGCCTTTACGCGCTATACGCTAACAAACGCTTGCTATACGCTATTGGATTGATAGCCTTATGCATGATCAGCATTCGCGGCATTATGCTGGCTGCTGCTTTGTTCATCCTGGATCTTGCTATAAATTCAAGATTTTCGTTTCGGATGCTTCTGAATTATTTTCCAGCGGCTATTATTTTAGGATTTTGGATTTTTTATCATGAACAGCAAACCGGCTGGTATTTTTTTTCTCCGGAAAGAGAATACAATGCGGAAGAGTTTACCGGCCCTGCCATGATGTTCCGGCAGTTTATTTACATCATTTGGAAAAGCCTGGATTTAGGCCACCTTACACTCTGGGCAGTATTACTTGCTGGTAGTATTTATCTACTGAGAAAAGAAAATTCTGGTTCATTGAAAAAATTACTTCGAACGATCTTGGTTCCACTATTCGTATTAACAGCATTCATGCTTCTGATCAGGAATCCGATCGGACATAAATATTTCCTGGTTGTATTCTTATTGCTAAACCTTGGTGTTTGTTACCTGATAGAGCAAATAAAAAACAAGCAATCAAAACGGGTAGTAGTCGCCTTTATTTTGGTGAGTTTAATTGCCGGGAATTTCATTGTTTATCCGCAACGTTTTGGAAATGCCTGGGACGCCTCATTAAAAATTTTACCATATTTCAGTGCCGAGGAAGAAATGAACGACTATGTAAAGAGCAGTAACATTGCTCCTAAAGAAATTGGCAGTCAGTTCCCGCTAACGCAAGATGAACGATATACCAAATTATCAGACAAAGCTTATGCTTACAGCGATATTGAAAATCATTCTATAAATCAATTCCGTTATTTTTTATACAGCAATGTAATTAATTCGGGCAGGATGGTGGCAATAGAAGAAATTAAAAGAAACTGGAAAGAAGAAAAGAAAATCAGTAAAGGACAAGTTACTCTTATTCTTTATAAGAATCCGGACTTTTAGGTTTCATCAATAATCTTCCAATTGCAGGAAAGTCGATGCATAGCAAACATGCCGTTACAAGGAAAGGCAAAGCAGTAACCTTGTATCTTACCATGGCGCCCACTGCAGGAGTCATTAATCCGATTTCCGCAAATTGTATGAGAGCAAAAAAAACGCTAAAAAATACAATTTCCTTATGCTTCAATATTTTTTTATCAAAGAAAACAAGAGCTAAAATTATCAGAAGCATCAGCCACATATTTTCTACCGCAGCGAGCAGTTGCAAGCCGTTAGCAATATTGAATATGGAAGGCTGGATAATAACGCAGGCAATTGCAAAAGGAAGGTTCTTCATAATTATCCAAAAAGAGGGTTCCAAACGATCAACATTCACCACTGTTTTAACCGGTATAATGGCATAGTGCATCTGAAAAACGGAAGAATCTGTTGAATTACTGATAAAGCTGGTATCTCTCATATTATCCAGCTTCCAGGATAAATAACTACTCCCCTTCTTTATCCTGAAACTGGAGTCGGATTGCATTTCCAATATTTCCGGATGTCCATGATCTACCCGGATAAAATTCCGGTCGTTCAGAAGAAACATCCCCCCTTCGGCCTCACTAATGGCTTTTGCCTGTTTATCAGCAATCATTTTATACACATTGCTCTTTTCGCTTATTATTGATAATAGATGAACCATTAGCAGCAATGAAAGAAAAACAAGCAAGTACTTTAATCCCAGCTTTTTATTACCACTACGGCTAAAAAAATAATTTACCGCTAATAAAGGAATGATGGCAGCCGCTACATGGATCTTTACAAAAAACAAGGCAACGATTAAAAAAACGGTAAAAAGCAGTTGCCCTCTTGAATACGCCTTTTGCAGCCCAAAATCGCAGGTATAAATCAGGAGTCCTACACAAGCAATGCTGACGGTTTCTTTATAGATCCCGGCTGTCCAGAAAAGCACCGAAGGGACTAAATAAATTCCAATTACAAGAAGAAAATTTTTCTGAGGAAAGTATTTCAGGAAGGCCTTATATAAAGCGGTCAATCCGATGAAGGAGAAGAAACAGAAGAATAATATATGGACAAAGATATTATTGAAGGAAAAAAGCTGAAGCAGTACATTGATGCTAATGATCACTCTTGAGTTGTTAAAAAAAGCCTCATCAAAACTGGAATTCCAACCCTGCAAAACAAAATGCGAACTTCCGGAAAAGAAATGATCAACAATTGTTTTACTATCACGAAAATAAAGATGGAAATCGGAACTGGGATAATAATAGGTGTAGACGAGCAAAACAGCCATACCCGCTATTGTTTTCACTAAAAAGAGTAGCACAAGCTGCTTTTTTGACAAACCCTGAAATGCAAAAAACTTCCACTTCCAAATCAGGAATAGAAAGGCAAGCAGGTATACTATGGGCAAAAACAATTGCATCGGATAAAGGTAATAAAAGTTTTTTCCGCGGAACAATGTATCCACTGCCTGTTAAGATATAGCGGAGAAACTGAAACCAGGCAAATCGAGGATCATATCTCTCATTAATTTTTAGTAATTTCGCCACAATATGAGCATCAAAAAACACATTCCCAATGCAATCACCTGCAGTAATTTGCTTTGCGGCTGTCTGGCTATTGTCTGTGCATTTAACGGGAACCTCACCTGGAGTGCTTATCTGGTAGGTCTAGCGGCCGTATTGGATTTCTTTGATGGATTTGTTGCCCGTTTGTTAAAAGTAGGTGGCGAAATGGGAAAACAACTGGATTCTCTGGCGGATATGGTAACCTTTGGTGTTGTTCCCGGAGTGGTGATGTACCACTTAATTAAACAAGGTATCGATTATAAAAATTACTTCTCTCAAGGCGTTGTGGATACAACTTTTTTTGGCACGATTGCTCCTTTTCTGCCTTACACCGCATTCTTAATTACCATCTTTTCCTGTATCCGGCTGGCAAAATTCAACATTGATACCCGCCAAACAGATTCTTTTATCGGAGTACCAACACCAGCAAACACTATTTTGATTTGTTCTCTGCCATTGATCATTGAATTTCATAGAGATGGCTACGGAAAATACCACACCCTCCTATTGAATCCCTATTTATTGATCGGATTAACAATAGTTATGTCCTACCTCTTAATAGCGGAATTACCCTTGTTTGCTCTGAAATTCAAAAACTTCGGCTGGCCTGACAATAAGATCCGGTACTCTTTTTTAATAATTTCAGTGATTTTGTTAATACTATTTCAGTTCATTGCAATCCCTTTTATTATATTTTTGTACATCGTTTTATCGGTCATTAACAATATGACGAATAAAACTAAGCTAAGCGAACACTAAAACATACTATAAATGAAATTCAGAGCAGAAATTGATGTAATGCCGTTGAAAGCATTATTGGACCCACAAGGAAAAGCAGTGACAGGAAGCATGAAAAACCTCGGCTTGCCTGAGATTGAAAATGTACGCATAGGCAAACACATAACCCTGGAGATTGAAGCGGATTCCAAAGATGCTGCATCTACTAAGGTAGATGAAGCCTGCAAAAAACTTCTTGCCAACCAGATCATGGAATTTTATGAATTTGAGTTATTTGAGAATTAAACAGAACGATTATTGAGAATATTTATGAGCCCTGTCCGAATATAACGGTCAGGGCTTAATTTTTGAGTTGAGCTGTTAAATACTCTTATCTTTATCTCATGCTTAAGAAAATTAAATATATTTTTATAACAGCTACTCTTGCTACCCTTGCTTTTGTTTGCTCCTCTTGTTTATCTCCTTACGAAGAATATAATCTGGCAAATCCCGAAAAAAGCTATACACTGCCTGCAGCGTTGAATGAAATTTCCGGTATCACCATCCTAAATGAAAATGAGATTGCCTGTGTTCAGGATGAACTGGGAGCTGTATATGTTTACGATCTCCGCACAGCGAGCATCACCAAAGAATACAAAACGGCAATAACCGGAGACTTTGAAGGCATTACACTGGTCGGAAACAGTCTTTTTCTTTTGCGAAGCGATGGTGTTCTGGTAGAGTATCCGGATTTCAGATCTCCTAACATGAAAATCAAGGAGTATTTTTTGAATCTGCCTTCCGAAAATAATGAAGGCCTGTGTTACGACATGAAAAATTACCGCCTGTTAATCGCGGCGAAGATCAAACCAGGCAAGGAAAAAGAGAACAAAGGCATTCGCCATATATACAGCTTTGATCTAAAAACAAAGGTACCGAACAATGTTCCGATTTTCAAATTAAACGTGGAGGATATTGAAGCAACAGCACGAAAGCTGAACATCGCAATACCCTATAAAACGAATAAAAAAACCGGCAACAGAAGCGATGAATTTAATTTCAGGCCATCAGAAATTGCAGTTCATCCTGTTAACAGAAACATTTACATTCTGTCGGCCAACGATAAATTATTATTGATACTTGATAATAAAGGAGCCATTAAAAACCTTATTACGCTGGATCCGGCTTTATTCAATAAAGCCGAGGGTTTGGCATTTTTTCCAGACGGCACCATGCTAATCAGCAATGAAGCACAAAAAGGGAAGCCAACCTTGCTTACCTTCAGCTACAGACCGTAATTATTTTGCAAAAGGATATACGTCGCCTGTTTTCTTATTCCCGCGCAACTCGAAATTTTTGCCAAGATAAACCCGACGCACCTGTTCATCACCGGCCAGCTCTTCCGCTGTCCCTGCTTTCAAAATACTCCCTTCAAACAGCAAGTAAGCACGATCCGTGATCTGCAGTGTTTCCTGAACGTTATGATCGGTAATAAGGATTCCGATGTTCTTTTTTTTGAGCTTTGCTACAATGCCCTGGATATCTTCAACCGCAATAGGGTCAACACCAGCAAAAGGCTCATCAAGCAAAATGAACTTCGGATCAGCTGCAAGACAGCGGGCAATCTCCGTTCTTCTTCTTTCTCCTCCCGATAAACGATCACCCAGATTTTTACGAATGTGTTGCAAATGAAATTCATCCAGCAACTCTTCCAGCTTCGCATGTTGCTCTTCTTTACTGAGCTTCGTCATTTCAAGAATCGCGCGAATGTTATCTTCCACGCTCAACTTTCTAAAAACGGAAGCTTCCTGAGCAAGGTATCCTATTCCCAGCTGAGCGCGCTTGTACATAGGTTCGTTGGTAATGTCTTTATCATCCAGATAGATCTTCCCGTCATTCGGCTTGATCATTCCCACTATCATGTAAAAAGAAGTTGTTTTTCCTGCACCGTTCGGTCCTAGCAGTCCAACAATTTCTCCCTGCTTCACCTCTACTGTTACATTTTTCGCCACCGTGCGACTTTTGTATTTCTTTATCAGATTTTCTGTACGTAAGATCATGTCCTTAGAATTTAAAAGGTAAACTGCAATGATGCTTTTATACTGAATGGAATTGCTTTTGGATTATCCAGGTAGGATAAGCGCCAGACTGCATCCACTCTAAATACTTTAAATATATTTTCTATGCCTGTGGTTGCTTCAAAATACGGACCACGATTCAGGGCAGTCAAATGCTCAGGAAATATCAACATACTCTTATTCGCATCGTTCACTCTACCCACAAGTGCTTTCGCGCCCACTACTTCCCGCCATTTTAATTTGCGCATCAGGGGAATACGGTTCAGGAAAAAGCCATCAAAATGATGAGAAATGGTTGCAGAAGCATATTCATCACTCACGAATTCATAATAATTCATTCCATTGTATGCATACAAATCAAAGATATAGGTTTCATTTCCCCCATGAAGCGTCAACAATGGATAAGGCAGCGGATTCCAGGTTTTTCCATATTCCAGGATGTAATCAAAATAGCCGATGGGATTGACACGGATGCGGTCATCCACATTCACCGTTAATTTATGATAATTGTAATCGCTTGCAAAAAGATTTTTAACGCCTAATGTGTATTGCGCCTGAACAATCGGATAATGCGTCCCAAGACTTACACGCGTAAATTGTCCTTCTATGTATTTTTCATTGTAAGCCAACCGTGCAAGGAAACGAATTTCGGAGGTAGTAATATTTTCTTTGAAGGCAGTTTTGCCCGGAGCTTTCTGATACTCATAATGGAAGGCGCCAAGTGGCATCATCGTTCTGTTTACAAAGCTCAGCTTGGTATTGAAACCGGTAAACCATTCTCTTTCAATGTAAGTATTAACCTGCTTTACATTTGTTAAATTTCTTAAAGGCGTGATTCTGAAAACAGAAGCAAGAATATTATCGGTAGTAAATCCATTCTGGCTCTGCCCCAGAATTTCATTATCGTTTTTATAATACATGCCCACCATCACTCTTGGCTTCTTGGTAATGAACGCCCGTATGCCCAAACTATATTTGAACTTTTCATCGCGTGTACCATACGCCACATATCCGCTCAGCTCGTACCACTTACTGAACTGATTACTTGTTCTTCCGCCAAAGCGAAAACGGTTTCCTTCAATTTCATTCGTACTGAATAAATTATAGTACGGGCCATATTCGAAATTGCCTTTAATTTTATATCCTGTTACAAAGATCTGAATCACATCTATCCAGGTTTTATAAACAGGCAACGATTGAAGCGTATCTACCATTTTATAGATCTGCTGCTCGTTTTTCGACAAAGTATCATGACGATGCTCGACCCAGAATGCTTCGTCTTTCTGAAATGCATCTGCATTTACTTTTAAATTATTGGTAATGGAATAAAACTCGTCCGCTCTTGGCTGATTGATCTTAAAATTGCTATAATCAGCGGTTTTTCGACCGTAAATGCCCATTAATGATTTTTTCTTTTGCTCAATAGGGAATGGATTAAAGTCGATCACCAATCGCTCTTTTTGCATCATCCATGCGCTATCAACCTGCGTATACGTTTGCACAACAGATGTGGTATTGATAAAATTAATATTCGCATCGTCGGCAATGCTCATTTCAATTTGTTTAATCGCAAAGGAAGTATCGGCCGCCCAGAGATTCCCAACAAAAGCCAATTCCTGTTTTCTTTTCGGTTTAAACTGAAGCTGATAACATTTATGACCATCGATCACCATACTATCAATCAGGTAAAACTTATAAAAGAGCAAAGCATTATCAGAAATAGGGCTGATAAAATTTTTCCCAAAAACCAGAATATTATTGTCGTAAATATTTACATTCTGATACATGTCGCCCATGAATTGGGAAACACTGGAATTCTCTACGCCGGCCACTTTACTGGCCTTGATAACTTCATTGCGAGCTTTTGGATTCTTGCGATAATAATAATCCGCTAAGGCTTCGGTCATGAAAACAGGCAGGTAGGGTTTCTCTTTAGCGTTGGTGCTATCGATATTATCGAAGATGAAAGAAAAAGGCTGAAGAAGTTTATTGTTTTTAAAATCTTCACTCAGGTTATTAAGATCGAATTCTACTTTATTATACACTTCATACTCGTAAGCATCCAACTCTTCGCGATCGTTGTTCTCTTTATTCGCAATAATTTTCCTAAGAATACGGTGAGCAGGATTCTCTCCCGGGCGAATCTCAACCGTCACCAGATCTACTCCTTGACTGAGCCCAAGATTAAGTTCCTGAACAGCACCTCTCCTGATCGCCCTTGTAAGCTTATTGTAACCCACATAAGAAATAGAAACCGAATCAACGGGAAGCGTTGTGAATATCGAATAATTCCCCTCTATGTCTGTAGTTCCTCCAATAGCAGTTCCCTTAAAAATAATATTTACGAAGGGTAATGGCTCACGCGTAATCGCATCCACAATCTTTCCACTTACTTTTGTTGTTTGAGCAACAGCAGCAGCAGAAAAAACAAAAATCAGCATTGCTATGAGCAAAGTTGTTTTACAGCGGGCGTATATGACTATTTTTTTCAAAAATTAAGCTTTGTTTAATTCCTCCCAAAACTCCACAGCTCTTCGGGTATGAGGAATAACGATAGTCCCCCCCACAATATTTGCAACGGCAAACACTTCGAACACTTCTTCCGTACTCACATTGTTTTCTTTACACTTTTCGAGATGGTATTTTATACAATCATCGCAACGGAGCACCATTGATGCTACCAATCCTAATAGTTCTTTCGTTTTAACCGGCAATGCGCCTTCTGCATAAGTATTGGTATCCAGGTTGAACAATCGTTTTAATACAATATTGTCGGCCGACATGATCTTCTCATTCATTTTAGCGCGATAGTCGTTGAATTCTTTTACTTGATTGCTCATCGTTTGATTGATTTTGTTAACGGAAAAAATTGACCGGCGGAGCTTTCAACAAATCAGCCTAAGCCACTTCCCTCGCCTTTTTCTTAACTACAAAGTAAGAAACAAAGATACTCGCTTCATACAAGAAATACAAGGGTAATGCAACCAGTATCTGGGAAGTAATATCGGGCGAAGGCGTTATAACTCCCGCAACAATTAAGATAATCACTACAGCATGTTTGCGGTACTTGCGCATAAATTGAGGCGTAAGCAAACCAAACCGTGTTAGGAAATAGACCAGGACCGGCAATTCGAATATCAGCCCGGCAGAAAGCGTAAGCGTTGTTACGGTAGAGATATAAGAGTCCATCGTGAAATTATTTTCCACCATGTTGCTTACTTTGTAGTTACCAAGAAAATTGATCATCAGTGGCGCGATCACATAATAACTGAAGCAAACACCAATCACAAATAACAAAGTAGCGGAAACAATAAATACAGTAGATGCCTTTTTCTCTCTTTCTTTCAGAGCAGGCTTAATAAACTTCCACACTTCCCACAGCACATAAGGTGAACCAAGGATCAAACCACCAATGAACGCAATCCACATTTGTGAGGTGAACTGATCAGCAAGGCCCAAACTCTGGAGCTTGAAGGTATAATGCCCGAAACACAGATCATCCCCCAGGTTGAGCATATGGCTTAATCTGCAGAATGCCTTATAAGTGAGGAAATCGTCTTTCAGCGGACCGAAAATAACGGTATCAAAGAGAAACTCGGGGTAACAGAAAAGCACTCCCGAAAGCAGCACCACCACAATTGCAGAGCGGAACAGATGTCCTCGCAGAGCGTCAATATGTCCCCAAAAGGACATTTCGCCGTTTGTAGTGCCCGATTTATTAAGAAGTCCGAATAGTGCCATTTACCGAGCGTAAAGTTAGTATTATTTAGCTTGTATGATTCGCCAAAATCGAAAGAAAAATATGTATTTTTGAAACTCAAAAGATCAGGAAAAGCCTGTGAAAGGTTATTCGTATAATGAAAAAACAACCTATATTTTATGCCTGCGTCCTTTTTACACTGCTCCTGCTAACAGGGGCTTATTGGAATCATTTTGACAACCCTTTCCAGTTTGATGATTCGCATACCATTGAGAACAATAGCGCCATCCGAAGTTTAAAGAACATTCCGTCTTTTTTTATGGATGCCCGTACAACCAGCTCTTTGCCAGCTAATCAGATTTACCGACCGGGCTTAACGACCTTAAACGCTATTGATTATTGGATTGGCGGAAAGCCAGAGCCCCAACCCTTCTATTTTCACATTTCTATTTTTATCAGTTATGTGCTGCTTGGCATTTTACTCTACTTTTTATTCTTCAAGCTATTTAATGAGAGCTTTGAGCATAAATGGAATAATTATTTCGCTTTGTTTGGTGCGGCATTTTACAGCCTTCATGCCGCCAATGCCGAAACCGTAAATTATGTGATCGCCCGCTCCGATTCCTTTTCCACCTTGATGATCGCTCTTTCCCTGGTGATCTACCTCTACAAACCAAATTGGAGAAAGCTATGCATATACCTCATTCCGGTAACAATCGGATTTTTTGTAAAAGAACCAACCATTATGGTAGCTCCTCTATTGTTCATTTATATCCTGTTATTTACCAAAGAGCTTTCGATCTTACAATGGCTCAGCTGGAAAGGCTTGAAAGAAGGCTTTACTGCGATATATACATTACTTCCATTATTCATTCTTGTTTTGATGCTATTCATTCTGTCAGGCAGAATGGCTTCTGATACGTTCGTTCCGGGCCTGACCCCGCGCTGGAATTATATGATCACGCAGCCTTTTGTGATCGTGCATTACTTCAACAATTTTATTTTGCCTTTGAATTTATCAGCCGATACCGATTGGGCGCCAGTTAACAACGTATTTGACGATCGCGTGCTGATCGGCTCATTTTTTATTCTGGCAATGATCGCAACAGCAGTATACTGCTCGACCAAAAGAATATTATATCCTATTGCATTTGGCATTTCCTGGTTCCTATTTGCCCTTTTGCCAACTTCCGTGATGCCTTTAGCGGAAGTGCTGAACGACCACCGTACCTTTTTTCCGTACATCGGATTGGCCATGGCAGCTGCGTGGGCCTTTGGATTGATAGTCATAAAATTCGGAGAACTGGTTGAACACAAACTGAATTATAAGCTGGCTTTTATAATGCTCCCCCTTTTGTTACTCTTCGCACATGCTTACGGCACACGACAAAGAAATAAAGTATGGAGCTCGGGAGAAAGCTTATGGTATGATGTCACTATCAAGAGCCCAAACAATGGCCGGGGACTAATGAATTATGGATTGGCAAAGATGCGCAAGCAGGAATATACGGCTGCACTGGATTGTTTTGAGCGTGCATTAAAAATTCTGCCGAACTATGCTTATTTGCATATTAATATGGGAATACTGAAAAGTGTGATGGGGGATCAGGAGCAGGCGGAGCTGAATTACAAACAAGCTCTTTATCTGGATCCAGGAAATCCAGAATGCTATTATTATTATTCCGCCTGGTTGAAATCACAAGGAAGGTTCAAAGATGCCTTGGAACAATCAGGGGCCGGATTGAAAGTAAGCCCGGGACATATTGGCAACAAAACGATTTACGAGGAGTTGCAGGCAATGGCGGCAAGCGTGAACGATCAATTGCAACTAGCGGAATTAAATGCAAAAGAAAAACCCAGTGTAGATAATTTTATTTCACTCAGTCTGGCCCACTATCAAAAACAACACTATGAAAAATGTATTGAAGCCGCAAAAGAAGCACTCAAATTAAAGCCTGATTGTATTGAAGCGTATAACAATATCTGCTCTGCCTATAATATGATTGGCAATTATGATGAAGCGAGCAAGGCCGGACAAGAAGCATTAAAAATCGACTCCAATTATCAGCTTGCAAAAAATAATGTGGCTGATGGCTTATCCAGAAAAGCAAAAGTGGAAGAGGCGCTTACACTGATTAAAAAAGATCCTTCGGAAGCCAATTGCATCAACCTGAGCTTGCTGTATTATAATTTAGGAAGCTTTCAAAAATGTGCTGATGCGGCTGTTCTTGCCTTAAAAGCCAATCCGAATTCAGATGCTGCTTATAACAATATTTGTTCGGCGTACAATATGCTGAAGCTTTGGGACAAGGCTATTGAAGCGGGAGAAAAAGGACTATTGATCAACCCGGCTAATCAGCTGCTGAAAAACAATCTGGAAGTTTCAAGAAAAGGAAAAGCGGGGAAGTAATTCATTTCGTCGTTAATCGTAATAATGCCACTTCTTTTCCTTTGAATTATAGGAAGCAGTATAACCATCAAAGAATTTAAACTTGACATAGCAAACGGTGTCTTTGTTATGCGTCTCAAATGATATTTCCGTATAAAATTCTGTTCCAACAAACGATCGCTTGGGCGAATCAATAAAAAATTCCGCCTCCAAACTCTCCGGATATTTACCAAAACGAATCTTATAATCCTCAATCAACTCCCCAAGTATGGCACCTTGTTCTTCCGCTTTTCTCTTCAGGAAACTTTCTGCATATTTTGATAGTATTACAAACGCTACCAACAAAAAGGCCGTAACCATCACATATGATTTCAATTTTGTCTTATAATTCCAATCAAAAAGAAAAGCAACAACAAAAACAAACGCGAGCAGCATTCCAAAAGCCTGTAAAAAAGAATCGCCTATCATGAACATCATAGCACTGTTGTACACAACTAACAAAACAGCAGGCGAAACCAAAACTGCAAAAACAATTAGTTGATTTCTTTGCGGCCTGATAATTTTATCAATAAGCTGTTTCATTTAGAAGTTGACTTTTTCCTGATCACAATAATGTGATGCAAAGCAAACAAAGTATTGAAGGGAATGAAAAGAAATTCAAAAAATTTAATGACTGGCGAAAAAAAGGAAGGAAGGATCTGCCGAAAATTCAAGCCTCCACAAAGAATGTAGCGCATGTAATTATTCAACGGCTTCTGAACAACAATCTCCAGATCAGGGTACTTCGCTTCAAACTTTTTCTTATCGCGTCTAAAAACAATGTAAGACAAAGCCTGATTGGCTCCGTTCATAAAGCCCAGGGACAAATTGTTCCATTCCTTTTGCGTCATGTCGAATGTTTCTGTATCGAAAATATTTTTGTAAAAACGCTTCGCAACACTTCCGTAATAAGGATCGATCAAAACGCAACCACCGCCTTTTTCCAATACCCGAACCAATTCGTTAAAAAAAAGATCGGGATTAGGGAAATGATGAAAACAATTGATTCCATAAATTGCTCTTATACTGTTGTTTTCAAAAGGCATGTTTTGCGCATCGACTACCATGTCGAGATTATCCGCTTTTTTAATATCAGTAGAAATAATTTCGGGATACTGTTTTTTGAAGAAACTTACACCAGCACCAATTTCGATTCTGCTTGCATTGCTCTTGCCAAAATATTTTTTATCCAGAGCAATACAGGTATCATAAAATTCAGCAAAGACTCCGCGCATCATAGGCTTTTCGTAAAGCACCTTACTATGAATCTGCAGCATTTCTTCGCTATCTGGATCAACACCGATCAAGCGAGGCTCCTGCAAATAAGAACGTATTTTTTTAAAAAGATTCATTTTGTTTCTTTATGTAAAACCTAATATGCATCGAAATCAAACGCACTGAAGCGCACATTTTTTATGTTCAGTTTTCTACTTGCTGAAGTAAGATCCTTAAAAATAAAATTCAAAGGTGAAGGACGCATACTCTGCGGAACATTGAAATAAAAAGAGCGCTTCCAGTTAATCGACTGATCAATGCCAATCCATAATTGTACCGGGCGGAACCCTATGTTGACAACGTTATCCTGAAGAGGTAAAGCCATTGAGCTATCAACTAACATCGCTTTAATTAAGGGTTTGTCAGTTTTCGAAAAAACATTATTTCCTTTTATCTGGTACTGCATTTTTGGATTCGCTACTCGCCATTGTATAGAAGGCTCGCTCCATCGCTTAATAAAGTCCGGACTAACCTTCAATTCTTTTCGAACAATTTCCCCTATCCCCAGTTTTGCCTCCAAAGGGCCCACCAATTGAAAACCCAAGTGATTCACAAAGCCGGGAGTGCTGTTTGCATTGGCGACACCAACCACAAAACCATATCCTTCCTTTCCGGCAGCTTTATAGCTCATGTTTGCCAAAGTAGTGAACAGTCTTTTTCCCTGATGATCAGGATGAGTAGCTGTATTGAGCGACAATAACCCTCGCTCCGGTTGCCCGAAAATATCGGCCACAATTGGCATGATAGCATAATGAGCCGCCAGCTTGCCATTATAAAGAGCATTGAAACCTCTTATTTTGCCATTAGGATTCTGGCGATACTGCCAATCAAGAAAATCAAATGAGTATTTGTCTGCCTGAGGAAATACAAGCTTTAATAAAGCCGCTATCTCTCTGATGGAATTACCATCAGTACTGATCGGAACAAATTCGTAACTCATTACTTTAATGCAGATTGAATGCTTTCGCGGTACGTTTTTAAAGAGACTTGAAGTTTTGCCAAATCTTTTCTGGTATCAAATTTAATCAAATGTTTTAAGCCCAATACACTTTCGGAAGACACCGGCAACTTTAAACCGACAGTCTCTGCAAAGCGGCAAATAGCATACATGAAACTTGTTGGCATGGGAATAAAGACTATTTTTCTATTCAGTTGCAGAGCGATCTCTTCATAAAAACTTTTCATTGTAATCGCTTCCGCCTCCGCAATATGAAACAAGCCACTAGCGTCTTTGTCAAGAACGCCGTTGATAATCAAACAAAGATCATCTATGGCAATAGTTTGAATTGGTTGCAAGCCGCCGCCTACGAGAGGAAACCATTTTGAACTTTTTATCTTATTGACAATTTCTGCGCCCATTCCTTTTTTCCCGATTACAAAACCCGACTTTAACACCAAATCGCGTGATAAGTCAAACAATTTTTCAGATTCAAATTTTGTTTTTCCGTAATGAGACGCTGCAGCCGGATGTGCTGAAAAAGAAGAAAGAAAGACAGGCTTTATATTTTGCTTCCTGCAAAGTGCAATCAGATCCCTGGTTCCGTTTATATTAATTGTATTTGAATTTCTATTTCTATCGTGCCGCAGGTAAGCGCAATGCACCAGAAAATCCGCACCTTCAAAAACTGATTCCAAAGGACAATCTTCCATATCGTAAGGAAAATAATCTACGTCGGGCAATTTATTCTTCGGAGAATTATGAACCAAAGCTCTCACCTTCCAACCTAGCACATGAAAATAGCTCACCAAAGATTCCCCGATAAAGCCATTTGCGCCCGTGATGATAATTGTCTTAGTCATTTCTCAAACTATTTTTTGCGACATTGTATGCGTTTGCCATTAACGTAAAAGTCAAACCTTTTGCAGGCAAATAATTAAAACCGGAACCATCGGCAATAAAAACATTTTTTGTTCCTGCCAGCTTTCCATTCGAATGTAAGGTGAATTCTTCGCCCTGCTCATTAAAAGGGAGGGTTCCTGCATAATGAATACTTCCGCCATGTGGCGTATGAACCGTTTTTAACGGCTGGCAACCCAATTTCCTCAAAGCCCATTTAATTCTTTGCTCCCTGGCAGCATTGATCGCCGTTTCCCGGTCCGACAGAATGTATTGCCCTGTCAACAAATCCCCCGTATACGTATTTGCCTGTTTCTGCATTCGAATAAACTTTGAAGGTGATGGCTTTTCGGGATGATGGATGCCAGCAATGGTAAAAGAGGACTGTAAATATTGCATAATAATCCGCGCATCAGCAAAATTAAGCGGCGTTTCTTTTATTAATTTAAAAAGCAACAAGGATCGATAGCTGAACAAAGCAGCCATTCCTACATCAAAATTGTTTTTGTTTTCATCAAGATACAGAACCAGTTGTCCTAAGCTTGTTTTATGTTTTTCAATCTCTTTGCCCAGCATTCGCCATTGTATGCAGGGAATATAACAATATGGATTACAAATGACAGGCAGCTGTTCCTTTCTGTAGTCGGAAGAACGAATCACGATGCGGGCAGTCCCTAAGACTCCGGGTGATAATATCAATTTTTTACAGCGGAATATGTGTTCTTCATTTGTGTCGGTCCGTTTCACGAAAACACTCACGCCAGTTTCCTCTTCTTTAAATCTGAGTACCAGGCAATTTTTATGATAGGAAAAATTCGACTTACGTTTCAACTGATCAATCGTCATCCAGGAACGGTAAGCCGACTGATCTTGGTCACTCCAGAAATCCATGTCCTTGTATTGCATCGCTGAACGATCTTCCTTATCTTCGGTGAGCAACGCCAGGGCCGAGCGACCAACAACAATGTTTTTTTTGTTAAGATTATTTTTTTGTTGTTGGTAAGACTGATAAATACCACTTAGATTCTGTTCCAGCTTTGAAACAGGCTGTATGTTTTTTAAATCACCTAAGCAATAAGGAGCTGCATCATCTTTTTCCGCAGAAATTCCGATGTGAGCAGCAACACGTTCATACGCATTTAACATCTCCTGCTCTTTCAAACCAATTGCATCCAATTCCGGTTTTGAAAACACATAACAACCCAACCCCCAGCCGCCGCCTAATCCGCCTTTCGCCATACTTTCTATTGGCTTGAAAGAATCTGATTCGAAAGGAACAAACTTCTCGGCCAATTGAGTTAGAAAATTGCGCGGTGGCGTTAATTGAGACCCAACTTTTGTTGTTTCCCAGGGAATGCCTTCATAATTTTTCCCTAGAAAGAAATCTGATTGCTCCTGCTCTTCTTCCCGAATGGAAATAAAATCTTTTGCCGGGATGATCTGCTTGTACTGTTCATCTTCCACTCCTACATCCAACACAGCAATAGTCACCGCCTCTTCAGCAAGCGCATGGGCTGCGATTGCGCCGGTCGCACCGGAACCAACTACTATGTAATCGTAGTTCAACTGCATCTGCGCTTGATATTATTTATCATTATCGCTCCAATTGCCGCTCTGCAAACCGCCCGAATTCCGATCGCTGCCAACTTAAAAATATACAAAGAAGAAAAATTCCGCGAAAGAAAATACTTAGTATAATTGGGAGAAGCTTCTAAAATGGCTAGCATGGTGAAGAGCTTTCTTCTGACATTGTTTCCCGGCTCTCTCAATGCTAATCCAGCATCAATACAAGCCATTCGCCAGCGGCTCTTCATCATGTTCTTCCATAAAGCGGTTTCATAATCCGAAAAACAGATATTCAATTTTTGCATAGCATCTGCATACTTATTCTTCTCCGCTTCCTGAACGGAAACAGGGAGCAAATAAATTGCTATCCGCTCCGCCTCAAGAATATAATTGCGCTTATTTTCCATCTAAACTTTCTGCGTATTCTTTATAAGTAATTATTTTACACTCGAATGTTTTCATAATATCATCCAACCGGGAAAACACATTCTTTCGGTTATAATACATTAGCTTATTGTAGAAGCCGCTGTTGTTTATGCCAGGATGCATAAATGATTCCTGTTCCGTATCAATGTCGTAAGGATGAAAATAACTGGTAACCGACAAGCCTTTTGAATAATGCTCTTTGAAGCTTTTTTTGATCAGCATCATAGGCAATACCCTAAAGTAAACGCCTCCGGAAAACGGGACATTTAAAAAGCCTGTTCCTCTCACACTGACAGGAATTTCCCAAAGTGCAGCATTCATTTTCTTTGGAGCTTCGCCAAAGCCGTCCCATCCATACAAGGGATTTTTTGCCGGCAATACCGAACTGGAATACTTGAATCCCAATTCCGATAACACTTCAAATGCCCAAGGCGTTTTTTTCGTAATGGAATAAATGGGAGCGCGGTAACCGATAACGGATGAAGCACCGGCCTTTGCCAAACACTCCAGGTTCTTTAACAGATCAGTTTTGAATTCCTCCTTTGTTTGATTAGTTACGGGAATATGCAGATTCGAATGACACGCAATTTCATGTCCTTCACTTACAATTGTTTTGATTAGATCTGGGTAATGTGCCGGGATATCGCCTACCGTAAAAAAAGTGGCTTTTGATTTATGCGCTTGTAAAAACTGCAGGTATTTATCAACCAGCACTTCCACCCTCGGCTTGTATTTTAAGCCGTCTTTCATGCGTAAACGAACATCTTCCAGGTCGACACTGAACAAAAAAATATTATTAGCAGCAAGGGCCATCTTGGATCCAGTAAACTTTAGGTTTTTTGACGTAAATTAGCGACAAATTACGCAAAAATTAGCACAATAATCCATTATTAGATGATAATCATAACAGGAATCACAGGAGGAATAGGCAATTTTTTATTTCATAAATTTTCGAATTCGGGAGAGGACGTTATCGGCACTTATCATTTGAATAAACCGGAAGGCGAAATTTATAAAGATACTGTTGCGCTCGACATTACTGATTATTCACAAGTGGAACAACTCATCGGCTCCATTGCTTCCCGATCAAAAGAGCTTTGCCTGATCAATTGTGCCGGTGTGAGCGCAAACTCTTTTGCACATAAATCGAGTGTGGAAGGCTGGACGAAAGTAATTAATGTAAATTTGAACGGCACTTTCAACCTGGTAAGAGCTGCATTGCCTTTAATGCGTGAGCAGGGTTTCGGGCGCATCATCAATCTATCATCTATTGTTGCGGAAACAGGCGTAATGGGAACCAGCGCTTACGCTGCTTCAAAAGCGGGGATCAATGGAATGATCAAAAGTATTGCTTTGGAAAATGCTCAGAAAGGAATCACCATCAATAATATTAATCTCGGCTATTTCAAAGTAGGAATGATCAACACGGTTCCAAAAGAAATGCAGGAAAAAATAAAATCAAAAATTGCCTCCAATGAA
Organism: Bacteroidia bacterium; assembly: GCA_036399275.1. Lineage (GTDB taxonomy): Bacteria > Bacteroidota > Bacteroidia > 2-12-FULL-35-15 > 2-12-FULL-35-15 > 2-12-FULL-35-15. Next base: position 5,862 of record DASWNK010000104.1, on the reverse strand, counting down.
TTCGGTGATCCAGAAAATATTTTCAGTACTGTTCAATACATCCGGCAAACACCTTATCTGAATGGCGCTTGTCTAGATTTAAACGGAGGCTTAGTTTAGGGAATTGCAGATTGCAAATTCAATTTTTAATCTTTTCCATCTTCTCTTTCAACAAAGCAATATCCTGCGCCAGCTGTTTATTCTGCGACTGCAATTTGGAAACAACAACACTCAAGTGCAATAAATAGATAAATATTGCGAAAATAGCAGCCGTAAAAATCAGGTTGGGCGGTGAATACACCCCTACAATTCCCGACACAATATCAAGCCCACCTCTCCAGAAAGAAAACAATACCAATACAACCGTACAGACGATCCAAACGATAGAATATTCTTCGCGTAACTTCCCTTTAATGATCAGACGAACAATGTAAAGCAGGAATATCAGGCTGACAGTGATGGCAATGATCTGAATTTTTTCCATGATTTTATTTTTTGAATTTGATTCTTATAAAAGTATAAATAATGGCGAGCGAAACTTTAAGCATGTAATAAATCGAAGAGAACGTACCAATGGAAGAAACCCCACCTTGTCGCTCTTTCATGTTTACCGCAACTTCACCGATCTTCAGTTTATTTAAGGAGTACAAAATGATTGCTTCCGGCTCCGGATATTCATCGGGATAATATTCACTTACAATTTCCAGCGCTTTTCTGTTGATGAGGCGAAAACCAGAAGTGCTATCGCTGATCCTTACGCCTACCAAAACACGGTTGAGCCATTTAAAATAATTAATTCCAAATCTACGGAAAGCGGAAGATTGAAAACCTTCCTTCGAAATAAACCGCGAGCCAATCACTACATCCAACCTATCTGATAAAACAGCATTTATTAATTTTGTAATTTCTAAAGCAGGATGTTGTCCGTCACCGTCGATCTGCAAGGCATAATCAAAGTCGTTCTCGTAAGCATATTTAAAACCAGTCTGAACAGCGCCACCAATACCCAGGTTCACGGGGAGGTTCAATGCAATACAATCAAGCCTGGAGATAATTTCGGAAGTGGCGTCTTTGGAGCAATCGTTCACAACAACAACAGTAATAAAGAAATTTTGTAACAGTGCCAGCTGATTGATGTCATTCACAACAGCAGCAATTGCCTTCTCTTCATTATAAGCGGGAACTATTGCGGCGATTCTAATCATTTAATTTTCAAATCTCTCTGCATTATCAATTTAAATAATCCCCTCTTTCAACAGATCGTGCAAATGCACAAACCCGTGGTATTTACCTTTATCGGTGACAATAAGTTGTGTGATATTATATTTCTCAAGCAATTGCATAGCTGCAACGGCCAGTTCATCGGCATCCACCTGTTTTGGCGTTTTGTTCATTATATCAGATGCTTTCAAGGTATTAATGGAATCTGCCTTTTCAAGCATTCGTCTGATGTCTCCATCGGTGATCACTCCTACTAAATTGCCATTATCAACCACCGCCGTGGCACCTAACCGTTTGGAAGAAATCTCTATAATAACAGTTTTAATGTCATCATCCGGTTTTACCTGCGGTTTTTGATTTTGACTGGAAATCGAACCCACTTTCAGATACAACTTCTTTCCCAAAGCTCCTCCAGGATGGTATTTCGCAAAATCATCACTGGAAAAATCGCGGCAATCCAATAAACACACAGCCAACGCATCCCCTAAAGCCAGCTGTGCTGTGGTGCTGGAGGTTGGCGCCAAATTATGAGGACAAGCTTCTTTTTCAACAGTTGAATTCAGTATATGATCGGCTTCCTGTGCCAGATAAGAATCTATATTACCAACCAAAGCGATCAGTTTATTCCCACCTCTTTTGAGCAAGGGCGCCAACACCTTTATTTCCGGGGTATTTCCGCTTTTCGAGATGCAAATAACAACGTCCTCTTTTTGAATCGTTCCTAAATCCCCGTGAATTGCGTCGGCTGCGTGCATAAATATGGCTGGCGTGCCGGTTGAATTCATCGTAGCCACTATTTTCTGAGCGATAATTGCGCTTTTTCCGATGCCGGTAATTACAACCCTTCCTTTTGATTCATAGATGGTTTTTATACATGCTACAAAGTCTTCATTAATATAATTCTGCAAATTCCGAACCGAGTCTGCCTCAATATTTAAGGTAGTTTTAGCTAAGTCAATTATTTTATCGATGGATTTATTCACTTCGTAGTGCATTTAAAATAAAGTAGAGAAATGTTTGTCTGTGTAACAATTTATTATTATATATTTACATTGGATAAGAAAATCAACTGTCTCCAACCTTATATAAAGGTATAAAAATAGTTGATTTCGAAGAAACACCACAAACATTAATTAAAAAACAGGATTAACAATGCTCGATGTAGAAACATCCCTTCTGGATTGCTTACAAAAATATTTTGGATTCAAAAAATTCAAAGGACAGCAGGAAGCGATTATAGGAAGTCTTCTGGAGGGGAAGGACACGTTTGTAATAATGCCAACCGGCGGCGGAAAATCATTATGCTACCAATTACCGGCTTTAGTGAGTGAGGGCACTGCAATTATTATTTCCCCGCTTATTGCATTAATGAAAAATCAGGTGGATGCATTGCGTAATTTCGGTAACGAAGAGGGGATCGCTCATTTTCTGAATTCTTCTCTTAGCAAAGCTGAGATTACGAAAGTAAAAAAAGACATCACCGACGGAAAAACCAAACTTTTATATGTTGCTCCGGAAAGCTTAACAAAGGAAGACAACATCGCATTTTTCAATGAAATAAAAATTTCCTTTTTTGCTATCGATGAAGCGCATTGTATTTCGGAATGGGGACATGATTTTCGTCCTGAATACCGCAGGCTGCGTCCCATCATCGAACAGATCGGAAAAGTACCAATCATTGCATTAACAGCAACGGCAACTCCTAAAGTACAACAGGATATCCAAAAGAACCTCGGTATGAGCAGCGCAAGCTTGTTCAAATCATCATTTAATCGTTCCAACTTATATTATGAAGTTCGACCGAAACAAAATGTGATCAAAGAGGTTATCAAATATGTAAAAAGCCAGCAGGGAAAATCAGGCATCATTTATTGCCTGAGCCGTAAAAAGGTGGAAGAGCTTGCGGAAACATTACAGGTAAACGGAATTAAAGCATTGCCTTACCATGCAGGCCTTGAAGCAAAAGAACGCGCAAAAACACAGGATGCTTTCCTTATGGAAGACATTGATGTAATTGTTGCAACCATTGCTTTTGGAATGGGCATCGACAAACCAGATGTTCGTTTTGTGATTCACCATGATATTCCAAAATCTCTGGAAGGATATTATCAGGAAACAGGCCGCGGTGGACGTGATGGCGGAGAAGGAAATTGTATTACTTTCTACAGCCACGATGATATTGTGAAGCTGGAAAAATTCATGAAAGGCAAACCGGTTGCAGAACAAGAGATCGGAAAACAATTGCTTACGGAAACAGTTTCTTATGCGGAAACATCCAGTTGCCGCAGAAAATTTTTATTACATTATTTCGGAGAAGAGTTTGATGAAGCGGGATGCGGAGGGATGTGTGACAATTGCCGTAACCCGAAACAGAAATTTGACGGCATGGACGATATCGCTCTTGCGATTGAAGCGGTGACTGATGTAAAAGAAAAATTTAAAACGAAAGATGTGATCAACGTCCTTTTAGGAACCGTTACGTCTACAGTAAAATCATACAAGCATAACGAATTAGAGTGTTTTGGCAAAGGCCTTGAAGACAATAAGAATGAGAAATACTGGAATGCTATTTTCCGTCAGGCATTGGTTTCCGGACTACTTTCAAAAGATGTGGAGAATTACGGTTTGCTGAAAGTGACCAAAGAAGGTGAAAAATTTCTGGATAAGCCATTCAGTATGATGGTTACCAAAGATCATGATTATGAAGGGTCCGAGGGAGACGATGATGAATCAGCTGGCGGTGGCGGTGGAAAAGGTGGATCAGGTGCGGATGAAATTTTATTTTCTGCACTGAAAGACTTGCTGAAACAAACAGCCCACAAATTAAAATTGCCTCCGTACGTTATTTTTCAGGAAGTTTCTTTGGAAGAAATGGCCATCCAATATCCGATCAAGATGGAAGAGCTGGTGAACATTACCGGCGTTGGACAAGGGAAAGCACAGAAATTTGGAAAACCATTCCTGGATCTTATCTCCAAGTATGTAGAAGAGAATGAGATTGAACGTCCGTTGGATATGGTGGTAAAATCCATTGTGAATAAATCTGGACTAAAAGTATACATCATTCAGAACATCGACCGGAAACTGCCTTTGGAAGATGTTGCCAAAGCAAAAGGGTTAAGCTTGTCAGAATTGATCATGGAAATCGAAAGCATCGTACATTCCGGCACCAAAGTAAATATCAATTATTACATCAATGATATCCTGGATGAAGACAAACAGGAAGAAGCGATGGAATATTTCAAAGAATCCAATTCCGATTCAATTGGGGAAGCTTTAAAAGAATTAGGGGAAGATGAATACAGTGAGGAAGAGATTCGTTTGATGCGTATCCGTTTTATGAGCGAGTTCGGAAATTAAGATTTTTCATTTTTAAAAAGCCGCACCGATTGAATCGATGCGGCTTTTTTATTTAGTTGTTTTACCTTCATACAATCTGGTAAAGGAACCGTCTACAGGCTCCCACAGCTCAATCTTATTGCTATCGCAGTCAAGTATATGCAAAAACTTTCCGTAGTCGTATGCTTCTATGGTATCGAGAATTACCACATTATTTGCTTTTAATTTTTTCAACAACACCTGCATATCATCTACGCGATAATTGATCATATAATCTTTTTTAGATGGTGCAAAATATTTTGTCTTAGCTGAGAATGGACTCCATTGTGTGTATGCTATACTTTTATCGTCACTATTTCGCCACTCAAACATGGAACCGTAATCATTGGGAACAAGTCCAAGATTATCATAATACCAGGTGTTTAACGTTTTAGCATTTTTGCTCTTAAAGAATACTCCGCCAATGCCTGTCACCTTTCCGGAAGGAATTTTCGCTGTACTTTTTTCAGTTTTATATTCGTAGAAGACATTCAACTCATTAACCGTTGCAGCAAACATCTTATTGATGATTGCACTATCTGAATCCACCATTTGCCTGGCTTTTTCCAGGCTTTCCGATTCAATAAAAACAATTCCTTTATCGGAGTACCTGGCGCCAAACTGAATAACGCCCTGCATTCTTAGATTTTGCAGGTGCGCAGAATGGTGCTTCGCATATTTCTGCGCATCAAAGTCTTTCCCATTATCCCACTTACTTCCTTTGCTATATTCAACAATATAAAGCGTTGGCGATTCAGCAGTTTTGCTGCCCAGCTTATAAGAGCAGAATAAAAATCCGAACACAAGGAGGTTGCTCAAAAGTAAAATGGAAAGAATGTTTTTTTTCATAACGGTAAATTTTGAGTCATAATTAATGAATACGTTAAGTTAAACTAGCTGCAGAGTTCATTGATCGCCAGCCACGCCATCAGTCCAACCCCAATTTCCAATGCCTTTTCATCAATATCAAAGGTGGCCGTATGAACACCGCTGGTAATTCCTTTGGCTTTGTTTGCGGTACCTAACCGATAAAAACAGGCAGGCACTTGTTGTGAATAAAATGCAAAATCCTCCGCCGTCATACGCAAAGGCAATTCTTCCACATTTTCTTTTCCTAGGAATTCTTCTGCGGCAGCTTTTGCTTTTTTTGTGACAGCATCGTCATTCACTAAAAAAGGATAACCATGTTCAATGGTAAACTCACACTCTCCATTCATCCTTTTAGCGATGTTTTCGGCAAGCAATTTCATTCTTGCATGCGCTTCTTTTCTCCAGCTTTCATTC
>DASWNK010000103.1:0-13584 GCA_036399275.1 Bacteroidia bacterium | reverse complement strand
GCTACTATTTTTCCCATCTTTTCTTCTGTGTGGTTGTGTATTATAGTGTTTCGTGTTTTTAAATCTCTTTGGCTTCCCCGATATCGAAGAGTATAAGCTCATTTCCAGCCCTTCTGAACTTATTTACTGCCGCTTCTTTATCAATTTTAATGTAGCCGAAAGTATCATAGTGCATTCCAATGATCTTGCTGCAGCGAATGAATCCGGAAGCAAGAATAGCATTGTCGATGCCCATGGTGAAATTATCGCCGATGGGCAAAAATGCGAAATCAATCTGGCGATAATCGCCGATCAGTTTCATGTCATATGTCAATGCCGTATCTCCGGCATAATAAAAATTCTTTTCACCGGCCTTATCCGATTCCACGATAAAGCCCATCGGGTTTCCACCGTAAGTGCCGTCTGGCATACTGCTGGAATGGACTGCAGCAACGCATTTAATGTTCCCGAAGTCGAATTTCCATTTCCCCCCGATGTTCATCGGATGAGTATTGGTAACGCCTTGCTTGTTTAACCAAACGGAGATCTCCCAGTTGCAAACCACTTTAGCATTGGTACGCTTTGCAATGCTTATCAAGTCGGCCACATGGTCTTCATGTCCATGGGAAACCAATATGTAATCAGCCTTAACGGTATTAACGTCAATATTCGATGCCAATTCATTGGGAGATATGAAAGGATCAAATAAAATATGTTTGCCATTCACTTCAACTCCAAAACAAGAATGGCCGAAATATGTTATATGCATATATTGATCTAAAATGCTTTACTTTGTGCGTGTAATTATAATGACTAAAAATACAGCTTTTGAGGGAAGAAGGTCTTTAAAACTTATAATACTTTTTTAAACAGTTTTTTGTTAATAATATTTAGGATGATTACCATTATTTCAGCCACCAACCGGCCTTATAGTAATACCTTGAAAGTTGCTCAAAACTATGCGCAACTTATGGAAAAACAGGGTGTTGAATGTAAGGTGCTCTCCCTGGAGTCGCTTCCCCCGGATTTCATTCTTACCGACCTGTACAGCAAGCGCTCAGAAAATTTTCAACAATTGCTGTCCGAATACATCGCTCCGGTTCAAAAGTTTGTTTTTGTTATTCCCGAATACAACGGAAGCTTCCCTGGCATCCTTAAAACCTTTATTGACGCAGTTCCGCCGGATATTAACAGGGGTAAAAAGGTGGCGATGATAGGTGTTTCCAGCGGAAGAGCAGGGAATTTGAGGGGAATGGAGCACATGACCGGTATTTTGAACTATTTGGGCATGTTTGTTCACCCGAATAAACAGCCGGTTTCCGGTATTTTAGGACTTCTTCATGAAAATGGAAGTATAAAAGATGAAATGACCATCAAAATCCTGGAAAAGCATATTGATGATGTTTTGAAGTGGTAAGTCTAAAACGAATAAGACCACTAAGAAAGCTGATTGCTTTTTTAGTGGTCTTCGTATTTTAAATAGTGAAGTTTTCTAAGCAAACTTCTTTTCAAATGCCTGCATCACTTCAACCAGAGCATGCACACTTTCCAGCGGCAATGCATTGTATAAGGATGCTCTGTAACCACCAACATCACGGTGTCCGCGCAAACCGCTTAGATTAGCCTCTTTCCAAAGCTTATCAAATTCCGGCTCTAATTCTACTTTCGGCATTACAAATGTTACATTCATATTCGAACGGTCTTCTATTGCTGTTGTTCCAACAAACATAGAGTTACGGTCGATCTCATTGTACATCGCATCCGCTTTTTGCTGGTTGATCTTTTCGATCCAGGCAATTCCGCCATTGTCTTTCAGCCATTTCATTGTCAGCATCGATACATAAATAGGGAATACAGGAGGCGTATTGTACATGCTGTCGCCTTTAATATGAACCTGGTAATCCATCATCGATAATAATTTACGACCGGTTTTTCCAAGCTTTGTTTCATCAACGGCAACCATTGTTGCACCGGCAGGACCCATATTTTTCTGTGCGCCCGCATAGATCAGAGCGAAATCATTTCCATTTACTTTTCTGCTGAAAATATCGCTGCTCATATCACATACCAATGGAACAGCTGTTTTAGGAAAGCTTTTCATCTGTGTGCCATAAATGGTATTGTTGGAAGTGATGTGGAGATAATCAAGTGTAGAAGGAATCTCATATCCTTTTGGAATGTAAGTGAATTTTTTATCTTCAGAAGAAGCGATCACCTGCGTGTTGCCGATCATCTTAGCTTCTTTGATAGCTTTGCTGGCCCAAACGCCTGTATTGATATAGCCCGCAGTTCCGTCGGTACGGAGCAGGTTATAAGGAACCATCGCAAATTGCAAACTGGCACCGCCACCCAGGAAAAGAACTTTGTAATTATCATTCAATCCTAAAAGCTCTTTCACAAGAGCACGAGAATCGTCCATTACTTTTTCGAAATTCTTGCTGCGATGCGAGATCTCCAGCAATGAAAGGTTCATGTTATCAAAATTGATGCAAGCCTCGGAAGCTTGTTTTAATACCTCTGCAGGCAGTATCCCCGGACCTGCGCTAAAGTTGTGCACTTTAGTTAATTCTTTTGTCAGCATAATTTTTTGTTTTATATGTTTTAAATGTTTGAGACATTTTCAGGAGCATTTGGAATAATGCTTGGATGTATTTGAATTCCTATCCAAAATTAGAAATAATTTGAAAGCGAAAGGGAAATGAGCAGGAATAATTTTCGGCCACATCAGTCTGCCTTCTTTTTCTTCCTTTTCTTGCCGTTGGGGTCCTTGTATGTATTGCTCTGGTTCTTGGTAGTGCTGCGGTCATGAGGATCATTATAATATTTGTCCTTTTCGTCCTTTTCATTCACCGCTTTTACATCCGCACCATAGTTCCATTTGCCTTTCTTAAAGCCGAAGCCATCAAAGCTCATATCGGAGCAATAATATTGGAATTGGCCTTCCAGTTGAGGCTCAATAGGAGCGAGGTGGCCAAAAACGATGGAATCTTTTTTATTGCTGTAACGGAGCGACATGCTGCAGGTGGCAGAGTATTCGAAAATAACCCGCTTTGGATATTTTTTGTTGAAGCTAAAGATATCCGCCCCAAACCTGGGCGTTCCATTGGCATCAAACGTAAGCACTTCGATGATTTTCTTTTGCGAGAACTTGTCGTTTCCGTCTCTTCCCAACAAGGTGTAATAAGTTTTACCACCGCTTTTCTTCAGGATGATCTTGCTGTACAAGGCGCCAAACCATTTTTTATGATCGGTGATTGCATTCTCCGGATTTTTTATTTCTGAGGATTTATCGGTGAGTGGATAAAGCTGAATAGTTTCTGTTTTTATCTTACGGAATAATCCCGCCTTTTTTATTTCGGTATGTTTTGATTGGATAAAGCCGTAGTATTCAAAAGTTCCATCGCTTTTAGGAAGGTCCCAATGAATGATCCTGAATTTATTGTCGGGTGAGCGCAATATGCCAATATCCTGTCTCAGCGAGTCAAAGTCATAATCAAAAGTGTTTGGAATTTCTATGGCCTCCTTGAAGATGATCAGCAAGTCCTGGTTTAATTTTGCTTGCTCATCAGCTGTTTTTGCACTGAAGAGTTTTTTGATCAGGGGCTTTAGCTTGGTTTGAGTAAGCTCTTCGGCTTGTTTTATTCGCATCTCCGTTGTCACTTCCTGCGAAAATGCGGATGTGGCAATAAGAAGGAATAGAACAGCAACCAATCTTTTCATAAAGTAAAAGTAGGAATTTATAAACGGAAAGGGAAATGGGATATTGTTATTAGGATTACAAATCCTTTGGCTCTTGGGTCGGGATTGCAAATCCCGACCAACTTACAAATCCCAACCACTTACAAATCCCAACCAGCTTGCGGCCAACTGCCCGGTCGAATAAAAAAACGTCCCACAATCAGCAGGACGTCTTGATACTAAATACTTGTGTCTTGATACTCTAATACTATACGTGTAGCGTTGATTTCTTTTCCAACAGCTCTTCTTTGCTTTCGCGCCAGTTTTCATCATCCACACAGCAGTCCACCGGGCAAACGGCAGCGCACTGAGGCTCATCATGAAAACCTACACATTCTGTACATTTATCGGAAACGATGTAATAAACATCCATCGCAACGGGTGCTTGAGGAGCATCTACATCAGCATTGATTCCGCTTTTGGAAACGAATGTGCCTTTTAATGAAGTGCCATCTGCAAAACGCCATTCGTTGCCGCCTTCGTAAATTGCGTTATTGGGGCATTCCGGCTCGCAAGCTCCGCAGTTGATGCATTCGTCAGTTATTTTAATTGCCATAATAAATTGCTATTTTTGTAAAAAATTTCAGCAAAACTACAGGATTTTTGTCGAAAAACATAGAAAAATCGACAATCGATTCACGGAAGTACACAAGCATCTGACAAATCATGACCATTAACGATCGCATAAAATCATTTATAACGCTAGGCCGTTTCCTGAAGCAATTCTCAGAAAAAGACAAAGCAAAGGAAAAAACGGCGCTCAACGAACTGTTTGCCGAAGATCTGGAACAGCTGATAGCCACTGTTCATATCCACAATCAATGGTTCACAGAAGCCAATGTAAGGGATTCCATCGGCGCATTAGCAGCAAGCCTGCAGGAAGATACATTAGTAGATTGGATCGCAGGATACATCAAGGAACTGGAAAAGGAAAAAGAACCGAAGCGTGTGGCCGTGATCATGGCTGGAAATATACCCATGGTTGGCTTTCATGACATGCTGTGTGTATTGCTTTCTGGAAATAAATTTCTTGGCAAGTTATCTTCTGATGACAAATTTCTCTTGCCTTTTATCGGAAAGATCCTTTGCCACATTCAGCCTAGATTTGCTTCTGACATAACGTTTACCGAAGAATTGTTGAAAGACATGGATGCTGTGATTGCAACAGGAAGCAATAATTCGGCGCGCTATTTTGAGTATTATTTCGGCAAATACCCAAACATTATTCGCAAAAACAGGAACTCCGTTGCAGTGCTCACCGGCGCTGAAACAACAGCAGAGCTACGTTTGCTGGGAGACGATGTGTTTCGCTATTTCGGATTAGGATGCCGCAATGTTTCCAAATTATTTGTGCCGAAAGGATATAATTTCAATGCCTTTTATGAATCCGTGTTCGAGATGCAGGATATAGTGAACAATAATAAATACGCTAATAACTACGATTATAATAAAACGGTTTACCTGATGGGCAGCGATTCCAGCCTGCTCGATAATAATTTCCTATTGCTCAAAGCTGATGCTTCATACTCTTCGCCGATAGGCGTTTTGTTCTATGAATATTATGAGGATCTGGATAAATTGACGGAACGTTTGGCAAATGACAAGGAGCTGATCCAATGTATTGTGTCTAACAGCAGAGAAGTAAAAGATGCCATTCCTTTTGGCAAAGCGCAGTGTCCGGGCTTAAGCGATTATGCGGATGGTGTTGATACGATGAAGTTTCTCCTGAGCGTTTAATTACTTTCGTTTTCTCGGAGCGCCGGGATCTCTTTTGCTGCCGAACAAATGCTTCCTGTTTTTCTGCATCTGCTTTTCATAGCCTTTAGCTGCCCTTTTATTATGCTTTTTATCCGCTTTTAATTGTTTCTGACTGGGGCGAACTTTTGCTTCTTTGTATTTATTATGGCCGGCCTCTGTTTTGCAAGAGCTGACTGTGCCCATCATCAGGGCACAGAGGAGTAAAAGTTGTATTGTTTTAAAAAGACGGATCATTGCGATAAAGATAAGGATTTGTTAGAAGCGGTAGCAATGATGGAGCAGTTTATCGGTAAGCCTGGGGGACTAAAACCTCCAGCTCGGTTTCTTGGCTCTTTTAAAACGCCTGTTTTTTGTAATTCCACGATAACGCTTTTTCATCTTAGTTGCCTTGTTAATGTTTCCCTGGATGTCTTTTTTATTCGCCTCCATCTGTTTTGCATAGGCTTTGGTTCCTTTTTCCAGCTGCCTGCGTTCTTCTTTCCGTTGCTTGTCGCTGGGACGTTCTCTCGAATCCAGATATGGGTTTCCTGTTTTTTTTGTCTGGCAAGTAGCAGTGCCTATGAGACCAATGCTGAAAAGGAGTAGAAAGGAAATTCTTTTTCTGTAATATTTCATGCAGCTTACAAAACATTCTCTTAATTTTGTTTGAATGTTCGCTGGTATAACACGGAAGCATTAAAAAGATACGACAGGCACGCTATTCTCTCTGTAATGTCCGGCTGAACGTATTCAGATCTTAATTTATGAAATCAACAATTAACATATCATTTCTCCTTTGCTCCTTGCTCTTTATTTCCTGCGGGAATGAAAAGCAAACTCCTGTTACCTTTTCAGAACACATTGCGCCCATCATTTATAAGAATTGTACTTCTTGTCACCGTCCGGGAGAAGCAGGACCATTCAGCCTGCTCAGTTATGAGGATGCAAAATCAAGAAGCACCCTGATGAAGTTCGTGACGCAAACCCATTTTATGCCGCCATGGCCAGCTGATGCAAGCTATACGCATTTTGTCGATGAAAAAGTATTAAGCCAGGAAGAGATCGATTTGATCGGACGGTGGGTCGATGAAGGTTGCGCGATCGGTGATTCGTCAAACGTTCCTGCAGCTCCTGTTTTTCCTACCGGCTCCCAGATAGGAACTCCCGATCTGGTTATTAAATTCCGTGATGTGTATAAAATAAAAGGCAATGCCCAGGATCGTTTTTTATTGATGCGTGTTCCTTATGAGATTCCGCAAGACCAATACATAACAACTATTGAAGTGGTTCCGGATAATCGTAAATTATTGCATCATGTGAACGCGCAGTTGCTGAGCTATGAATACGAAAAGAAGAAAGACGTTTTTCCTGGCAAAACATTCATTGACCTGGATTCTTTCCCGGATAAGTTAGTCGCCTACAAGGAACTGGGCCTTGCGAATGATGATGGCCTAACGTTTCCTTTATTAACACAATCTGTTACGAACTATTTGCCTGGTGTAACGCCGCCGGTTTACCCGGATGGAATTGGTGGTTTTAAGCTGACAAGAAAAGGCGCTTTGTTTTTAAAGGATATTCATTACGGTCCTTCACGAGTGGATACTACTGATCAGACTTCTTTCAACGTATTCTTTGCAAAGCAGCCACCTAAGCGTCCTACGCAGGAATTTCAAATGGGCACTTATGGTATTTCACCAACCGTTCCTAAATTGGTGATCCCACCCAATGAAATAAAAACCTTCACTTCGGCTTACACTGTTCCTTTCGACATTTCAATATTAACGATCAATCCTCATATGCACCTACTGGGAAAAAGTTTCCAGGCTTATGCTGTAACACAACAAGGTGATACAATCCCTTTGATCAAAATAGATAAATGGGATTTCCGCTGGCAGTATTTCTACACGTTCAAAAAAATGATTAAGATTCCCAAAGGCGCAACCATTCATACAGTTGGCGTTTTTGATAATACCCGCCAAAATCCCAACAATCCTTTTAGTCCGCCAAGATTGGTTGCGGAGCGGGATGGGAGTATGCGTACTTCCGATGAAATGTTCCAGTTCATTGTTACCTATTTGCCATATCAGGCGGGCGATGAGAATGTGAGCCTGGAAAAAAAGTAAAACCTTTAATTCAAATTTTATGAAAGATTACGTGATAAAAATGAAGCACGAGGATTCAGATAATGTAACTGTTTGTTTTTACATTGAGCAGAACAAAGTACTTGATATCGGAGAGAAAATGAATGCGATCAATGAGCAGGCGTATATGAATGGTTATAACTGGGAGGCTTTTTTGAACTATTATCTGGAGAAGAATTACCCCGAATTAATTGAAGGTTTGGATGGTGATCCGGAAGCAGGGACCTACGTTGCACTTTATGATAATGCCGACGAAGCAAAAGCTGATAAGCTGGTTGAAATCATTGAGAACCTGATTGAGAATGAAGCACTCTTGTATGAGATTGTGAAGAATGAAGGCGAACTGGTTGAATGGGACTAAATTCAATGGTCTAGCGCTTAAAATGTGTGAATCATGCAAGTCTTCTGCGAAATAGTACAATACTTTTTCAGGTCAAGGAACATATTTTTGTTCTTATGGAAAAGAAGAAGTTAACGACCGCCAGCGGCAGACCTTATTACGAGTATGATAACTCAATGACGGTTGGTAATCGCGGACCAATCTTGCTTCAGGATTATTTTTTGCATGAAGACATGGCTCATTTTAATCGCGAACGAATTCCCGAAAGAGTTGTTCATGCAAAAGGAACTGGAGCATTCGGTACATTTACTGTAACACATGATATAACGAAATACACCAAAGCAAAGATCTTTTCTGAAATTGGTAAGCAAACACCTTTATTCACTCGGTTTTCGTTAGTAGGAGGAGAGAAAGGTAGCGCCGATACAGAAAGAGATCCACGCGGTTTTGCACTTAAGTTTTATACTGAAGATGGTAATTGGGATCTGGTGGGCAACAATACGCCGGTCTTTTTTATTAAAGACCCAAAAAAGTTTTCTCATTTCATCCACACTCAAAAACGCGATCCCAAAACAAATTGTAAAAGCCCAACCATGATGTGGGATTTCTGGAGTCTAAATCCTGAAAGTCTGCACCAGGTGATGATAGTAATGAGCGATCGCGGAACGCCATTTTCCTACAGAAATATGCACGGTTTTGGAAGTCATACCTTTTCGTTATTCAATGAAAACAACGAAAAAGTTTGGGTGAAATTTCACTTCAGAACAGTTCAGGGAATAAAAAATTTCAACGGAACAGAAGCCAATGATATGCGGGGCACAGATCCTGATCATGCTCAACGTGACTTGGTGGAAGCCATTGAAAAGAAAGATTTCCCGAAATGGACCATGCAAATTCAGGTGATGACGCAGGAACAAGCGAGAAATTTTAAATTCAATCCTTTTGATATTACAAAGGTCTGGAGCCATAAAGAATATCCATTAATTGAAGTAGGAACAATGGAGCTAAATAAGATTCCTGAAAATTATTTCCGTGATGTGGAGCAATCTGGTTTCGCACCGGCCAATGTTGTAAACGGCATCGGTTACTCTCCTGATAAACTGTTGCAGGGGCGTTTGCTCTCTTATCCCGATGCTCACCGATATCGATTGGGTGTGAACTACGAACAAATTCCTGTCAATAAATGTCCCTATATGACGGCAAATTATCAGCGTGATGGTTTTATGCAGGTGGGTGATAATGGAGAAGGCAACCCGAATTACCATCCGAATAGTTTTGATGATATTATTGTGGATGAAAGTTACAAGGAACCTCCTATGCAATTGGAGTCTGACATTGCTGATTGGTACGATCGGAACAAAAATGATGATGACCATTACACGCAACCAGGTGATTTATACCGTTCAGTAATGAATGAGCAGGACAGGAAAAACCTGGTAAGCAATATCGTAAGCTCTATGACCGGCATTACAGGAATAAAGAAAAATGAGATTATCAATCGTCAGTTATGCCATTTTTTTAGAGTGGATGCGCAACTGGGAATGGCTGTAGCAGCTGGTTTAGGGATTACGTTGAACGAAAGCTATATGAAACACATAAAATAGAAAAACAAACTAAAATTAGAATTATGGAAGATTTATTGAATCCACCGACTGTTGTTATTACAAGGGCCGAATACATGGAAGTAGCGCCTCATGTAAAATTACACATCACGGATGCAGGTGTCGGAAGTCCTATCGTATTTATTCATGGCTGGCCTTTAAGCGATGAGATGTTCGAATATCAATACAATGAGCTGATCACTAAAAATTTTCGTGTCATCGGTATTACATTAAGGGGCTTTGGTAAATCGGATAAGCCTTATGGTGTGTATGATTATGATGTACATGCCCAGGATATAAGGAAAGTTCTGACTGAGTTGGACATCGAAGATGCGGTGCTCGTAGGATTTTCAATGGGTGGCGCCATTGCTATTCGTTTTGCTGCCGTTGATCAGGGAGCGCATGTTTCCAGTTTGGTTTTGGCCGGAGCGGCAGCGCCATGTTTTACCCAGCAGGATGGTTTCCCCTACAACCTTCCGAAAAGTGCTGTAGATGAATTAATCAAATTGAATAAACTGGACCGTCCAAAGTTATTAGCAGATTTTTCCAAAATATTTTCAGCAACCGAAACCTCTTTAAATGAAGGAATGAACAGCTGGCTAAACGGAATTGGTATAAGCGCATCTTCTTATGCAACAGGGCAATGCTTAGTAGCTTTGCGCAATACAGACCTGAGAAAAGATTTGGCGAAAATTACCATTCCTGTTTTAATTATGCATGGGCGAAAAGATAAGATTTGTTCTTTTGATTTGGCCGAACAGTTAAAAGCTGGAATAGCCAACTCTCAACTCATTGCATTTGAAAATAGCGGCCATAGCTTGTTTCTCGAAGAAGTAGAAAAGTTTAACGGTGAATTGATGCGATTCGCAAGGGAATTTAGAAGCTTGTAACCAGGAATACAAGGGCATAGACATGAGGCAATTATCCAAACAAGGTTATCGGATTTATTCAGTCGCCCGTTTACTAATCAGATTAAGCTCGCTTTGTAAAATATCAGCCATTAAATAGTCGGCCCAGATTCCTGCATACCAGTTGAAAGGAGTATTAATAAAGAAGCGGCTGGATAGCGTGAGTTTTGAGCTCCCATCGGGCAATGCTTCTAATTTATAGCTATCCTCCGATATATCCACATGCTTTCCGCCAAGGAGGATGTGCTCATCCATTACGTCGGCTGGAATTTTGGACGGATCTGTTTTAATCGCTAACACCATCAATTGTTCGGCTTTATACTGCGAAATGGTTTCTTCAAAAAACAAGCCTTTCTCATAAAAGGCAATTCTTTTCCCACCAACGGCCAATGTGTCTATCGTCGTGCTGATGTGCTGAGGAAATCCCAAAGCATGAGAGAATGATTTTGTCTTTTCTTCTTCTTTTATATCATTAATATTAACGAGCTCCTTCCAGACTTTAGCAGGCGCAGCTTTAATGATTATTTCTTTACTGATCATAAATTGTTTGGTGGTCAGTGTTCTGTCTCCTTCCAAAAATCCGAGGAATGCAGGAACAAGAAAAACAAGTGAAACGTTTAATGTCGTTGGTTTTTCAAAGTTTTTGTTTTTCTTACGATCTCTTATATACATGGCGATGATGCCACCAATGCCGGCAAAAACAGAAAAGAAAGGGTAAATCATAATCCAGCAGATTGTTCCTTCGACGCTTAATGCGATGGTGATGAAAAGGATTGCCAGGCTGCTCAGCCAGGGGATAAAGAATGCCGCCGCCGCTCCAACTTTCTTTTCTTTGGGAATTAGCATAATGGTAAGGAATCCTATTACGAATGGAATCAGGCCCAGGAAGGTGATGCTCATAATGCTTAAAAAATTATCAAGCACGCCAAATAACAGGCGGGTTGATAATCCATAAACAGATGCAATTGCAACGGCGAAAAATAATTTCATGATCGTTAATTTATAGGATGAATGGCTGAAGCGACTGTAACAAATATAATGTCTTTTTTGCAATTGTACCTGATGGGCAAGGTATCGCCAAGGCCTTTGCTGATAAAGTAGCGGCAGGCATTCGCAGAAGATTCCAATATGTTCCACTTGTAAAACAATTTACCCGGGTATAATCCTTTGGCTGTTTGCCAAAACACAAACTGACTTCCATGTAAATGTCCTGCAAAGGCAAGTTTGTAATGGTTTTTGCAATGAGCAATGTTTATCGGTTTATGCAAACAAAGGATAGAGAAATCGGCGTTACCATCATCATCTGAAGCGCTAATATTTCCATCAACGCGGATTTTGTTGCCCCTCAATTCGAATTGAACTGATTTTTGTTCGATCCAGTTTGCATTGTTGTCGGTAATAATCTTTTTTATTTTATCGATTCCCAAAGAATAATCATGGTTTCCTGCAATTGCAAAGATGTTTTTTCTTTCAGCAATTCCGCCCATCAGCGTTTTAAGATGCGACAAGCCTTTGGTAGAATCAGAATAATCGCCGCCTAACAAAATGATATCAGGGTTTAATTCACGAATGGCCTTAATGATCTTTTGGATAGTGGAAGCGCTGAATCGATTAAAATGAAAGTCGGAAAGATATAAGATACTGAAGCTTTCTTTGCAGTTGGCAATACAGTATTCTTTGCGAATTTCGAACCCGTGTTTATAGCCTATTTCTAATTTCATGCTGATACCAGATTATAATGGCAAGGCTGCCAATATGCCAATTCCGAAGAGGGTTATGTAAATTAAAGAGTCCGATCAGCATATAGCAGGCAATCGGAATTACGTTTGCCATCGAACGGATAATTCCAGTCTTATAGGTTTGCCGGATGCTTGTTAACAGCGGGTGTTTTACATTATCGATGAGCAAAGGAAACAGAAATAGAAATTGCACTTCGAAAAAGTAGAAAACAATGATGGAGAAAGGCAGGAGATAAACATTCCAGTTAAGAAAGAACATAGCAGAAATAAAGAAGGCTGTCAGGCAGATCCCGTATTTCAATAGACCATAAAAAGTATAATTGATCGCAATGTTGAATTCCTTTTCATTGTGCTTCTGTGCATTCAATTGATCGTACATCCATTTTGCTCCGCTAGAGAAAAGTTTGCCTGAAACTTCCTCAATAGGATTGCCGGGGTTTTTCTCCCACTGAACTTTGCTTTTATGGAGCAATGTCTTGTAATTCATCGGCAGTAGATAAAATGAAACCAGGCAAGCCATGCAATGCCATTTCCAAACACTAGCATACGATGATACCGTGTTTCAACCTTTCCACAGCGTTTGATATGAAACACGAATTCGTCGTAGCTGATGGCAACAACGGTGTAAATTAAAACAATCAGAATAGGAATGAGAAATCGGGTAGGAGTGGAATTGATGGTTGCGAGCCACATCAGAATAAACATGGGCAATCCCCCCAGGCCAAGTGCCATCGCTTCCGCATCCCGCTCTTTTTTTGGGATTTTCATATTCAGCGGATTCCTGTGATAGTTCCAGTCTTTCACACCGCCAATGGTTGCTACGCCTCCAAAAACAGCAACCACTAAAAACTGCCATGGTAAAAAGGGAAACTTGGCGTTTATTTCAAGCGCTGAATTTTCCGATGATAAAAACAGGAACAGGACAAACAATACCGCAGGAATAAATAACAGGATCAGGGATAAGTAGGAGCGGAGTGATTGCTTGTTCTGCATTGTAGGATGAGCGCTAAAATGGTTTCATCGGCAAACAAGGTACAAAACATTTTTAAACTTCGTTTAAGCCGGGATATTAATTTCCGGAAGTTCTAATCTTTTTCTTTCTGCCCAAGCGTACACATTCATAAATAAGCAGCCATGGTAGCCAGCTCAACCAGGCAATGATGATATAGGCAGAAACAGGATCAATGCTTAGAAAGCTATTGGTGAAGAAAGAAAAAAGGCGCAAGAGAATAGCCGAATTGGCAAGAATGAAGCTGCGTGTCATATACGCTTTGTGTTCATCTGCATTACCATTTTTTATAGCTGTAAACGCTTTTACAGTAAAATAAAGCCATAATGTAGATAGTACGAAGAAACTGATGCCGCTTGTTATTCCTCCAGTGGATATAAAAGACATGAAAA
>DASWNK010000102.1:0-9218 GCA_036399275.1 Bacteroidia bacterium | reverse complement strand
ATTGTCCCGAAGCATCGGGACGAGAACACGTTTTCATCTTTTAATTGCTATTCGTAAATTTGTAGTCATTAGTCTTGGGTAAAAGTTCAACACAGAGCACACAGAGTTAAAGGAGTTTCACAGAGTTTTTTTTGAATCTTGAACCTTGAGTTCTTAGTAAATTTGTAATTGTGAATGGTACGCCCGCTTGAAATGAGATTATAATACTGGAGTGAGATTGCTTCGCCCTTTCTTCGAAGAGGGCTCGCAATGACGCACCGAAAGCATATAGATGTAAGCAAATTCGTTATTCATTAAAATTCGTAATTCGTACATGAAACAATACCATGATTTAATGCGCCACGTCCTTGATAAAGGCGCAACAAAAACAGACCGTACCGGAACAGGCACCATCAGCGTATTTGGTTACCAGATGCGTTTTGATTTAGCGGAAGGCTTCCCGATGATGACTACCAAAAAGGTGCACATGAAATCCATCCTGCATGAATTGCTTTGGTTCCTGAAAGGTGATACCAACATCAAGTACCTGAAAGATAATGGCGTGAGCATCTGGGACGAATGGGCCGACGAGAACGGAAATCTCGGACCGGTTTATGGATCACAATGGAGAAGCTGGCCTGCGGCTGATGGAAGACACATCGACCAGATCACTCAGGTGATCAACCAGATCAAGAACACTCCCGATAGCAGAAGAATGATCGTGAGTGCATGGAATGTTGGCGAGATCGATAAAATGAAATTACCTCCTTGTCATGCTTTTTTTCAATTCTATGTTGCCGATGGAAAATTAAGCTGTCAATTATACCAACGCAGCGCTGATATCTTTTTAGGCGTTCCTTTCAACATTGCTTCTTATGCTATTTTAACCATGATGGTGGCACAGGTTTGTAATTTACAACCGGGAGAATTCATTCACACGCTCGGAGATGCACATTTATATTCCAATCACATCGAACAGGCGAACCTGCAATTATCCCGCGACTTACGCAAGCTTCCTACGCTGAAAATAAATCCGGAAGTGAAAGATATCTTCGGGTTTAAGTTTGAAGACTTTACATTGGAAGGCTATGATCCGCATCCACATATTAAAGCAGCGGTGGCGATTTAGTTAGTTCATTAGTTTACTAGTTCATTGGTTCATTGGTTTCAGTGCCCGAGCTGGGGTTAAAGAAACGCGTCAACGAATAGAGTACCAGTAAATCAATGAACGTTACCCACAGAACGAGTAACAGTAGTAGTGAACCAATGAACTAGTAAACTAATGAACTACTTAATGAACTAATCAACATTCTTATTACATTTGTTTATCGAGCATATACTCCCTAGGCTCGTTTGTTTATTGGTTATACACTAATTTATAAAAGATCTATGGGAAAATATGTTCTGGAAGATTTAGAAGTCTACAACTTATCGAACGAACTAGCTGATGACATTTGGAATATTGCGACAAAGTGGAGCTTTCTTGCTCAGGACACCATTGGCAAGCAGATTATTCGATCATCTGATTCTATCGCTGCAAACATATCAGAGGGATATGGAAGATTTTTTTACAAAGAAAACAGACAATTTTGTTTTTACTCCAGAGGTTCCATATTAGAAACGAAAACCTGGATAGAAAAAGCAAAGAACAGGGAACTGATTACAGAAGAGGAATACAAAAACTTATTCTCTAAATTGGAACTTATTCACATAAAATTGAATGCTTATCTGAAATTCATAGGCAAGAAATAATAGTTCATTGGTTTATTAGTTCATTGGTTCATTTGGTTTCGAAGCCCGTTCTATATGTTTTGTATATAACACGCGGAACGGGTAACAGTAAACCAATGAACCAATGAACATTACGCATGGGTAACAGCACTAATGAACTAATGAACTAATGAACCAATGAACCAATGAACCAACAAATTTCAATTATCGTCGCAACCGGAAACAACAACGTTATCGGGAAAGACAATGCCCTCATCTGGCACCTTCCTGCCGACATGAAATTCTTTAAAGAGAAAACAACAGGGCATTGCATTATCACCGGCAGAAAAAATTACGAATCTATTCCTGAGAAATTCCGTCCATTGCCGAATCGTACCAACATTGTTATTACACGACAAAAGGATTATGTGGCCGAAGGAGCCATTGTTGTAGATTCCATCGCAAAAGCAATTGACCTGGCAAAAAAAACCGGCGACCAGGAAATATTTATTATCGGCGGCGCCGAGATCTTCAAACAGTCTCTTCATCTGACCGACCGAATCTATCTTACCGAGATACACCACGATTTTGAGGGCGATGTGTTTTTCCCGGAACTGGACCGGACACTGTGGAAAGAAACCTTCCGAACCAAGGGAATTATCGACGAGAAGAATAAATACGACTACGACTTCGTTATGTTGGAGAAAATTGGTTAAATTTGAGTTACTAAACAGAAAACTACTTTCCCTATGAAAACGAGAACAATACAATTATTTACCACAGCAGTTTTTATTGCTATCACGGCAGTGTTATACACCGGCTGTAAAAAAGAAGATCCTAAACCTAAAAATGCTTCTTCAGCTGGCGACAATGCCAATGCAGAAAGTGCTTTTGCAGGAATCTGGAAACAGATCAGCACGGTTACCGACAGCTCCAATACATTACGCTCACCGTCATCCGCTTGCGCAACAGCTTCTATCACTCCATTCGACCTTACAACATGGCCAAAAACAGTGACCATGAATTTTGGTTCTGTAAACTGCCTTGGTTCTGATTATAACTACAGAAGAGGAATTGTTACTGCAGTATTCTCAGGTCCTTACCTGGATTCCGGAACAGTAATTACAGTAACACTTTCTAACTATTATCACAACGATTACCACATTGAAGGAACGCAAACCATTACCAACAAAGGTAATAACGCTGCCGGACACCTTGTTTACAATGTTGTGGTTAGCGGTGCTACCATCACTCATCCTACCAACGGAAAAACAAGCTCTTGGAATACAAACCAGGACAGAGAATTCTATGCTGGTTACCTTACCAATTATAACATCTTTGACGATGTATACCTGATCAGAGGAACTGCCAATGGCGTTTCTGAAGAAGGAGAACCATACACCATTGTTGTTAATACCGATCTTCAGGTGAACGTTGGTTGTCACTGGATCGTGAAAGGAAACTTTACCTTAACATTAGGCAGCTACCCTACCTACCCTATCGTTTTCGATTATGGTACAGGTGTTTGTGATGGAAATGCCACTGCAGTATTGGATGGAACAACGTATAATATTTCAATGTACTAAACATTAAAAAATTTGCAAAAAACAAAATCCCGGTTAATAGCCGGGATTTTGTTTTATACTCCTCCCATAACAGCTTCCATAAAGCCATCCAGCTCCGACTCCTAATATTCGGCAAATTTTATTTTAAATATGTCCGCGAGGCAGGATATACTTGCCGAAAATTAATAAACAAATAATCTGAATTGGCATGATAGCTGCCGGAATTTAACTAAACCAGTAATCAGATTTTCAGATTTTTTTTATTTCTTGCCTACTTTATTAGTAGGCGACATGAGCCTCGTGAAAAGTGTGATTGTCAAAAATAGCAGCTTAGCATAGATCGAAACGCCGGCAAGCAATGCAGGGCGTTATTTTTAATACTTATTGGTGTATATTTGGATGAACACAAATCAGTTTTCCTGAAATATTCCAGTACCAGCATGAGCAGTTCCGAACAAATTGAAATACCACTAAGCAAAACGAAATTGATCTTAATGCTTGCCGGCTGTGTCGTTTTTGTAAGCGCTGGAATTTGGTTTATTCTCAAACCTCACAGCGGCAAAATGTTTCTTGCCGGATTGGCAAGCATCCTGTTCTTCGGATTGATCGCTTTTTATATTGTAAAAAAACTAACTGATAAATCTCCAGGGCTCACCATTTCAAACGAGGGTGTTTTCGACAATGCCAGTGCTGTTAGTGCCGGATTTATTCCCTGGGCGGATGTTCTTGAAATAAGTGAGACCCGGGTAGTCAATCAGAGCTTTATAAATATCATTGTAAAAAATCCCCAGGAATACATCGACCGCCAAACAAACGCCTTCAAAAGAAAAGTTGCCCAGATTAATTACAACAGCTATGGAACTGTAATCGGCATCTCTGCAAACGGATTGAAATGCAATTATCCGGAACTGAAAGCCGCATTGCAGGAAAGATTCAGCCTCCATAAAAACAAAGTAAACACCTAACAAAAACGCCCTGCATTTCTGCGGGGCGTTTCATTTATAAAAGAATTTATATTAAGCTGCTTTTAATTTATTCAAGGTAGATTTTTTTAATTTGTCTTTTGCATAACGGAGCGTAATGTTCACTTCCTTAATGCTGGCGTCAGATGGTGTATCAAACATAATGTCCATCATGATGGCTTCGCAAATGGAACGCAAACCGCGTGCACCCAGTTTAAACTCCATGGCTTTCTCCACAATAAAGTCCAGAACCCCTTTTTCAAATTTAATTTTCACGCCATCCATATCAAACAGGTGTGTGTATTGTTTGATCAACGCATTCTTAGGCTCGCTTAAGATCCTCAGCAATGTTTCTGCATCCAATGGATTCAAATAGGTCAGTACCGGCAAACGCCCGATCAGCTCGGGAATCAAGCCGAAGCTTTTCAAATCCTGCGGAGAAACGTACTGCAATAAATTTTCTTTATCCACTTCTTCAATCTCCTTGTTCATGGAATACCCAATGGCTTGGGTGCTCAAACGGTTTCCGATGTTGCGGACAATTCCGTCAAATGCACCTCCGCAGATAAACAGAATATTCTTTGTATTTACCTGGATCATTTTCTGCTCCGGATGCTTTCTTCCTCCTTGCGGTGGAACACCAACAACAGATCCTTCCAGTAATTTCAACAAGCCCTGCTGAACACCTTCACCGGAAACATCGCGGGTAATGGAAGGATTATCGCTCTTGCGGGCGATCTTATCAATCTCATCAATAAAAACAATTCCTCTTTCAGCAGCAGTCACATCAAAATCGGCAGCCTGCAGCAAACGCGATAAAATACTTTCCACATCTTCACCCACATAACCTGCTTCGGTAAGAACCGTTGCATCGGCAATACAAAAAGGAACATTCAATACTTTCGCGATGGTGCGTGCAAGAAGGGTTTTACCCGTTCCGGTTTCGCCCACCATGATCACGTTCGATTTGTCCACTTCAATTTCATCCTTGGCAGTGGTCTTATTCTGATTCAGCATCAAGCGCTTGTAGTGATTGTACACAGCAACCGCCAACACTTTTTTTGCTTCATCCTGCCCGATCACATATTCATCAAGGTGTTTTTTTATTTCGGCAGGCTTTAATAATTGTACGGCAGTAAAAGCAGCAGCATTCTTTGCGCCTACTTCATCCTTCACGATCGTTTGCGCTTGTGTAACACAATGATTGCAGATGTGTCCGGTAATCCCGGCAATCAATACATCTGTATCTTTTTTAGTACGCCCGCAAAACGAACATTTTATTTCTTTTTCTTCTTTTGCCATTTTTATTTTAGGAATTGGAGAATTAGTGATTGAAAGAATTATTAATTAAAAAAAAGATTTGCTAAAATTTAACATTCCAGCAAATCTCTATTTCTCTATTTCACTAGGTCTCTAATTATTTAGATTTCACCAACACTTCATCCACCATACCGTATGCTTTCGCTTCTTCAGCAGTCATCCAGTAGTCGCGATCACTATCCGCCCATACTTTCTCATAGGTTTGTCCGCTATGAGTAGCAATGATATCGTACAATTCTTTTTTCAATTTCTGGATCTCACGAGCAGTGATCTCAATGTCGGAAGCTTGTCCTTCCGCACCGCCTAATGGCTGGTGGATCATTACACGTGCATGTTTTAAAGCAGCACGTTTTCCTTTTGCTCCGGCACACATTAATACAGCGCCCATAGAAGCTGCCATTCCTGTACAGATAGTTGCTACATCAGGAGTGATGTATTGCATAGTATCATAAATCCCTAAACCAGCATAAACTGATCCGCCCGGGCTGTTCAAATAGATCTGTATGTCTTTTTTTGCGTCAACTGACTGCAAGAATAACAACTGTGCCTGAATGATGTTTGCCACCTGGTCATCGATTCCTGTTCCCAGGAAAATCACGCGGTCCATCATCAAACGGGAAAACACGTCCATTTGGGTTACGTTCAACTGGCGTTCTTCAATAATGTAAGGAGTAACATTTGAAATATTATGCTTTGTATACGAATCAAATGTATGACCACTGATTCCTTTGTGCTTTACAGCATATTTTCTAAATTCATTGTTGTTGAACATATGTTTAAGTTTAGAGTTTAACAGTTTTATGATTCAATAAATGTACAAACAAAATGCCGGCCTGAAACCTTTTCTTGCCTTTTTGGCAGCTTAAGCCTTCTTAAAAAAATCGTCGTAAGCCACTGCTTTGTTCTCCAGGGTGAATTTGCTTTTAAACAAGTTCATCACTTTTTGTCCATAAAGCTTCTCGTACAATTTCTTTGCTTCCTCTTCATTCGACAAAACGCGTTTTGCAGTTTGATCCAGCTCTTCATCACTCATTGGCGTCGGGTTGTATTTACCGAACTGCTCCAGGATCAATTCCTTTGTGTGCTCCACGATCTCCTCGTTGGTCACCTGCAGGTTATTATCCTTAATGATCTTATTCTCGATCAATTGCCATTTCAGTCCTTTGGTATACCCATCGTATTCTGATTCTACCTGCTCCAGTGTTACCGGCTTATCATTTGCAGCAACGATCCATCTTTTCAGGAATTCGTTGGGCAGGTTGAAAGAGATCTTACTCATTAAATGCTCCACTACATCGTTGTAGAATTTGCGCTCGCTGTCGTTCACAAACATAGCAGCCAATTCATCTTTGATTTTCGCTTTGAATTCTTCTTCGCTGGTAACATTTCCTTCACCGTAGATCTTATCAAAAAATTCGTTATTGATCTCAGCAGCAGCTAAACGGCTGATGCCTTTCACTGTGAATTGCAATTTTGCCGTCAACGTTTCTGCTACAGCAACATCAATACCCAACAATGTCGAAAGGTCAGTAGCGTTATCCGCTAATTTCTGAGCTTCGATCACTACTTTATCGTCTTTTTTCAAGCCGATCAGTGCTTTTTTAGCATCTTCATTTTTCACTCTGTCGAGGAACAATGAACCTGTTTTAAAGATTCCACCTGCTAAAATATCGCCGTTTGCATCCAGCTCCACAAAATCTCCATTTAAAAGATCTGCATCTTCAGAAACTTCAACGCTTTCTACTTTCCCGTAACGCTTAGCAATGTCGGTCATGTATTTGCTCACCAATGTATCGTCGATCTTAACGGTTTGGTAGGTAAATTTATCTTTCGGAGAAAGGTCCACCGTGAATTTAGGAGCCAGCCCCATTTCATACAGGAACTCGAAATCCTTCTGGTTATCCCAGTCAATAATGCTATCAGCTTTAGGCAATGGATTGCCCAGCACTTCAATTTTATTTTCGTTCAGGTATTTATACAAAGAATCGTTCAACAGCTTATTGATCTCCTCCACCATGATGGATTTACCATACATTTTCTTGATCATGCCTGTCGGCACTTTTCCCGGACGGAACCCTGGAATAGTCGCTTTTTTCTGATAATTTCTCAAGGCAGTTTCCACTTTCGGCAAGTAGTCGTTTGCCTCCACTTTCACTTTCAATACTGCATTTAGTTCATCAATGTTTTCCTGGATAATGTTCATCTTCTGATTTATTTAATGGATATAATAATTAGCTTATTTTAAAGGGACACAAAAATAAGCATTTTTTTGAAGTTTTGGGAGAATCCCGGCATCTTTTCTAATGAAAAAAGTCCCGTTCTATATTATAGAACGGGACCTTTTAGGTAAATTATAGATGATTATAATTATGCTAATCTTACGTTTACAGCATTTAAACCTTTTTTGCCTTCTTGAACTTCAAAAAGAACTTCGTCATTCTGACGGATTTCTTCTTTTAATCCTGACACGTGAACAAAGAATTCTTCATTTGAGTCATTTGCTTTAATGAATCCAAATCCTTTTGTTTCATTAAAAAACTTTACAGTTCCATTTTTCATTTTTGATAATAATATTTTGATTAATAATTACGACAAAGATACTACATTTAAATGGAAAAGCAGAAAAAAATTTAATTTTAGTCGATTTTGCAGCTATTGCCGCTATTACAGACGGGGCTTTCCCGCTGACACGGGGAATTGAAAGCCGGGTTCAATGGTAAAAAGCAAGTTTTATGCCTGAAAATCTCCGCTGAAGGCTTGCTTAGGGTTCAAAAGGGGTCTATAAAAAAAGGGATTCCTTCCGGATTCCCTTTTTAGTGCCCACGAGGAGACTCGAACTCCTAAGTCAAATGACAACGGCTTCTGAGACCGCAACGTTTACCAATTTCGCCACGTGGGCTCATCATCAATGCTGAAAAAGCAATGCCCGTATTTCTTTTGGGGCAGCGAAGATACCTAAAATCCAATAAATTTATAGAAATGGGAAGAAATTCTTTTGCAGAAGGGATTAGAACTTCTTTTTCATGACAAAATACCTCAGGCTGAGCTTTTCTTTATCGGCTGTATCCACCACTACCCTTAGCTCAATCGGATCAAGTATGCGCTTGCTGCCATCCGGAACACCAAGGATGATATTATTGAAATACATATAATTAAAACGGGGCTGAAAATTTAAGATTTTCTTCCGCATCTCCGCTGATATCATGCAGCTGTCCGACTTCAACGTAATGGGCACTATTTTTTTTGCAGTAGTATCGTCCACAAAATACATTTCAAAGGATACCACCGGCATCGCTTGCTTGTAATAATCGGAATAGGCATAAAAGTTAGTTCCCCTGAGCTTAATGGATTTAGAAGTGGAATCCATTTTAATTCCACAGAAAACGACCTGAGGCGGTTTGATCACCTGACTCTTTGTTGCGAGCAGTTTACGCCCGGTCGGTGTATCCTGGTAAACGGAAATGAGCCCTTGCCCCGGCCGGGTGAAGCGGATAAAATACGTATCACCCTCAACCGACATTACTTTTCCATCCGTAACCACCACCACAATTTTCTGATTCCTGCCCTTTACTTTGATCACCACCGGGTTGTTGATCTCCAGTAGAAATTGTGGTTCCTTGCAAGTGATGATGCAGGAGCTGGCAACCGAACGCACTTTAAATACAGCCGTTTTGCCGGGTAT
>DASWNK010000101.1:0-27737 GCA_036399275.1 Bacteroidia bacterium | reverse complement strand
CTTTCATGCCTTCCTGTTGTATTATGCGATAAAAAAAATCAAGGAGAAGCACCTGCTCTCTTTTTGTATCTTATTCTATCTCGTGAGTATGGCGCTTGCTTCCAACTTATTTATGATGATCGGAACTCATATGGCCGAGCGTTTATTGTTCTTTCCTTCCATCGCATTTTGCCTGGCAGCTGTTTACTTGTTGTCCAAGCTTTTAAAGATCGATATCAGTGACCTGAGATTAAAGCCCGCGCAGATAAAAACAACCATGTTGATGGTCGTTGGATTCACGCTTGTTCTCTATTCTGCTAAAACCTATTCAAGAAACAAGGATTGGAAGTCGGATACAACTCTTTTTGGAACCGACTTAAAAACAGTTCCTAACAGTGCGCATATGCTTTTCTATTATGCAAACAATATGGTTAATAAGGATTCACTCGCTGCCGTAAGTCCGCAAGCTAGAGAAATCCGTTTACAAACTGCATTAAAAAGCATTGACAAAGCATTGAATTTGTATGAATTGTTTCCGGATGCCCACAATGTGGCAGGAAGAATTTATTATGAGCAGAAAAATTATGAGAAATCCTTTAAGAGCTATAGCCGGGCCATGGAGATGAATCCGGGAAAGGGTATGTATCATAACAATGCAGGAACCTGCTTATTCTCCATCGGGAACTATGAAGAAGCGGCCAAAGCGTTTCAGAAAGCAATTGACATTGACGAATATGATGCAGATGCCCGCTGCAATCTGGGAAGTGCCAATGGAGCTATGGGAGAAGCCTACAAAAGCAAAAACGACCTTGTTAATGCCAACCTGATGTTCAATAAAGCCATTGATAATTTTAAGAAAGCGACGGAGATTGATCCTAATTATAAATCAGCTTACACATTTATTGGCCTCACGTATAAAAATATGGGCGACTCGGTGAATGGAGATCTTTGGCTCGGCAAAGCTGCCAGAATAAAGACAAAATAAATTAATCTTCCTTCTTCAGAATCGATTCGATGGTTGCTTTCAAATCTTCATAAGGAAGATACCCTTTCGCGATCAGATAGTAGGTTCCTTTGTGTACCATAATTACAGCTGGAAAACCGGTAATCCCCCATTCCTGGATCATTTTGAATTGGTTGACCGTTTCTATCCTGAACTCATCGCTGTTCAGTCGTTTTAAATATTCTGCAGAATCAATATTATAAGGTTTTATTAAGTCAACATACACACTTTCTTCTTCCAAACTTTTCCCATCAATGTAATGTGCTTTCTGCATAGAAGATGCAAAAACAATGGCCTCCTTTTCGTTAAAGGATTTGAATACTTCTAATGCAATGCAAGGTTTCAGCGAAGACAAGAATAAACTTTTGTCTCTCAATTGAGAAAGGTAGGGTTCGCCAAATGTTACTCCTGTTAATTCTTCCAACCGAGGCAATGCTTTCAAAATATAATCCGCAAAGGCTCCGACAGGACCAACCCTTTCGCCAACGATCATTCCACCGCTTATAATTTCAAAGTCCATTTTATCCTTATACTGATTTCGGATTTTTTGAATGACCGGAGAAAAACCATAACACCAGCCACATAAAGGATCATAAATATATATTAGTTGAGGCTGCATGCTTATTTCGATTTAATAAATTTAGGCAAACTGAGGTTCTTTTTAACCGCTATTATACGGATCGCAATAATCAACAATGCAGAAACCAGAAAGTTCAAATTTCGCTCACAACCGAGCTGATCGAGACTGAGATAAGCAATTGCACCTGAAAGGCAGGCAGTGGCATATATTTCCTTTTTAAAGATGATTGGGATCTCATTCGTCAACACGTCACGAAGCACGCCACCCATTACGGCGGAGAACATTCCCATAATTGCTGCTATCATGGGATTGATGCCTAAGCTTAAAGCCTTTTCGGTCCCCACAATAGTGAACATGGCAATCCCGACCGTATCGAACAAAAAGAAGGTCCTTCTAAGCCTGATTAGCGTTTTGAAGAACACGCTGGCCAATATTATACCGATAATAATAGCATATAGGAAATTCACGTCGCCAACCCAACCCAAAGGGTGGCTGCCCAGGATAATATCCCGCAAGCTACCACCGCCGATAGCTGTTATAAATCCGATAAAGCTGGCCCCAAACCAATCGGGTTCCGCTTTATCATTAGCCGCCAGGGCGCCTGAAATTGCAAAAAAGCCTGTTCCCAGTACCTCCAGCACATATTGTATCTGCATTTATCCGTTTTAGATGGCATAAAGTTAGTCAAGAATCAGTTCGCGCGAAATGTTCTGTAAAATAAATTATATTATGCTTGCATAATACTTATTTTCTTTTTATGTTTGTTTCCCAATGTCGAAAAAACGTACAGAAACGATCGATTCCAAACTAAAATCTGCCTGGCAGATCATTAGCAGGATGTACAATGCGGAAGCTGTCCAATATGGCGGCAGTATTGCTATTGGTCATTTTCTGCTTAACATCGACAGCGTTGAAGGCGCGTATGCTTCCGACATTGCCCCAAGGCTGGGAATGGAAAGCACTTCTCTTTCCAGAATCATCAAAGCATTGGAAGAAGAGAAGCTGATCGTGCGAAAAGCAGACAAAACTGATAAGCGAAAAGTAAAACTGATGCTGACCCAAAAAGGCAAAGAAAATAAAGAGCTTGCAAAGAAAATTGTACGTAATTTTAATTCAGAAATCGAAAACAGGATTGGCAGAAACCGCATCGAAGATTTTTTAAAAACGATTAACGATATAATTGCGATAGCAGAAGAAAGAAATAAACTGATCAAACAATCATAACTATGAACAGAACCATTAAAAAAATTGCCGTGCTTGGATCCGGTGTCATGGGAAGCCGTATCGCCTGCCACTTTGCAAACATCGGCGTGGAAGTTTTATTACTCGACATAGTTCCGAAAGATGCTGCCGCGGATAAGAAATCGCGCAACAAGATTGTGGATGATGCTTTGGCTTTTGCCTTAAAATCGAACCCTTCTCCTATTTACCGCAAATCGTTTGCAAAACGTATTGTCACAGGAAACTTTGACGACAATATGAAGGATATTGCGAATTGCGACTGGATCATTGAAGTTGTTATTGAGCGCCTCGACATAAAAAAACAGGTATTCGAAAAAGTAGAAATGTACCGCAAACCGGGAACACTGATCACTTCCAACACATCGGGAATTCCAATTCACCTGATGAATGAAGGGCGTTCAGAAGATTTCCAGAAACACTTCTGCGGTTCTCACTTTTTTAATCCTCCACGCTATTTACGCTTGCTGGAGATTATCCCGACTCCTAAAACTTCACCGGAAGTGGTTGATTTCTTAATGCATTACGGCGAATTATATTTAGGAAAAACAACCGTACTGTGTAAAGACACTCCTGCTTTTATCGCCAACAGGATTGGTGTTTATGGAATTATGAGCCTTTTCCACCTGGTAGAAAAAATGGGGTTAACCATTGATGAAGTTGATAAGTTAACAGGCCCTGTTCTTGGTCGCCCGAAATCAGCAACCTTCCGTACGTGTGATGTAGTTGGGCTCGACACGCTGGTGCATGTTGCCAATGGCGTTGCTCAAAGCTGTCCGAATGATGAAGCTATTGAATCCTTTAAAATTCCGGGATATGTTGCCAAAATGGTAGAAAATAAATGGCTCGGAAGTAAAACAGAGCAAGGCTTTTTCAAAAAAGTAAAAGGCACAAACGGTAAATCAGAGATTCATTCATTGGATTTAAAAACATTGGAATACAAACCTTCTGTGAAAGCGAAATTCGCCACACTGGAAGCAACAAAATCCATTGATAATTTACGCGACCGCATGAAAGTGTTGTTAGCCGGAACAGATAAAGCAGGCGAATTTTACCGCACTTCTTTTTACGGCTTGTTTGCATATGTCAGCAACCGCATTCCGGAAATTACCGATGAGCTTTTCAAAATTGATGCTGCTATGAACGCAGGATTCGCTTGGGAACTTGGGCCATTTGAAGCATGGGATGCATTGGGTGTAGCGGAAACAGTAAAGGCTATGGAAGCCGCAGAAAAAAAACCGGCACAATGGATCTATGAGATGCTTGCAAGTGGTGGTTCTACTTTCTATAAAGTAGAAAACGGCAGCAGAAAATATTACGACATTCCATCCAAATCATACAAAGTAATTCCTGGAACAGAATCTTTTATTATTCTGGACAACATTCGCGGAAGCAAAACAGTATGGAAAAACAGCGGTGCAACATTAACCGATATAGGTGATGGTATTGTAAACCTGGAGTGGAATACAAAAATGAATTCCATCGGTGCTGAAGTAATTGAAGGGATGAAGAAATCGATTGAGATCGCTGAAAAGGATTTCAGAGGGTTGGTGATCTCGAACGAAGGAGCGAATTTCAGTGCCGGCGCCAATGTAGGAATGATCTTTATGATGGCAGTTGAACAGGAATACGATGAATTAAACTTTGCAATTAAAACATTCCAGGATACCATGATGCGTGTGCGTTATTCTTCAATTCCGGTAGTGGTGGCGCCTCATAACCTGGCACTGGGCGGTGCATGTGAAATGAGTATGCACTCCGACAGAGTTGTTACTCATGCGGAAACCTATATGGGCTTGGTGGAATTCGGTGTCGGTTTAATTCCGGGCGGCGGCGGAACAAAAGAGTTCGCCGTTCGTTTATCAGATGAGCTGCAGGAAGGTGATATTGAATTGAACAATTTCCGCGATCGTTTCTTAACCATAGGACAAGCGAAAGTTGGAACATCTGCTTATGAAGCATTTGATCTAGGATATTTGAGAAAAGGAAAAGATGTAGTAGTAATTTCACGTAACCGCTTATTAGCAGAAGCGAAATTAAATTGCATTGAACTGGCAGAAGCAGGCTATACCATGCCTGCGCATCGCAAAGATATTCGTGTATTAGGAAAACAAGCTTTAGGGCTGGCCTACTTAGGCGCGAATTCAATGCAGGTTGGACATTATATCAGTGAGCACGATGTGAAAATTTCACAAAAATTAGCATGGGTGCTTTGCGGCGGTGATCTTTCATCTCCGACATTGGTAAGCGAGCAATATTTACTTGATCTGGAAAGAGAAGCGTTTTTAAGTCTTTGCGGCGAAAGAAAAACATTGGAAAGATTACAATCGATTATCACAGGAGGAAAAATTCTTAGAAATTAATTATCAAAACCTATCTGGCATTTTGTACTTGATACTTAATACTTGATACTAAATACTTCAAACTATGAACGCATATATTGTAGCAGGTTTCCGGTCAGCAGTAGGCAAAGCCAACAGAGGCGGATTCCGTTTCACCCGTCCTGATGATCTTGCATCGGATGTAATCAAACATTTAATGGCATCTGTGCCAAACATTGCACACGATCAGGTGGATGATCTGATCGTTGGAAATGCTATGCCCGAAGCAGAACAAGGATTGAACATGGCGCGATTGATCTCGCTGATGGCTTTTAATACAGACAAAGTTTCCGGCATGACCATTAATCGTTATTGCGCTTCCGGTTTGGAAACCATCGCGATAGCAGCGTCAAAAATTCATGCTGGAATGGCTGATTGTATTGTTGCAGGCGGCGCGGAAAGCATGAGCTTAATTCCTATGGGTGGCTGGAGAATTGTTCCTCACCCGGGTGTTGCACTTGCCACGCCCGATCACTACTGGGGAATGGGACTTACGGCAGAAGCTGTTGCAAATGAGTACAAAGTAAGCCGTGAGGACCAAGATGCATTTGCGTTTAAATCACACATGAAAGCAATCAAAGCGATCAAAGAAGGGAAATTTAAGGAAGAGATTGTTCCAATAAAAATTACGGAAACATATATTGATGAGAACGAGAAGAAGAGAACACGTGATTTTATCGTTGATACCGATGAAGGCCCCCGTGCTGATACAACGCTTGAAGCATTGGCGAAACTAAAGCCGGTATTTGATGCACAAGGAAGTGTGACTGCCGGTAACTCTTCACAAACGAGTGATGGCGCTGCATTTGTGATGATTGTGAGCGAAAAATTTTTAAAAGAAAATAATTTAAAACCGATCGCCCGCATGTTAAGCTTTGCTGCTGCCGGTGTTCCACCGCGCATCATGGGAATCGGTCCGGTTGCCGCTATTCCAAAAGCCTTGAAACTTGCAGGAATGAGCCTGAACCAAATCGACCTGATCGAACTGAATGAAGCATTTGCTTCTCAATCATTAGCCGTTTGCAGAGAACTGAACATTAACCAGGACATTGTAAATGTAAATGGCGGAGCGATTTCACTCGGACATCCACTGGGTTGTTCCGGAGCGAAATTATCTGTTCAGTTATTCAGTGAATTGAAACGCCAGAACAAGAAATACGGAATTGTGAGTATGTGTGTGGGAACTGGACAAGGCGCTGCAGGTATATTCGAAATGTTATAAGGTATCAAGTATCAAGTAGTAAGTATCAGGTACTGGCAGTATAGATAATAAAATAAATACTATGCATAATTTTAAAGAGTTAAAAGTCTGGCAGAAAGCAATGTCTTTAGCTAAAGAGATTTTCATCGCTACCAGAAATTTCCCCTCGGAAGAAAAGTTTGGATTAATTTCCCAGTTAAATCGCTGTGCTATTTCGGTTCCCAGCAATATCGCTGAAGGGGGCTGGCAGAGGATCAGATAAAGAATTTAATCAATTTTTAAACATTGCCTTAGGCTCTTGTTTTGAGCTTGAGACTCAAATACTATTATCAAACGACTTTAATTATCTAACCAAAGAACAAACATTAATATTAACAGAAAAGGCATGTAAGGTGCAGAAAATGTTGAACGGACTAAAGAAGTCTGTATTTCAAACATCCTGATACTTACTACCTGATACTAACTACTAAATTTATGACAACACTAAAAGGAGGCGAATTCCTCATCAAAGAAACAGAAGCAAAAGATATTTTTATTCCCGAAGAATGGAATGAAGAACAGCAAATGATCGCACAAACCTGTCATGATTTCCTGGCTGCAAATGTTTGGGACAAACTTGATCGCATTGATGCGCAGGAAGAAGGCCTGATGCCTAGTTTGCTGGACAAAGCAGGGGAACTGGGTTTGTTAGGCATCTCTGTTCCTGAAGAATACGGCGGGTTTGGAAAAGACTTTACCACTTCAATGCTGGCAACTGAAATATTAGGTGCGGGGCATTCATTCGCTGTTGCGATTTCCGCTCATACTGGAATCGGAACCTTGCCAATCTTGTATTATGGTAATGCAGAACAAAAAGCAAAATACATTCCTAAGCTTGCAAGTGGTGAGTGGAAATCATGTTATTGCTTAACGGAGCCTAGCGCCGGATCAGATGCTAATTCGGGAAAAACAAATGCGAAACTTTCCGCGGATGGAAAACATTATATCCTGAACGGGCAAAAAATGTGGATCACCAATGGCGGATTTGCAGATATTTTCACCGTATTCGCGAAGATCGATGACGATGAAAATCTCTCTGCTTTCATTGTTGAAAAAACATTCGGAGGCATCTCCTTGAATCCTGAAGAACATAAGATGGGAATCAAAGGAAGTTCAACACGTCAGGTTTTCTTCAACGACTGTAAAGTGCCAGTGGAAAATTTATTATCCGACAGACAAAACGGCTTTAAGATCGCAGTAAACATTTTGAACCTGGGTCGCATCAAGCTTGCGGGCGCTGCAATTGGCGGATCCAAAGAAACAGTGACAAAATCGGTTCAATATGCAAATGAGCGTAACCAATTCGGAAGACCTATTGCAAAATATGGCGCTATCCGTCATAAATTAGCTGAGCAGGCGATCAGAATTTATGCTTCTGAAGCAGCAATTTACCGTGCCAGCCAGAATGTGGAAGATGCAACAAAAGCATTAATTGCAGGCGGAATGGATGAAGCGAAAGCAAAGCTGAAAGGTGTGGAGCAATTCGCTGTTGAAGCGGCAATCCTTAAAGTACATGGCTCTGAAGTGTTGGACTTTGTAGTGGATGAAGGTGTGCAGATCTATGGTGGAATGGGATATAGCGCTGAAGCGCCTATGGACAGAGCATATCGCGATGCGCGCATCAATCGTATCTTTGAAGGGACCAACGAGATCAACAGAATGTTAACTGTTGACATGATGTTGAAACGCGCCATGAAAGGTGAACTCGACTTAATGGGACCAGCGCAGAAAGTGGCTGCCGAACTGATGGGCATTCCGGATATGAGCACTTCTGAAAAAACATTATTCTCAGAAGAAAAGAAATATGTTGCGAATTTTAAAAAGGCCGTATTAATGGTAGCCGGCGCTGCAGTTCAGAAATTGATGATGCAACTGGGCAAAGAGCAAGAAATTTTGATGAACATTGCAGATATGATTATTGAAACCTATGTGTGTGAATCATTGCAATTACGCCTTGAAAAATTGGTGGCAATGAAAGGTGAAGATAGCTGCAAAGAACAATTGGACATTATGCGCGTGTACATAAATGATGCAGCCGACAGGATTCATAAATCAGGAAAAGAAGCTATTAACAGTTTCGCTACCGGAGACGAACAACGCGGAATGTTAATGGGTATCAAACGTTTTACAAAAACAGAACCATTAAATACCACAGAAGCTAGAAGAACGGTTTCTGCAAAGCTGATAGCCGAGAACAAATACTGTTTCTAGAATTCCCGCAAATTCAAACAACACAAAGCTCAACCTTAAGAGCTTTGTGTTGTTTTTTCTTCCTCCCCTTCTTTATGCTCAATATTCCCAGACACTCATTGTGCCTTTGCGAGAAAAGACCTATTTTTGTTATCTACATGGAATCCCACAAAGCATATTATGTCTCTCCAATCGGTCTGATCGAAATCGCAGGCAATGAAGAAGGTATTACGCATTTGGAATTCATTGACGACAATCCTGATCCTTCCATTAAAATCCATGAATCGCTCAAAGAAGTCATTTACCAGCTTGATGAATACTTTACTGGCATCCGCAAAGAATTCGGCTTGAAATTGAACCCCAGTGGAAGTGAATTCCAGAAAAGGGTATGGAATCAGCTAAACCTTATTCCATTTGGAAAGACTTGCTCTTATCTGGATGTCTCAAATCAATTAGGAGATGAAAACTTTACCCGCGCGGTTGGCAATGCCAATGGGAAAAACCCAATTGCAATTGTAGTGCCTTGCCACCGGGTTATTGGGCATAACGGCAAGTTAACTGGTTATGCAGGTGGCTTGTGGCGAAAAGAATGGCTGCTGAATCATGAAAAAGGTATTATCTTCGGCAAACAAACAGAACTCTTTTAACATCTACAAAATGGAAAAAAACGCAAATGTGATCAATTGGTTCGAAATTCCGGTGACAGACTTGACCAGAGCTAAGAAATTCTATGAGACAATCATGGATATTACCATGAGTGAAAACAGAATGGGACCATTGAATATGGGCTTTTTTCCTTATGAAATGGGAAGTGGTAAGCTCAGTGGTGCTCTCGTAGAGGGAGAAGGCTATAAACCGTCCTCTGAAGGAGCCTTAATATATCTTAATTGCAACCCTGATCTCAGCCTTGCATTGAATAAAATAGAGAACGCTGGCGGAAAAACACTCTTACCGAAAACAGAAATTGGCCCAGGCTTAGGCTTTATGGCCTTCTTTCTCGATACCGAAGGAAACAAGGTAGGTCTGCACTCCAATAAGTAATTTTTGATTTCAATTTTTTTGTGTTTTATTTGTACCCATAAAACTAAGCTTTTGAGCAAAAAAGATTTTTTTTCAGAGTTCCTGAAAAGAGGAAAGCATGTTGGAGCGGTTACTCCAAGCTCCAAATTTCTGGTAAAAAAGATGGTAGACCCCATTGATTTTACCGGAGTTACCTGCATTGTTGAATATGGGCCTGGTACGGGAATAATAACGTTAGAGTTATTGAATAGGATGCCCGCCGATGCCATTCTACTAGCCTTTGAGATCAATAAAGAATTTTGTGAAACACTTATTCAAGAAATTAAAGATCCAAGAATAAGAGTGATTAATGATTCGGCTGAGAAGCTGGAAGAATACCTGGCACAAAATAATATCTCAAAAGTGGATTATATTGTTTCTTCCCTGCCTTTTGCAATGATTCCTAATGAGGTTGTGAAAAACATTCTGGATGTTTCGAAAAAAGTATTAAGTATAAGCGGCCTGTTTATTCAATATCAGTATTCACTCAATGCTTACAAAAAATTAAAGAATATTTTCAAACATGTAGATCTCAATTTTACGCCAATGAATATCCCACCGGCATTTATTTTCATCTGCAGCAATTAAGGAGCATTGATCGTTTCCTGCTCTTCGAACGATTCTACCAGCAATTGTTTCTTCTTCTTCCCCATCGTATAATAAATAATAGCTCCCTGTGTAAAATCTGCTACTGGTACCATTAAATCCTGCGGCGTTCCAGGGCGGCCGCTTCCCCGATTCTTCATGGAAGCGAAGGTGATCTGAAATAAGCCTTTATCTTTCTTTTTAAAAGATTTAACCGACTGATATTGGGAAGAGAGAACAGTAGGATCAACAACTTTAAAAACATTAAACTCGTTTGATTTTTGCGTATACACATTTATCACTGAATCGATCGCCCAATTGCAACCCTTCTCTTTTTTGATTGTCACTTTGTAATTTGTGGTGGATGTCGGCGAAGCACCATGATTAATTGTCTGTTTGGTTGCTTTTACCAACTGAAGATCCTGCGCTACAGCGGATGTATAAGCCAACAGTAAAAATATTATTGCACCTTTCATTTATTCGATTTATCAATTGAGTAAAAATAACTATTTTTATAGTATGTACATACCGCCTTATTACAAAGAAAATGATGAGCATAAGTTAGTGGAGTTTATGCAGGCAAACAGCTTCGCTACACTCATCAATGCATACAATAACAACATTCGGGCCACGCACCTGCCTTTCATGATTGAAAAAAGAAATGAACAAATTTTTCTGGTGACACACATGGCAAAAGCTAATCCGCAATGGAAAGAATTCTCGCAGCAAGAGCTTTTGGTGATTTTCCAGGGGCCACATGCCTATATTTCGCCTTCTCACTATGAAAAAAAACAAAACGTCCCTACCTGGAATTATATTGCAGTTCATGCATACGGAAAAGCTACTTTATTGGAAGAAGATGAAAAGGCAATTACTGTACTGGAAGCAATGATCAAAACCTATGAACCGGCTTATTATGAGCAATGGAAGCAACTGGCTCCCGAATATATAAATGGAATGTTGAAAGGGATTATGTCATTCGAAATTGAAGTAACGCGACTTGAGGGTAAATTCAAGCTGAGCCAGAATAAAACAAAAAATGAACAGGAACATATCATTACTACATTTGAAAAAGGCGACGATCCTCTTGCCAAAGGCATTTCATCCGAAATGAAAAAGAACCTCTGATCAATAGATGACTAAGGAAAAAATATTCACCCGTACAATCTGGATGCTCTCTTTTGTGAGTCTTTTCAATGATATTGGAAGTGAAATGCTTATTCCCGTCATGCCGATTTACTTACAAAGTATTGGATTTTCGGCTTTATGGATTGGTATTCTTGAAGGAATTGCAGAAGCCGTTGTGGGCGTTTCAAAAGGGTATTTCGGAAAGCTATCGGATGAGAAAGGTCAACGCCTGCCATTTATTCAACTAGGATATTTACTGAGCAATATTACGAAGCCTCTGATGGCCGTTTTTACAGCTCCGCTTTGGGTGTTACTGATCAGAACTGGCGACAAGCTTGGAAAAGGAATTCGTACCGGCGCGCGTGATGCGATGCTTTCGGATGAATGCTCTAAAGAGAATAAAGGAAAGGTATTCGGCTTGCATCGCTCGATGGATACTGTTGGGGCGGCGATAGGCCCGGCGCTTGCACTTCTGTTTCTTTATTTTTATCCGGGAAATTACAAATCACTTTTCCTGTTTGCCTTTATCCCGGGAATGGTGGCTGTCGCTTTCACTTTATTCATCAAAGAAAAAAGGAAAGAGCTTCCTGTGTCTGAATTCAAAGCCAATAATAAAAAAGGTTTCTTTTCTTATTTCTCCTATTGGAAAACATCCTCAACAGCCTTTAAGAAATTGATGACCGGTTTATTGCTCTTTACCTTATTTAACAGCTCTGATGTTTTCCTGCTGCTGATGGCTAAACACATCGGCATTGATGACCTGCACATTATCGGTGTGTACATCTTTTACAATTTAGTATATGCCTTATTTGCCTATCCGATAGGATCATTGGCCGACAAGATCGGAATGAGAGCAACATTTATTATGGGCTTGATTTTATTTGCAGGAGTGTATGGCGGAATGGCATTTGTAAAAACAGAGATCATGCTATATGTCTTGTTCTTTTTTTATGGGATTTATGCTGCGGCCACTGATGGAATTTCAAAAGCCTGGATTGCGAAAATTACGCCGGGTTCAGAAACGGCCACCGCTATCGGATTTTATGCCAGCGGAAACAGTATATTAACAATGATTGCCAGCAGCATGGCAGGTTTGATTTGGGTAGCGTTCAACCCAACTGTTACATTTTTAGTTGCTGCAACAGGAGTCCTGCTGGTGGTGATTTATTTTCTGTTTCAAAAGAAGGACGAATAACAGGCTACATTCTTATTTCATTTTATTGAAGGCTTCCGCAAACCAAATGACTTCTTTTAGAAATGCAGCCGCTCTTTTATCGGTTGCCTCTTTGTCTTTCGCATTTCCGTTCTCATCAAAATTTTCTTCCACCTTAGGAACGGGAAAAGTAGCCGTAACGGGAACGGCTTTTATTTTAAAAAGAACAGTCTGCAACAACGCAAGTGCGTTAACACCGCCAAAACCACCGGAAGAAACACTCACCAGTCCAATCGGTTTGTGATACCATTCTTTCACAAGTAAATCAATTGCATTTTTGATACTCGCAGGATACCCACTGTTGTATTCGGGAAACACAATAATGACAGCATCAGCAGCATCAATTTTCTGAGAAAACAACTTTGCCTTTTCTGACGGATTTTTTTGGTACATCAACCGCTCATCGAAAATCGGGAAATTAAATTCTTTCAAATCGAGGATCTCTGATTCAGCCAGCTTATTCTCCTTAATGTACTTATCAAAATACATAGCCACGTGCGGGCTTTTACGCCCAGTACGTACGCTTGCTGAAATGATTGCAATTTTCAACATGTTAATTATATTAAATAGATTTAAGAATTTTTTCGGTTTTTTCCAGCATATCATCAGTAAAATCCAAATGAGTTACAAAACGAATGGCTTGTTTTCCAAAACCAACCGCCTTTATATTGTTCTGCGCTAGCTTCTGAACAAAGGCTTCCGGATTGAGCTTATCATTCAGATTGAAAATAATGATGTTCGTATCAACTGGCAATACATTATCAATATAGGATAAGCTTTTCATAGTAGCAGATAATTGTTTAGCCCGCTTATGATCATCCTTTAAGCGTTCTACATGATTGTCCAACGCATAGATTCCCGCTGCTGCAAGGTAACCGGCTTGACGCATGCCGCCGCCAAATACCTTGCGCACCCTCCTGGCTTTTCGTATAAACTCGGTATCACCAAGTAGCAAAGAACCTACCGGAGCACCTAATCCTTTTGAAAGACAAACAGAGACGGAGTCGAATTGTTTTCCAATATCAGCCGGAGTATAATCATTCTCCACAATAGCGTTAAAGATCCGTGCGCCATCCAAGTGATAATTCAGCTTATTTTTTTTGCAGACTTCCGCTAATTCTTTCATCTGCTGAAGTGAATAATAGCTCCCTCCTGCCCTATTGCCTGTATTCTCAATACAAACAAGACTGGTTTTTGTCAGCCAATCGAAAGAGGGATTGATGCTTTCCTGCACCTGCTGAGCAGATATTCTCCCCCTTTCGCCAGAGATCAGTTTAGCCTGAACGCCTGAGTTGGACGAAATTCCTCCGCCTTCATAATTGTATATATGAGCTGTTGTATCACAGAGAACTTCATCCCCCGGTTGTGTGTGCACTTTTATGGCAATCTGGTTGGTCATTGTGCCGGAAGGACAAAATACAGCGGCTTCTTTCCCGAAAAGCGTTGCCACTTTTTGCTCCAGGGCAATTACTGTGGGCTCTTCACCAAATACATCATCGCCTACCTCAGCATTAAACATAGCCTCCAACATGCCCTTCGTTGGTTTTGTAACCGTATCACTTCTTAAATCTATAATCATTTTGCTGTGGTTATTTCGTTATGAATAGTGTTAGAATTTAAACTTCATAATTTATTTTTTTCGGGCGATCATTAGGCCGTCTCTTATCGGTAACAACATATGCTCCACACGTCCATCAGCATGAATTTTTCTATTATACTCATGGATCGCTTTGGTATCCGCATCCATTTTGCTTTCATTCTCCAGCACTTTTCCGCTCCACAATACATTATCGGCAATAATAAACCCTCCGCTTTTTACCTTATCGAATACCAGATCGTAATAAGCTGCATAATTTTTTTTATCGGCATCAATGAAAACCAGATCAAATGTTTCATGGATGTCCGGAATGATCGTTAGTGCATTTCCAATATAATAATTGACTTTTTTACTCAGGCCTGCTTCTTCAAAAAAGGAACGCACC
Organism: Bacteroidia bacterium; assembly: GCA_036399275.1. GTDB lineage: Bacteria > Bacteroidota > Bacteroidia > 2-12-FULL-35-15 > 2-12-FULL-35-15 > 2-12-FULL-35-15. The sequence continues at coordinate 13,158 of DASWNK010000101.1, read as the reverse complement.
ATTTTTTCCAATTCTTCATTGATATCAATCGTATGCAACTTACCGCCCTCCACTAATCCCTGTGCAAGGCAAATACCGGAATAACCAGTATAGGTGCCAATTTCCAGAATTTGTTTGGGTCGGATCATTTTACTGAGCATCGATAAAAGATTCCCCTGCATATGGCCCGAAAGCATGCGGGGCATCAGCACCTTTGCGTGAGTGTCCCGACTGAGTTTCCTGAGCACCTCTGATTCAGGCTGGGAAAGATCTAAAGCATAGTTTTCTATTTTTTCATCGATGAATTCCATAAGCGAAATTTTATGTTTACGAATGTACACAATATTACGCTTCCACAAAAGCCACCTCCCTTATAGGCTAGAATCCTCTAATATCAAACCATCCGAAAGAAAACTCGCAGCAACAAACCAGTGTTTTCAACGTTCAGATGTTTATAAGTTCAATCAAGAACTGGTTATCCCACCACCTATTATTTCCAATTTAGTCGATGTTAATGGGTGAGCTCTCTCTTCAATTCATTGGCAATAAATCATTTGTATGAAAAAAATATTAGTCGTTTTCTCGATTTTATTACTGTCTTTGCAGGCTTCCGCACAAAAAAGCGGAAAACCTGATCTTAAGAAATTAAGCAAGGACGAAATAAAAAAGTACCAAACCGCAGAATATTTCTATTCAGAGGAGAATTACCTGAGGGCATTGCCAATCTTCGTTGAATTGATGGCTGCCCATCCGGAGGATCTTTATTTTAAATTAATATCAGCGCTTTGCTACCTGGATAAAAGTGATGAAAAAAACAAAGCGATTCCATTGTTGAAAGAGGTTGCTGAAGCAGATCCTGCTGCACCAGATATTAATCTACATCTGGGAAAGGCTTACCATTTGAATTATGAATTTGAATCTGCTATCATCACACTTAATAAATACCTCGACCAAAAGCCAGCGCCTCCTGTCAACCAACAACTGCTTGCAAAAAGGTATATTGAGAACAGCAAGAATGCAAAAGTGCTGATGGGGCTTAAAGTAAAATGTGAAATCACCAATATAGGCGACGTAATCAATTCACCTGATCAGGAATATGTTCCCGTGATTTCTTCCGATGAATCCATTCTGATTTATACCTATACTGGGCCGAAAAGCACCGAAGGATTAATGGACGCAGAATTCAACCCGGACCCGGACGGTGCCTATTACGAAGACGTATTCATTTCTCAAAGAGTTGGCGATACATGGCTTACACCTGAAAGCATTGGTCCGAACATCAATACAAAAAACCATGATGCCAGTATTGCTTTATCTTCCGACGGACAAAAGCTTTTTATATTCCATAGCACTGATAAAGATGGGGGAGACATCTACATGAGCACTTTAACCGGTAATGTGTGGGGAGAAGCTATAGCGTTGGGACCAAATATTAATACAAAATTCTGGGAAGGCAGTTGCTCTATTTCTGCCGACGAACAAACGCTATACTTTGCAAGTGAGCGTCCGGGCGGGTCAGGAGGCAAGGATATTTATCTGAGTAAAAAAATGCCTGACGGAAGCTGGGGAAAAGCAGACAACCTTGGCCCTGCAATTAATACGTCTTTTAATGAGGATTCCCCATTCATACATCCCGATGGAATAACTCTTTTCTTTAGTTCGGAGGGGCATAACAGCATCGGAGGATACGATATCATGTATTCAACACTCAAAGATGGCAAATGGGCCGAACCAGTTAATATCGGATACCCTATCAACACTACTGAAGATGAGCGCTACTATGTACTCACGGCTGATGGAGAACACGGTTACTATTCTTCAGACATGAAAGGCGGCAAAGGCCAGCAAGATATTTATTCCGTTACTCCGGGATTCTTTGGTGAAAAGCCTATCCTAGCTTTGGTAGTAGGAACTGTTTTTGCTAATGATATGCCTGCAGATGCAACCATTAGTGTAACAAATGCAGATACTGGCGAGAAAAAAGGCACCTACCACTCCAATTCAGCAAGCGGAAAATACCTGATCGCGTTGACTCCCGGAAATAATTATAAAGTAGCCATTGAAGTAGAAGGTTATGAAGCACAGATACAATATGTAAATGTAAAAAGCCTCGAAACCTATGTGCAAGTTCAGAAAGATTTCAAATTTTTCTCGGATGATTACAAAAAGCAAAATAATGTTTCCTCTGTTCAAGACTCCTCAAATATCATACAGGTTCAGATCAATGACCAGATTAAAAGATACAATGAAGAACGAAAAGCGGAGATATACGAAGCCCGCGTTTATCAGGATATCCTCAGAAAGTATGGCGAAGAGAAGAAGGAATGCGTTACATTCAATTTAGAGCTGGGAACATTTGAAAAAGCAAGTGATTTCAATCCTGAAAAAATTGCATCATTGGGTACAATAAAGCAACGCGTAGATTCGCTTGGTACTACATTTTATTTTGAGGGATTTCCTACGCTTTTAAGTGCGGAGATCTTTAAATACAAAGTAATCGACAAGGATACATCATTGAATACCGTAATTGTAACAATAAACGACTGTAATAACCGAAAGCTGATCCAGGAATATTATTCGCAGGAATATACCCGCAAAGATTACACTCCTCCAACAAAAACAAAGGTTGTAAAAGAGAAAAAAGAGACTGGAATTATCGCTTTAAACACAGGAAAGGTTGAAACAAATATTGTTAAAGATGAAGGTAAATCGGAGATCTCCGGATTAAGCTATAAGTTGGAGATCGGAGCTGTTGACAATCCGAATGATTTTAAACTCCAGCATTTAAGTAAGTATGGAAAGATAGAAAGCAAACAATACCCGGATGGAAAAACCCGCTATACACTAGGTCCATTCAAAACATTAGCGGAAGCAGAAGCATTCAAAAAAATGATCGTTGAGAAAGAGCCCGATGCGGCGCAATCATTTATTACTGTTTTCTTTTTTGGAGTGCGCAAAACGTTGGAAGAGCTTAATAACCCTTGCAATCCAAATGCTCCTTCCGACTTCTCTGCTTTTGTAGGTAAGGATCTTAACGACAAAGAAGTGTACAATAACCTAATCACCATGGCTGGGAATAATTGCGCTGAAGGATTGATTTTCAAAGTTCAGATCGGTGCTTATCGTAAGCCTCAAAATTTTAAACATAAGAACTTAAACAAACTGGAACCGCCTCCGGCACTGGTTACTCCTTATCCGGATGGGATCACCCGGTTTACCATGCGTGAATTCACTACGATTAAAGACGCGGAAGCTTTTCGCCAGGAATGTATCCGACTAGGAACAAAGGATGCCTGGATCACGGCTTTCTATAACGGGAACAGGATGTTGTTGCAGGAATTAATAGCAAATAATTTCTTCAATAAAAAAATTAATTAAGATCCCTGCTCAATATAAAAGCCCGAAATTGTTTTCGGGCTTTTTGTTTTTATTGATTATTGTTTAGCTGTTTTATATTTTCTTCCAGGATGTTCTGCTCCATCTTAATGGAATCCATCTTAGCTTGCAATAGCTCCATTTCATCTCTCAATTCCTTTTCCCTGCTTCTATAAGAGCAGGAGAATGTCATTAATAAAATCAGAAGCAGTAGTATACGACTCATCTTATTTTTGGATGACCAGTCTTACCGGCTTTGCGACATCTATGCCTTTACTTACAAACCTGCATAAATAAGTCCCGCTCGCATAATCTCTTAAGTCTATATTTACAGCTTCCGAAGGAATATTACTTAGCTTAATGGATTGTAATTCGCGCCCTTGAACATCCGAAATAATCAGCATAGAGGAAGCTGTAATTGCAGCATTTTCAGCATTCACAAAAACATGATCATTTGCCGGATTAGGAAACAACATAATCGCATTCTCCTGTGCACTAATTTCATTGACGCCTAACGTATAACAATTACCGGGCATGTTTGCATCCAGCCAGGCAATACGCAGCCCGATCCAGCTTTTGAACAAATCTACATCTCCCTGAAACGTTGTGGGCTGAGCTCCAACCTCAGGTGTTCCTACATCCACGCCCAATGTTCCCCATTTTTCTTCATGCCGCTCCTGCGCCGAATCCAATGCCTGAGCGGTGGAATCGATATAATTAAATATATAGCCTGTATCCAATATGCTTGTTCTAAGGGTTAGCCACCTGCATTTCACCTCATTCTGAAACGAAGTATCTTGCATCATTCTTACAAACCAACCATTTGAGTTTACATCTGGACCGCAATCATTCATTTTATATGCCCATCCTGAACCATCCGCTGCTGAAAAGATACTACAACCCGGAATATTCGTCCATGCCCAGTCGAAATCCCAAACAGGACCGGCTTTTAATTTACCACCTTTATCGTCCCTGTTTTTGTGCATGTACCAACTCTTCTTAAAACCATCCGTGTTACGCGACAGTTCATTTACAATAAAATAATCAATAAAGGAAGTGGTACTGAGGTAGGCGCGATATCCTATGGCAGTATCGGCAAATGACGGGCTATACAAGGCGCTTTCCATGGAATTTATGAAAGTCTGAATATATGTTTTTTGCTGTGGAGTAATTTTGTCGGGCTTCGGATAATCATAAACCAGGTGTACCTGAAATGTAGGATGATCGATCGGATTATAACCCAATAACCAACTGTTGCTTGCATCCCAATAATCATTTTTTATAATGTAACCGCCTGTTAAAGGAATCCCTGTATTATCCAACGAGTCCATTTTAGAAACATTGATCCGGTTCTTATCCCGTTTGGGGCTTTCACATAAATAATAAATTCCCTGGTATTGACCATTTATCAACACTTCGCAATGTCGTGAGCGTGTAGCGTAATGACTCATTTCATCGAATAGCTTATTGGCCAAGGTATTTCGAACATAAACCTTATCATTATAGGTAGCAAGTAAAAACCAATCATGCTCAGCTGGCATACCTAATATGGACGTATCATTCTCCAGCATCAGATTGTTTCTCGTTTCAATGGCATAAGGCTTCTGAGGCAAGGTGGAAGAAAACGCCCCCCGAATCTCAATTCCGATATTGTTATTGTATGCATTGGGCGCATCTGTCACATAATTGATCATTCCCGGACCATTGTAAATGATTTTCATACCCGCATTGATCTTTGGCTCGTCCACGATGGTTTGGGAAAAAGTATTGATCAGAACAATGGGAAGGTTGGACGATGTAAATACGTTTGGCAATGGAGCGCCTGCACCGAAAGTAATGTTCCAGCTGACCAGGTTTCCGGCATCTGCTGGATACGTATCAATAATACGTAGCGTCCAATTGCCATTTCCATTTTGTCCGTTATTGGCATTCCCTAATGTATTCATTGGCTTGAATGTACCTGTAAACGGAGCAGTGCCCGAAACAATTGAAGTGCTTACACTTTGGGAAAAACAAGTATTGGTAAAATCATCATCGCTTCCTCCAACTCCGGCTAAAAGCATAATTTCCGTCCCATCAGGAGCTATCAGGCTGATCGCTAAATCAGAGTCCCAGGTATGCGTAATATTCATACATATTCCAACGAGGCCGTTCACACTATTCAACGTTGCTGGACTTAAAGCAGATACATTTAACGGATAATCATTATTTAGTCCGTCATCGGAAATAGCACCGCCTGTTCCTGAATAAGTCTGAGAAAAGCAAGTCAATGATGATAAGAAAAGAAGAAGTAATAGATTTTTTTTCATGCAATAGCGATTATTTTTATACTAACAAATCTACATAAAAACAATTACTATGCAAGCCCCTGCATATCTAAGCGATGATCTCCTGAACGCGCCCTACTTGCCTGCTTTCCAGTGTCACTTTGATTCCACGGGAATGAAATGGAGCGCTTGTCAAAATCCACTGTACCTTACCAACTGTACGTTTTCCCGTACGCTGATCCTTTTTCAGAACAATAGCAACTTCCTGCCCAATTTTTATATTGGCACGAAACATATTGGGTGTATGTGCATCCTTCAGGTTCATTGTATTCTTGCCAAAAATAAGTATATTTGATAAAGCATCTCATAAATTAATTATGAAAAAAATCTTTTTATTATTTTCTCTTTCTTTCATATTGTTCGATGCCTTTTCACAAGGTACTATGAAAACCCGTAAATGGAGAAAAACGGAACAAGACTCTTTACTAAAGGCTCAGGCAATATTCGCTGACGAAAATTATCTGTTGGCTCTGCCAATCTTCGAAAAGTTGCAGCAAGCCCATCCTAAGGAAGTGTATTTAGAATATGTATTGGGAATTTCCGGTTTGTACCGCAGTGATATGCACGAAAAATCGCTCGAGCATTTATTAGCTGTGTACCAAAAGAATAAAAAAGCGGCCGGTATTCAATATGATCTTGCCAGAGCTTATCATTACAATTATAAGTTTGATGAAGCCCTCAGCCTTCTGGATGCCTTTTTAAAAAAGAAGGCCCTGACTGAAAAGGAAAAGAAGGATGCACAGCAATTGATCGAATACTGTAACAATGCAAAATTGCTGGTTGCTTCTCCTGTTGATGCGAAGATCGAGAACATCGGCGATATTCTTAACACTGTTGGCGCCGAATATGTACCAGTGGTTTCTTCTGATGAAGGAGTGATCATTTATACTTATACCGGAGATCAAAGCGTTGGAGGACTTCAGAATGCCTATAATCAGGCTGATAGTTTAGGGATTTATTATGAAGATGTTTTTATCAGTCACAAAGAGAACAATGCCTGGGCTACTCCCTCAAGTATCGGCACAAATATTAATACGAATGCGAATGATGCCGCGATTGCTATCTCTAACGATGGACAAAAATTATTCATCTTCAGAGATGATAGTTACGACGGAGGTGATATATACATCAGTACTGTGGATAGCATTGGCTGGTCCTCCCCTGAAAAATTAAAAGGAGAAGTAAATACAGCTGCCTGGGAAGGAAGCGCTTCTCTTTCAGCTGATGAACGAACCCTTTATTTCGCCAGTGAACGTCCGGGTGGCTTTGGAGGAAGAGATCTTTATAAAGCCAGTTTATTGCAAAATGGCTCCTGGGGCAATATCCAGAACCTGGGCGCAAAAGTTAATACTCCGCGTGATGATGATGCGCCTTTTATTCACCCTGACGGAAAAAAACTGATTTATAGTTCGCAGGCACTGAACAGCATGGGAAGCTACGATATCTTTTTAACTGAATACACCTCTTCCGATTCTTCCTGGTCTGTTCCAAAAAATTTAGGCTATCCCATCAATACTCCTGATGATGATCGTTACTTTATTCTCTCAACCGATGGTAAACGTGGCTATTATGCTTCCGGAAAAAGCGGAGGATTTGGCTTACATGATATTTATATGGTAGACATGCCTGACGATGTGAAGCCAGATGTTATCATGGTAAAAGGAATCATTACACTGGATGAAACACCAGTGGAGGCAAACATAAAAATAGATATGACAGATGTTAATCAGGAGTTCAATACGATTCACTCAAATCCTGCACTTGGAAACTACCTTGCGAATCTTGTTCCCAACCATAATTACAAAATCACCTATCAGTTGAAGGGTTTCCCTGATCAAACGAGGACAATTGATGCAATGAATATTACGGGCTATTCTGAAAAAACATTTGACATAAAATTCAGCACAAAAACAGATACGATTAAAACTGATTCAACAATGATTGTAGCTAAAACAGATACGATTAAAGGCGCTAAAACTGACAGCATTGACATTGGAACGATGGCAAGAGAAGGGTTAGAATTCAAAGTCCAAATTGCCGCATACAATATGCCTAAAAACTACAAATACAATTATTTGAAAGGTTTAGGAGATGTTGAAAAATTACTGCTGGAAGATGGTATTACCCGGTTTACGATCGGCGGTTCATTCAAAACATTAAATGAGGCGGCTTCCCATAAAAATAAAGTACAGGCGGCAGGACAAAAGGATGCATTTGTAACCGCGATCTATAAAGGGAAACGTGTATATCTGGAGGACCTGGAGAAAATCGGATTAATTCCGGTACAAACAAAATAATTAAATAAAAAAGAGAAGCGGATCTGCTTCTCTTTTTTTTATCTATGCAACTGTTTGTCTGCTTCTTCCAAACCAGGATTTCTTTTTAGGAGCTGCTGAGCTGGACTTTGCAGCTTCATTGGATTGATGTCCGCCCCCGCTTTTTGATCTGTTAGCTTCATTCCTCGGCGAAGAAGAATTACGCGGCCCCTGATTACGTGGTCCCTGGTTACGTGATGGACGCTGTCCTCTACCTTGTGGCGTTTTCACAAACGTATGATTCATCAAAGGATAAGCATGCTCATCGATCACCGGAACTTTTTTTCCGATTAGCTTTTCGATGTCTCTTAAATATTCTTTTTCTTCCGCATCGCAAAACGCAATAGCTATTCCGCTTGCTCCCGCTCTGCCTGTACGGCCAATACGGTGAACATAGGATTCAGGAACATTCGGAAGCTCATAATTGATTACGTGTGATAATTCATCAATGTCGATACCGCGGGCTGCAATATCGGTTGCAACCAATACACGTGTTAATTTTGATTTAAAATTATTCAATGCATTCTGACGTGCATTTTGTGATTTATTGCCATGTATGGCCTGAGCCTGAACGGAGCTTTTGATAAGGTCTTTCACCACTTTATCTGCACCATGCTTTGTGCGTGTAAATACCAATACGCGTTCGATCTTCTTATCTTTCAATAAATCGATCAACAGGCTTTTCTTGTTTTCTTTATCCAGGAAATAAACAACCTGGTTGATAGTATTCGCTGTAGATGAAACAGGAGTCACTTCTACTTTCGAAGGGTTTACCAAGATGGTATTTGCAAGACTAACAATTGCCGGAGGCATTGTTGCAGAGAAAAACAATGATTGACGTTTCACAGGCAATTTTGCAATTACTTTCTTTACGTCATGTACAAATCCCATGTCTAACATACGATCTGCTTCATCCAGAACAAATAGCTGAATGGTATTCAGGTTAACATATCCCTGGTTCATCAGATCGAGTAAACGACCCGGTGTAGCGATCAACACATCAAGACCTGTACGCAACGATTCCACTTGTGAATGTTGATTCACACCGCCGAAAATCACTTTGTATTTCAAATTGGTATTTCTACCGTAACTGGCAAAGCTCTCACCAATCTGGATCGCCAACTCACGTGTTGGAGTTAAGATCAGACTTCTGATTGCTCTTTTGCCCTGGTGCGCATTTTTATCTTCCATCAATAATTGAATGATTGGAATCGCAAATGCTGCTGTTTTTCCTGTACCTGTCTGAGCACAGCCCAACAGATCTTTTTTTGCCAGCACTAATGGAATAGCTTGCGCCTGAATAGGTGTTGGTGTTGTGTACCCTTCTGTTTTTAAAGCCTTAAGGATAGGCTCGATTAAATTCAAATTTTCAAATGACATTGTTTGTATATATTATTTAGACCGGATAAGATTATAAAGGTTCGAAATCACCGGTCTGATGATAATGAATTCTTTCTTACTGGTTAAACTTCTAATTTTTGGGGATTGTAAATTCCGAAAGCATTGAGTAATGATGATATTGAGCGTGTTTCAATATCTTAACAATGAGTAGTTTAATTCATGTATGCGACAAAGATAAACATAATAAATGGATAATCAGCTATTATCTGTTATTGTCTTAATTTGATGCTTGGGTCACATGGATCGCAGCTCAAGGAAATCACGATCTCATAGCCTTTTGATTTCCCTTCCGTTACGCTGACATCACCGTAGTTTTTAGAAAACCATTTTTCACATTTAGGATCGAGGCCTAAGGAGGGATCAACATCTTTGCTTAAATAATAATCCCATTTCCCTGGCAGAAGATCTGCTTTAAAGTTCCCTTCAGAATCGGTTTTAGCAATAATCACCACTGATTTGTTGCCTGAAGAAACGAATTTAATAGAAGTGTTTTTCAATACTCTCAAGCGTTCGGCTTCCGCGATAACCTCCTCTGTTGGACGGGCGCCACCGCAATAGGAAACAGTATAAGATGCTTTTCCTTCTATAGAATGTTTTGGATTTGATGCCTCACTTACAAGTGTATCAGGCTCGGCAATCATATCTGGTAAAGTATCTACGTTTTTCGCACTGTCGGCAATCAACGTAATAGCAGCTACATTTCTATTGTTTTCCGCGCAGGCAGAAATTATGGAAACGACTAACAGCGAAAAAAATAAATTCCTATAGAACATGGTTTTATCGATCAGCTTGTATCCTATTTATTTAACTATAAACGAGATCGGTTTTCCGGTGCAGCCATTCGGAAACTGAATATTTAACATGATAGACAATGTAGCGGCTATATCAGTAATATATACTTGTTCTGCTGAGCTTCCCTGCTTAATGTTCCATCCATAAAAAAGCAAAGGAACATGTGTATCATAACTATAAGGGGAACCGTGTGTTGTTCCAGTAGGCATGTATTCGACATAGGCTGGCAAATAATTAACCAATACATCGCCCGAACGCTTTGCATTGTATCCCTTTTGCATAAGGTAACGAACACCTTCGGTAAATTGCGCATTGTTCATGGTTGATGCAGTGATCGCCTCCGAAATTTCCGGAAAGCGCATCATGAAAGCTGCGACATCTTCCTGCAACTGTTGCAAAAACAATTTTTTATCCTCAATAACTTTATGGTTAAGAAAAATCTGCTGATTGGAAAATGACAAAACCAGTGTATCTCCGTATGTTTTATTCAAATACTTTTTTAAAGAGTCGGTCATCTTCCATTCATCCACATATCCAGCAGGGATCTTCAGATCACTCAGATATGCCGGCACTTCAGGAGCTGCATGGTCAGCAGTAAGAAATACCAATGCATTCCCTTTCCCAACCTGCATTTCGATCGCTTTTAGCAATTCCGCCAGTTCTTTATCCAGGCGCAGATAATCATCCTCCTGCTCAATGGAATTAGGGCCATAATAATGGCCGATGTAATCCGGTGAGGAAAAAGAGATCGCAAGAAAATCCGTCGCTCCTGATTTGCCTAAATTTTCTGATTGAATGGTGGCAATGGCAAAATCCTTGGTAAGCGTATTTCCAAAAGGTGTATTGCGGATCATTCCTAAACCACCATTAGTACTCATTAATTTTGGAAGATCATGTGGAAATACCGCTTTTGCCTCTCCTTTTGATAATGTTTCATATTTATTATCATCGGGCAGACTTTCGGTGTATTGTTCTATCGGCAACAAGGTATTCCAGGGTTGCGACAAGTATTTTTTCGGTAATTCTTTGGCATTAAATTCCTGCACCCATTTCGGAAGTTCGGTCATGTAATAAGTGCTGGTAATAAAACAACCGATGCTGCCATCGTACCAATACGCTGCGTTTGCAGTATGCCCCGCAGGAAGTATCGCACTTCTGTCCTTCAAAGCAATTCCTATTACTTTGGATTTCATGTTGGAAGAGACTCGCAGTTCATCCGTAATAGTAGTAGTAAGCATATTAACCGGGGAACGCTTTCCTTCTTTTGCTGTGGTTCCAACACCGTTAACCTTATTGTCTTCAGCACAATAAATGCTCTTCTTTTTTGAGGGCTCGAACCAATCATTTGCTATGATTCCATTTACAGCCGGAGTTGTTCCGGAATAAATGGCCGCATGTCCGGGGCCCGTATAGGTCGGCATATAATTAAAATTAGTGTTTTTACAAAAGAAACCTTCGTTCACTAATTTTTTAAAACCATCATTTCCATATTTATCCCAGAAACGGTAGATGTAATCGTAACGCATCTGGTCGATTACGATTCCTACTACCAGCTTTGGCTTAGCTGCTGATTTTACCGTTGGAGCCGCCACCTGCGCCGCCATAACAACAGAAAATAATAACATGCAAAAACTTAAAATACTTTTTCTCATTCGTTTACTTTTATGTGTCGTTAAAATTCCTTTTCACTTTCAATCCCAAATAGCTTTCCTTTTTTCCAAAGCTTCAATTCTTCTTTCAATTGTTTACTGTTTCTCTTCGTAAGATCTGCAGGATCCAAATCTCCCAGATCCGGTTTGCCGGCATTTACCCAGGCAGTATACCAGAAATCAGCCGTTGCTTCTACCGATGCACGCATTTGCTTTTCCACCATTCCATTCAGGGCCGTATGCAATGCTTTGGCATACTCATCAGAAAAAACAGGTTGACCGTATTTGTTCTTCAGCACTTTTCCATCAGCACTTGTCTTAAAGATTTTATCTTCTGTAAATTTCTTTTTCAGCTCTCTGTCCGTAAGTAATAAAGTATCTTTCAACTGATGAGAATGAAGAATGATCTTCCATATTTCTGCCTGCACATTTCCGATGTGCTTTGCTTCTCTCACATTGTAGGCATAAGAAGTACCATACATTTCCGGTAAGCGGGATTCCCATAAAGCATGAATTCCCTTTTGATTGGTTTGCTGCCCGTCATAGTTTGCCGAAGTATGAAGCGGCATATTTGCATCACCCAAATAATGGCCAAGGTCAGCAGCAAGAAATAATATTTCAGTTTTCTTTTTTTCTTTGAATGCTTTGGTCAGCTTTTCCATCAAGTCTTGTACATACCAAAAAAGAATGCCATTCTGGCTCAGGAATTTATCATCGTATTTTTTCCTGGCTTCTTCCATTGTTTTTGGAATACTATCCAGGGATCCGAAATTTTCCAAGTCCATAAAATGGCGGGGATTTTCCGACTTATCATTCAGCGCATATTTTCTAAGATCCGGAACAGTGGATTCCTGTGTGATGAAATCGATGTGATTATAAAAAAATGTTTGCACAGGAGAAGGCAAAGAAAATACTGCTGCCCTATTGATGTGTTCATGTCCGAATGTTCCCCAGGAAATCATCGAGCAGGATAAAAGAATAAATGAGAAGGTGTAAAATCGTTTCATGGAGCTTAAGCTTGTTTAGTTAAAAAATAAATAAGAGCAATACATACTGTCACGCTGATCAAAATATTCGCAATTGCAAACAGTAAATTCCCCGCTCGCATCAGCTCAACAGTTTCGAAACTGAAAGTGGAAAACGTACTAAAACCTCCGCAGAACCCAATGACAATAAATGTTCGTAAGGCTTGATTGTCGGTCACCTTTGCGCTAAAGAGGACGACTGCTAGAGCCAGTAGTGCGCAGCTAAGAATATTAGAACACAAAGTGGCAATTGGAAAAGCTGCTTTGAAATTTGAACGAACGATTTCAGAAATGC
>DASWNK010000100.1:0-1530 GCA_036399275.1 Bacteroidia bacterium | reverse complement strand
TGATAATTTTTGGCATACGACGATAAAGCCGGAGAAGATTGGTTTCATTTCTTATCCTTACGAATGGCCTTTTTCGATGCTTAAGGATGCAGCGTTACTTACCTTGAAGCTGGCACTGAAAGCGCTTGAATACGGAATGATCCTGAAAGATGCTTCGCCCTACAATGTGCAGTTTCACCAGGGCAAAGTAGTTTTTATTGACAGCCTTTCTTTTGAAAAGTATAATGAAGGAGACCCCTGGATAGCATACCGGCAATTTTGCGAAAATTTTATTGCTCCACTGGCTTTGATGCACAACCGGAGTTTGCCCATGCAGCAATTATTGCTTGCGTTTCCAGATGGCATTCCTCTCTCCTATGCCAGGAGTTTGTTATCATTCAGAAGCAAGTTCAATATTCATTTGTATCTCCATGTTCATTTGCATGCTTCTTACGCAGGAAAGTCTTCTACCCAACAAAAGAAGACAGTCCTTTCCAAACAAAAATTAATCAACCTACTTAACAGTTTGCTGACATTGGTGACTTCTTTTTCGTTTGAGAAGTTTGAAAATGTATGGGGCAAATATTACGAAGAAGCGGAAACACGACCGAATTACATTACAGAGAAAAAAGGCATTATTAGAGATTGGTTGTCTTCATTGCCGGGCTTTAATACAGTATTGGATGCCGGTGGTAATAATGGCGAATTTTCAAAACTTGCAGCACAACATGCAAGCCAGGTAATTTGTGCGGACGGAGAGCATTTTGCCATAAACCGTTTGTATAATGATATAAAGCTCGATAGCACAACGAATATTCTTCCATTGTGCATTGACCTGACCAACCCAACGCCGGCTATTGGTGTTAACAACCAGGAAAGAGCCTCATTTTTCGCACGAACAAATGTCGACCTGGTTATGGGACTGGCATTGATCCATCATTTGTGCATTGGAAGAAATATTCCTTTTGATCTTGTGGCAAAAATGTTTGCGCAATTGGGAAGGCTTTTGATCATTGAATTTGTTGATAAAGAAGATGAAAAAGTGAAAATTATTTTACAGCAGAAAAAAGATATCTATCCCTGGTATACCCAACAAAATTTTGAACAGGTCTTTGCCACTCGTTTTAAGCTGGTACAAAAACAGGCCTTATCTTCATCGCCCAGAACATTGTACTTAATGGAACGTTTATGAGGCTTGGTTCCGGAATTGCATCGAAAGAGTTTTTCCTTTTTTTACTGCCGCTATTTTTTGTTTTGCATGGTTATATCGAAAATCTTGAAGCCATGCGGTTTTCTGAAGCCGCAGGTTTGTTTGGCGAATACGTACTCATTTCCCTCATTCTCCTGGGAAACACATTTTTAATTTTTCGTTCGCGAAGGAAAGCTGCGTTATTCAGCTTTGCGCTACTTTTTTTGCATCTTTTTTTCGGCGCTGTACACGATACCCTAAAAAGCATATTCCCCAATACATTTCTCGTTCAATATTCATTTCTGCTTGCTTTTTTTTTACTGGCATTTATACTTCTGTTTATTACCTTAAAAAGAACCAGG
>DASWNK010000099.1:0-27829 GCA_036399275.1 Bacteroidia bacterium | reverse complement strand
GATGAGGTGTCGTTCACCGGATAATAATTTAATGTGTCGGTGACAATAACATTTGGCGAAGAAACTGCACCGGTAAATGTGTTTTTTTGCGGAGGACCGATTTGCCATACATTGCCTGGATTTGAAATGGTATCGATGTATAATTCATATCCCCAGGTACTCAATGGAGCACCGTCAAAATTAATTGTATAATAATTCTGACCAAAAATCTTCAAACAAGTGAAGAACATTAAAAAAAGAAGTGATAATTTATTTTTCATGTTGATTCATTTAGTAATGGTGGTTAACCTTTCGTCTGAATTTATTCACTAATTACATTTCAAAAAATCGCCGTCTATGATAAGAAGCTTAACGCCGTTTTCAGCAACCGAACGATGAGAGCTAAGTTCGTCCGAAACAACATACGTTTCGCCTTTTGCCAGTTTAATTTTCTCGCCGGTTTTGAGTTCGCTAATGAATTCTCCTTCCAGGCAATGTACAATGTGTCCTTTCTGGCACCAATGGTCTGCCAAATATTCGTTTGAATATTCTACTAACCGAATTCTAAGTCCGTCAAATTGAATTGTCTGCCAAAGTGCTACTCCGTTTTCGCCTTTATATTCAACTTTTTCAATTGAAGTCCAGTCAATTGTCTGAAATGGTATGTTGCTCATTTTTTCGTTTGTTAAATTTCATTTATGTTTCCTTATGCTGTGGCCAATAGTCAGCTCACCAATTAATAATTGCCTTTGTGTCTGGCAAAATAAATTTGCCGTGATAAAAATTACAATTATTATAAGTGTGGATTTTCTCATGTTGTCAGTCAAGGTTGCGGCTAACAGTTTCTTACTTTATATAGGCTGATTTAAAAGCACCGAACTGCTTAACCAAAAGCTTACTAAATGTACTGAACTTAATCACAAATGCAAAAAATTCTGTGCGGAGGCCTTTGAAAATGCAGTTGCAATGCATATCGTGTATCTTTTTTAGCCGCTGTTAGTGGCTGGCATATTCGCGCAATGAAGTTCTGCACGGTCAGGTTAGTAAGGACTCTTTGCGGTCTTTGAATTTTCAGGTAATTTAAATTCTTTGGCATCTTGTTTTATTGACTTAACTTCGGTCGCAACACTCTCCATTGTGAATTGCTGATTGTCAATAATCATTTTCAGAGGGAGTGAGTTTGCATTTTTTAAATAGTCGTACCAATTACCGTATTTATGATTTGTATAAAATTCCGTATCCACTCCCAACTTTGAATTGAAGTAATATTTCTGTGTCCCACTTTTACAAGTCAAAACAAGTTCGTCACATTTGTAACCAAGTATTTCTGTCACATCTTTGTTGAGTTGAATTTTAACAATTGAGTCCGGATTTACGCTGCCGTCATTCCATAAAACTGTCTCGGAGTTTGACATTTTGCTGTAAAGCTTATTGTCCTTGTTGATATAAATTTGCCATTGTGAAAAAGTCCCATTGGTAACGGATTTATAATTGCCTCCTTTGATGTAATACTCCTGCTTAGTTCCCATCATAGAATTAAATTGCTCATCTTTCATATTCGACAATTTGCTCTTGTATGAATTTTTGTAAGTGATTTTGCCTTCAAAAGATTGTCCAAAAAGCGTCGTAACAGTTAGAATTATAAAAGCAATTGTAAAGATTCTTTTCATTGTCTATTTATTGTTGTTGCTTACTCTATTTGGTTTTCAGCTTCCCCGTTTATAGTCCGAACGATCATCCTAATACTTACCTATAACGGCAGAGTGTGAAAAAACTCATCCACAATTCAGGTATTTAAAAGTATTAATAAATATACAAAATAAGTTAAATATAATTTATTTCGGAAACAATTATTTTCAAATTGGGCGAGGATAAACAAACGGACATCATTCCAATAGTTGATTTAAGATATTTGATTCCCTGTATAATTCCAGCTAAGGGGCTGCGTAAATCGTGCGAGAGTATAGTCAGGATACTTTCTTTATGAGTGTTTATTCCTCCAGTTCTTTTACATATTTTTTTATGGCTTCTTCAGAATTTTTTCTTTCCGTTAAGGTTGATGCATTGTTTTTTCCATACATTAAATTGCCTGGCTTCGTTTTGGGTATTCTTCCTATTATTATAATCGTTGAGCTTTATCGGGCAATCCAGTTTGCTTTATACACAGACTGGCATTTTATTTCATTTGGAATTGCGGACGGTTTAGGCCGATTGTGGACTTGGTATGAATTAAAAAAAACAATAATGGATCATCACGCTCATCAACATACGGCTAATCAACCTATTCATCACACCGACGCTGATCATCATGTACATGATAAACATGCAGGCCACAACGTCAGCGATTTTTGGAAACGATTCATTGTCTGTTCCATTGTATCCATTCCTATACTTGCACTTTCGCACATGCTGCAAAAATGGTTTGGGTTTGAATTTACCTTCCCGGGCGACAAATACATATTGGCGCTCCTCGCCACCTTTGTTTTTATTTATGGCGGCTACCCTTTCCTAAAAGGACTTTATGACGAGGTAAAAAATAAAGCCATTGGCATGATGACGCTGATCGGAATAGCCATTACCGTTGCTTGGGCGTATAGTGTTTCCATCACTTTTGGTTTGCAGGGGATGGACTTCTATTGGGAAATGGCAACGCTGATTGACATCATGCTCATCGGACATTATTTTGAAATGAAATCAGTTATGGGTGCATCGCGTTCCCTCGAACTATTGGTTCAACTCATGCCTTCCACTGCTCACCACCTTGTAAATGGAACAGTCCACGACATGCCCATAAGCAGTTTGCAACCGGGAGATCTGGTGATGGTGAAGCCGGGCGAAAAAGTTCCGGTGGATGGAATTGTACTGGAAGGCGAAAGCTATCTCGACGAGAGCATGCTTACAGGAGAAAGTAAACCTGTTAAAAAAGGAAAAGAAAGCAAAGTGATTGGAGGATCGGTGAATGGAAACGGCTCTATAACGATCAAGGTGCTTAGTACCGGCAAAGATAGCTACCTGAACAAAGTGGTTCAGCTGGTGGAAGACGCACAAAAAATAAAATCCAACACGCAGAATTTTGCCGACAGGGCAGCAAAGATCCTCACCTTCGTTGCTTTAGGCGGTGGCATGATAACACTTACCGTTTGGCTGCTTCTGGGCTTTCCATTTATGTTTGCGTTGGAAAGAATGGTTACCGTCATGGTCATCTCCTGTCCTCATGCCTTGGGATTGGCTGTCCCTTTGGTTGTTGCGATATCCACTTCCATTTCCGCGCAAAAAGGTTTGCTCATTCGTAACAGAACGGCTTTTGAAAACGCCCGCCTGATCACCACCATTATTTTTGATAAAACAGGAACGCTTACGAAAGGCTCACACGCCTTACAGGAAGTAAAAGTGCTTGATTTCGCTTATACTGAAAACGAATTGCTGCGGTTTGCATCAGGCATTGAACAACACTCTGAACATTATATCGCAGCCGGTTTAATGCAAAAGGTGAAAGACTTGAATCTTCCCATTCCACGATCAGAAAATTTCAATTACCTCCCTGGAAAGGGATTGCAAGGAAAGGTGGAAGGAAAAAATGTGAAGGTGGTAGGACCTAATTATCTGAAGGATCTTAAAATCGCAACTACAAATGAATTTATTGGAACTGTTGTTTATATCCTGATAGATGAAAAAGTTGCAGGGTATTTTACATTTTCCGATCAGATCAGGGATAGCTCCTTCGAAGCAATTCAAACGCTTAAAAAAGCAGGCATCAAAAATTTATTGCTCACTGGCGATAATGAAAAAGTAGCGAAGAAAGTATGTGATGAGTTACAAATGGATGCTTACATCGCAAATGTATTGCCTCATGACAAATTAGAAAAAGTAAAAGAGCTTCAGCAAAAAGGCGAATACGTTGCCATGACGGGCGATGGCGTAAACGATGCACCTGCGCTTGCCCAGGCGGATGTGGGGATAGCAGTTGGCTCGGGGACAGATGTTGCCGGAGAAACCGCAGATATCATTCTAGTGAACTCCGATCCAAAAGATATCGCCAATCTGATTTTATTTGGTAAGGCGACCTACCGTAAAATGATACAGAATTTATGGTGGGCAGCGGGCTATAATATTATTGCAATTCCTTTAGCGGCAGGCGTGTTATCTAAATGGGGGGTCATGCTGAGCCCGGCAATCGGCGCTGTGTTAATGAGCATTAGCACCATTGTGGTTGCTTTTAATGCGCAGCTACTTAAAAAACGCCTGATCTGATTATCTAAAAATATTCTGTTTAAAAACGCCGGCTAAGATTCCACTAACAGATCCTTCCCTGATCCTAGTCGTTCCTTATATTTTGCTGGATTTACAGTCAGAATATATTTCAGCATCAAACACCTTTTTCTGCTGTGAATGCAAAAAGAGCAGCTTCAAAATTGAATTTCGTATTACGTTTGGCGCCCGGAATAAATCGTTTTGCGCAATCCAACACTTCTTTTCAGCAAAAAATGTTTGCAATTGAAAGATGCTCATCAGGCATTATGATGTTTGTGTGATTGTTGTAAGAGCTTAAAACACCGATAACGATAATCATCTTCTGAATTGAGAGCTTAACAGAATTTCGATTCATACACCATCCTATTATTTCCCAATTCATAAAATGCGGGAAAAATATTTCTGAATTGTGTAAGCGCTTCCGCGGTTTAATAAAATAGATTCATCGCTTCTACGGAATCTTATAAAAATAAATTCCTTGTGATTTCAAGCATTTAAGAGGTATTCTGCAATCCCGCGCGCCGAATTCCGACTACACGGTACGATTAATTTAATTGATCAATGCACATCAACAGGATGTACAACAATTATATTAACCATAAAACAAAAATCAATGAGAAACTCAAGAAGTAGTTACAACAGAGATGGCCGTAGATCAAACGAATCGTCAAGATCAAACGAATCGTCAAGATCACGTGTATCGAATGGTGGAAATCAACGCGGTCGCGAACGCCGTGGCTTTGCTGCAATGGATGAAGATCGTCAACGCGAGATCGCACGCATGGGCGGCGAAGCTGTTCGTGATGAGTATGGACATGAATTCTATGAAGAAATCGGACGCAGAGGCGGAGAAGCCACTCGTGATGAGTACGGACCGGAATTCTATCAAGAAATTGGACGCAGGGGCGGAGAAGCCACTCGTGATGAGTACGGACCGGAATTCTATGAAGAGATCGGACGCAAAGGTGGAGAAGCTACTCGTGATGAGTATGGACCGGAATTTTATTCTGAAATCGGACGCAGAGGCGGAGAAACTACCCGCGACGAATATGGTCCTGAATTTTATTCTGAGATCGGACGCAGAGGTGGAGAGCGCGTACGCGACGAATACGGACCTGATTTTTATTCAGAAATTGGCCGCAAAGGCGGAGAAAGAGTTCGCGATGAATACGGACCTGATTTCTATTCAGAGATCGGTAGCCGTGGAGGCCGCAGCCGTCGTGAACATTCAGGACGCAGCACTGGCTCTCACGTTGGACAACGTGGTGGAAATACCAGAAGCTCACACTCAAGAAGCTCGAACGTAGGCTCTAGAAGCCGTTCCCGTTCACGCAGATATGATGACTAAATAGTATTATACCTCTCTCAATTAAAGCCGGTTCATAACCGGCTTTTTTTTGCTTTCAAAAATAAAATTGATCTGATCTTTCCCTCGCGTCATTTAAATGTCACCGCTTTCCCCAATAATCAAGGCATCATTTTTTAAACCAATCAATAGCTTAATCTTGGAAGAAAGAGAGAGAGAACTGCGCGGAATCAAAGATGGCTATTTATAAAACAACAATCCGCACTTTTTCTACTCTTCAGAAACCAGTTCGTATGGCTTATAAAATTCATGTTTAATCAATAAAAAAAACGCAATGAAAAAATTAATTTTACTAACCTTTTTAGGATTCGCGCATTTAAGCTCGCAGGCATGTCTTACTTGCAATCAAACATTACAGGAAAATATCTATCAGAATTCTTTTTATCCCAACTTGCTGATAATGCTCTCTTCATTTTTAATTTTGGCAATCATTGTTGGAATTCTTGTTGGAATAACAAACAGACGACACAACGAAATTGTCGCAGGCAATCCTGAATTTAAATTTCTTACACCCGTACCAATGATAACTGCTTCAATGGTTTTAGGCATGGGACTGGGTGGCTTCTTCGACGGAATTCTATTTCATCAGATCCTGCAGTTTCATGAAATGGTTTCTTACCAGGTACCACCAACCAGTCTTGATTCTCAAAACCTCAACATGTTCTGGGATGGTATTTTCCATTTCTTCTGCCTGCTGGTAGTTCTTATCGGAGTACTGCTGCAATGGAGATTGCATTTCAGAAATGATGTCAGCCATTCTGGAAAACTTTTAGGCGGTGGGCTTTTATTAGGCTGGGGACTTTTCAACATTGTGGAAGGTGTGATCAACCACCATTTATTAAAGCTTCACAATGTGAATGAATTTGCTGACAATCCAAGCGCTTGGAATCTTGGTTTCTTGGTCATCTCCCTGTTGCTCATCATAATCGGTTATGCCATGGTGCGTACACGAGGCCACTACCGCAGCACCCAAACCATTAAACTTTAAACGATTGTTAAATAAAGGCGTGCGCAATTCAGGCCTTTATTTTTTTATCAAAAGCAAACTGATAGAAAAGAAGTAAAAGCACAATTAATTTTGATATCAATGCTTTTCTTTTGAAATTTACAGCATGAAAAAGCTGTTTTTTTTCCTGCTATTGTTTTCCGGTGTTGAATTTTCTTTTGCTCAGAAAAAAGAAAAAGCAGTTGCGCTTGCTGATGGAAATTGCAAAGAAGATCAATGGGAGCTCGAGTTCGAAGAAAACTTCGAGGGCTCAAGCCTGGATCTTGCTGTATGGAAAATGAGAGAATACTCACAAGGCTCTATGTCCACCGAAGGTGTTGAAGGCTATTACACACTTGATAATATCCTGATTGAAAACGGAATCTGTAAAATAATTCCAAAAAAGGAAACCTTGCTGCGAAAAGCTGTGAGCTGGCAGCCCGATAGCATGAAGCTCGGTGATGGGAACATCAACCTGAGAACCTATAATTATACCTCCGCCTGGATTGAAACAAGAAAATTATAT
Organism: Bacteroidia bacterium; assembly: GCA_036399275.1. GTDB lineage: Bacteria > Bacteroidota > Bacteroidia > 2-12-FULL-35-15 > 2-12-FULL-35-15 > 2-12-FULL-35-15. The sequence goes on along the minus strand of DASWNK010000099.1, from coordinate 20,722 downwards.
CGTTACGGAAAATTTGAAGTGCGTTGCAAGATCCCAAAGGAAAAAGGTTTCTGGCCTTCCTTCTGGATGTACGGTATGGAGAATGGCGTCAACAATGAGATCGATGTGTTTGAATTCTGGAACGAGCACAATTCATTTGGGAAGTTTAGTGCAAAGAAATTATCGATGGTGAATCACATGACCATGCACTACAATAAAAAAATGAGCTCGAAAAGCTATACCGGTCCTGATTATTCTACAGACTTTCACACCTTTGCCGTTGTTTGGGATACAACAAAGATTGAATGGTATGTCGATGGAAAGCTTCAGCGAACTGCAACGCAATATGTTACCAAGCGGGGAAAAAATGTAGAATGCAAGGACATTAAATCCAATGAAACCTATTACCTCAATCCCGTATTTCCGAAAGATCCTATGAACATCATCGCGAACCTTGCTATACAAACCGGGAAGAACAAACCCTTGGTGGAAACCTTCAGCAATGCATTCGAAATTGATTATATCCGGTATTATAAACCCTTGCCGAAATAAATCAGATTGTCATCTCACCGCGCAGATCACTGCTCAGTAATTTTACAGCTTCCTTTTTACCAGCAGCAGTTCCCAAAACAAACATCAATTTTGCAACTGCAGCTTCTGTAGTAATGTCAGCACTTCCAACCACCCCGATCTTTTTGAATGCTGCACTGGTTGCATATTTCCCCTGCTCCACTTTCCCTGCATTGCATTGCGTAACATTTAAAACAATCAGACCTTTGTCGATCGCTTTTTGAATAGCCTCTATGAACCATTTTTGAGTACTTGCATTTCCGGATCCAAATGTTTCCAGAATCACCGCTCTGATATTTTTTGCGCTTAGTATCGCATTCACAACATTCGGCGTTATACCCGGAAACATTTTCAGGATGGCAATATTCGGATCAAGCGAAGTATGGACTTTTAATTTTTTTCCATTGCCTGCCTGCAAAGCGCCATAATTGTATTTCAGATGTACACCGGCCTCGGCTAACACAGGATAATTGGCCGATTGAAATGCCTGGAAATGCTCCGAGTTAAATTTATGCGTGCGGTTCCCACGATACAATTGATATTCAAAATAAATACACACTTCAGAAACAATGGATCTTCCTTTTTCCTTGGCGGCAGCTATTTCAATGGCTGTGATGAGATTTTCTTTTCCATCTGTGCGAATCATTCCGATGGGCAATTGCGAGCCCGTAAGAATAACAGGCTTGTTCAGGTTCTCCAGCATAAAGCTTAATGCCGAAGCAGTGAACGACATGGTATCACTTCCGTGAAGAACCACAAATCCATCGACCTTGCTGTAATTCTTTTCAATGAGCTTCGCTATTTCTATCCATACGGATGGCTGCATGTCACTTGAATCAATCGGCTTATCAAAAGAAACCGCCGACAAGGTCACATCAAATTTATTCAACTCCGGAATTTGTTCCGTAAGATGCTTAAAATCGAAAGGCTTCAGTTGCCCTGTTTTCGCATCCTGCATCATTCCGATCGTGCCACCGGTATAAATTAAAAGCACTTTTGATTTGCTCATGGTTGGTTACTAATTACAAATGAAAACGAATATTACGAATCTGTGTAGGCTCACTTACGGATAACGAATGAAAAACGAATATACAAATTTGTTGAAAAAGGCACTTGGTATTGATTCTCGCAAAGGCGCAAAGGCGCAAAGAACGCAAAGCTTGTGTGTGTTTCCCTCTGTGAACTCTTTTTCCTCTGTGCACTCTGTGTTGAAAAAGACACTCAGGAATCAACAACCAAAAACATCTAATGAATTTTGTGTTGTAACGGCTGCCACTTCTTCCAGGCTGATTTTTTTAATTTCCGCGATCTTTTTTGCGATCTCGATTAAATACTCCGGTTCGTTTCGTTTACCACGATATGGAACAGGGGCCAGATAAGGAGCGTCTGTTTCCAAAACCAGATGCTTTAGATCAATTGCTTCCACCACTTTATCCAGTCCTGAGTTTTTAAAGGTCACTACACCGCCTATCCCCAGTTTAAAATCGCCTGCTGCCAGCACTTGCTCCGCCTGAGCAACATTCCCACTGAAACAATGAAAGATTGCTTTTATTTTATCGTTCCGGAATTCATTCACGATCTCCATTACTTCATCAAAAGAATTCCTTGAATGAATCACGTAGGGAAGATCATATTTTTTTGCCAGCTCAATTTGTCTTCTGAAAGCATCCTGCTGCTGAACTAAGAATGTTTTATCCCAATACAGGTCAATCCCGATTTCGCCAATTGCTGTGAAATCCCTTTGTCCCAGCCAATATTCCACCACTTGCAATTCGTGAGGATAAGTGGCATTCACCGAGCAGGGATGTAAGCCCATCATGGCAAAACAGTTGGAAGGAAAGCGCTTCTCCACCTGGAACATTCCCGGAATAGATTCAGAAAATATATTGGGCATAAAAAAACGGCCAACTCCTGCATCGATCGCATTCTGGATCAATAAATCCCTGTCCGCCTCAAATTCCTTTGAATATAAATGCGTATGTGTATCGGTAAAAATCATGCTACAATATTACGCAAATCATCTTTTAATCGATACTTATTTACTTATCTTTGTTACTGTGAAACAATTACTCAAATTCTTTCCTTTTTTTCTGTGTTTACTATGGCTATCTTCCTGCAAGAAGTATGAAGACGGCCCGGCTTTCAGCTTAATGACAAAAAAAGCGCGAATCGCCAACATCTGGAAAGTAGACAAATACCTGCTAAACGGGGAAGACAAAACCTCGAGCTACCGTCTTTTTGTTACACGGGAGAAATTAGTGATTTATCAATCCGGGGAATTCAGCTATAACGAAATTTCCAATTGGAGCTGGGCTGCTCCTGCGTATACTGGCAGCTGGAAATTTGTCAGTAATAAGGAAGAGGTTGAAATGACCCCTGAAAACACAACGCTTAAAGTCCAAACGTATAAGATTCTGCGTTTAAAGAAAGATGAATTATGGCTTGAACGCCAGGTTTCCCCTGATTCACTGGTGGAATACCGCTATTTACCGGAAAGTATAGAATAGCGCTAAAAATCATCATTTTTTACTTTCAAACCCGGCCGTTTTTTTGTAGATTTGTTATTATGTATTCCACAAACAGAGCATTGATCATCGATATCAAACGCATCACCAAGCGTAACCCTGAGTAACACCCCTGTTCCTCTTCAGGAGGCCTTGTGTGTGATTACACAACAGTTCTATTTTTTTCAAACTCAAATCATAAAACGATGCCAATCTATCATAAATTGGGGGAATTCCCTCAAAAACGACATACCATTTTTGAAAAACCAGGTGGTGGATATTATTACGAACAATTGTTCGGCACCGAAGGTTTTCACGGACATTCTTCTTTGTCCTATCATACTCACCGACCAACACAGGTGAAAGAAATCCTGAAGTCATACAGCGTTGCTCCGAAAATCGCCATTGATAAAAATATTAAATCACTTTTATTAAAAGGATTTGAAGTAAAGCCGGCTGAGGATTTTCTCGACAGCAGAAAAGCAATGCTGGTGAATGCTGATTGCATTATCGGATTAGCTGCTCCTCAAAAATCATTGCGTACTTATTTCTATAAGAACGCCGATTCGGACGAAATGCTTTTTATCCATAAAGGAAAAGGCACCTTACGCACTTTTCTCGGAAACATTCCTTTCGAATACGGCGATTACCTGATCATTCCCCGCGGTATTATTTACCAGATCGATTTCGATACAACGGATAACCGTATATTATATGTAGAATCCCACCATCCTTTTTACACGCCTAAGCGCTACAAGAATTCATCCGGACAATTACTGGAGCATTCACCTTTTTGCGAGCGTGATTTTAAATTGCCTTCCGTTTTGGAAACCTATGATGAAAAGGGCGATTTCCTGATCAAAGTAAAAAAAGAAGGAATGATGCATGAAATGGTATATGCCACACATCCTTTTGATGTAGTTGGTTGGGATGGATACAACTTCCCTTACGGATTCAGCATTCATAATTTTGAACCCATCACCGGACGAGTGCATCAACCACCTCCGGTACACCAAACATTCGAAACGCCTGCGTTTGTAGTTTGCTCATTTTGTCCGCGCTTATACGATTATCATCCAAGAGCTATTCCTGCTCCATATAACCACAGCAACATTGATAGCGATGAAGTATTGTATTATGTGGATGGTGATTTCATGAGCCGTAACAACATCGAAAAAGGACACATCACATTGCATCCGAAAGGAATTCCTCACGGACCTGCGCCGGGAGCAATGGAAAGAAGCATCGGCCACAAAGAAACACAAGAGCTCGCTGTAATGGTGGATACGTTCCGCCCGCTAATGGTAACAGAAGAGGCGATGGCCATTGATGACGGAAAATATTACAAGAGCTGGACAGAATAATTTGATGTGCAGATAAATCGATGTGCAAATGTGCAGATAAAAAATAAAATTAATTTCTAAAAAAATAAAATATGAGCAAAGAAGTAAAAAACGTAGAATACGGATTAGAAAAAATATTTGAAGGCGCACAGGATTTCCTCCCACTATTAGGAACCGATTATGTAGAGTTTTATGTGGGCAACGCCAAACAAGCGGCACACTTTTACAAAACAGCATTCGGATTTCAGTCGTATGCATACAAAGGCCTTGAAACAGGCTGTAAAGAATATGCTTCTTATGTGCTCGCACAGGATAAGATTCGCATTGTGTTAACCACTCCATTGAATTCAAGCTCACCAATCAATCAGCATTTGGCCAAACATGGTGATGGTGTGAAAGTAATCGCTTTGTGGGTAGAAGATGCTCGCAAGTCATGGGAAGAAACCACCAAACGCGGTGCAAAATCCTTCATGGAACCAACGGTAGAAAAAGATGAAGATGGCGAAGTGGTTCGTGCAGGAATCTATACATATGGTGAAACGGTTCACATGTTCGTGGAACGCAAAAATTACAAAGGCTCTTTCCTTCCGGGATACAAGCCTTGGAAATCGGATTACAACCCGACATCCGTTGGTTTGAAATTCATTGATCACATGGTTGGGAATGTAGGCTGGGGAGAAATGAACACCTGGGTAAAATGGTATGAAGAAGTAATGGGCTTCGTGAACTTTTTATCGTTCGATGATAAACAAATCACTACCGAATATTCTGCATTGATGAGTAAAGTAATGAGCAACGGAAACGGGCGCATTAAATTTCCGATCAATGAGCCGGCAGAAGGAAAGAAAAAATCACAGATCGAGGAATACCTTGATTTTTATGAAAGTCCGGGCGTACAGCACATCGCCATTGCTACCGACGATATCATTAAAACGGTTATGGAATTAAGAGCACGTGGTGTTGAATTTTTATCCGCGCCTCCAAGAGCCTATTACGAAGATATTCCAAACCGTTTGGGAAAACACATGAGCATGATGCATGAAGATCTTTCGGTGATTGAAAAATTAGCGATCATGGTGGATGCGGATGAAGACGGCTATTTGTTGCAGATCTTTACAAAACCTGTGGAAGACCGCCCTACCCTATTCTTTGAGATCATCCAGCGAATGGGTGCAAAAGGATTCGGCGCAGGAAACTTTAAAGCCTTGTTCGAATCGATTGAAAGAGAACAAGCGAAAAGAGGAACGTTGTAAACTTTTAGATTAAATTAAAAGACCGACCTGTTAAAAAAACGGGTCGGTTTTTTTGTGGCTATTCGTTACAAAAAGGCTAATTTTACTGTAATTAACACAAAGAATGAAAAACAAATTACGCTTACGATTCGTATTTTTTATTATCCTCTTTTATTCCTGCTCCTTTGCACAGAATCAAACGGTTCTTGATTCTTTAAAAAAAGTCACTGAAAGTGCAAGCGATAATAATCATAAGGTGGATGCCATGTGTCAGCTGTCGGACTTGCTCATTAACAGCGATGCTAAAAGCTCCTACCGCTATGGGAATAATGCTTTGCAGATTGCCAGAGAGCTGAAGTATGTGCAGGGCGAAATACAAGCGCTGAATGTATTGGCTGTTTTAAATAAAACACAAGGGAAATACGCGGAGTCACTCACCCAGTTGAAGTCGGCCTTAGCGCTCGCTGATACAATTAACAATCCTTCTTCTACCGCGCTTTCTTATCTGAATATCGGGGATATATACTCCGTACTGGTCAATTACGACAAAGCAATTGAAAATTACGAACGAGCATACGACTCTTACAAAAAAGAAAAAGATTATAAGAATTCCGTGTCAGCGCTCAATCGTATTGCAAACCGGTATATGGATAAAGGCAATTTCCATAACGATACGGCAAGCTTATACAAAGCGATCACACTGTATGAAAAAGCAATGGCGCTTTCCAGGAAGATAAATGATAATCAACGCTATATTTTATCACACGTCAACCTTGCTGATGCCTACAATATCCTTGGTAAAAAAACAAATAACAAAAATGCTTATTTCCAGTCGATCGATTATTCTTTGCGCTCTTTAAGACTGGCCAGAGAATACAAGCTTCCCAGTTACGAAGCGATCAGTTACCTCAATACCGGTGAAGTATACGAAAGCCTTGAGAATCCCGAAAAGGCCATTCACTATTACGAGCTGGCCATACAGAAATACAGCGAAGCAAATGAAAAAATCTGGTTGTTGAATTCTTATCGCTCAATCGCGAAAGCTTATTTGTCGCTGAAGAATTATGGGAAAGCGAGAGAATACATCAACAAAGGAATTGTCTCTGCGAAAGAGCTTCACCTGATCGTTTATTTAAGAGATTACTATCAACTTCAATCTGACATTTTTGCCAGAGAAAACAATTACAAAAATGCTTTCGATTATCAGGTACTGTATACCAATTATAAAGACAGTATCATCAACGAACACAGTGCGCTCGATATTTCCCGCCTTCAAACAGAGCTGGAGCTGGAACGCAAAGACAAAGAGATTGGTTTGCTTACAAAAAACACGGTGATTCAAACCCAACGGATCAAAGCACAAACCGTACAGCGAAATGTACTGATCATTGGTGTGCTCGTTGCCCTTATATTGCTGCTGATCATTTATTACCGTTACCGTGAGAAACAAAAAGCGGAATCCATTATTTTAAAAGCGAAAGAAGCCGCAGAGCTTGCGCAGGAAGTGCAGGAGCAATTTCTCGCAAATACCAGCCATGAGATCCGCACGCCAATGAATGGAATCATTGGAATGACCAGCCAGTTGCTGGATAGCCCTTTGGACAAAGAACAACTGGAATATGCACTTGCCATAAAAGAATCGTCCAACAATTTGCTGGTGATTATTAATGACCTCTTGGACCTTTCAAAAATAAAAGCAGGGAAGATGGCTTTTGAAATGATTCCTTTCAACCTCTCCGACCTTTGTAAAAATCTGATCTTTACCTTGCAATACCGCTCTTCGGAAAAAAACATTCATCTGATCTCCAGCATCGATGCGCGTATTCCTGCTGTAATGGCGGGCGATCCTGTACGACTCAACCAGGTATTGCTCAACCTTGCAGGGAATGCTATTAAGTTTACGGAAAGCGGCGAAGTAAAAATCACCGTGAAACTGGTGCGCGATGATGGAAAGAACGTGCGGTTATTTTTCTCGGTACAGGATTCGGGAATAGGAATTCCGGCTGATAAGCTCGATAAGATATTTGAAAGTTTTACCCAGGTAAATGCAACCACCACACGTAAGTACGGAGGAACTGGTTTGGGGCTTACAATAGCGAAGCAGATCATTGAACAACAAGGCGGGAAGATCTCGGTGAGCAGTAAAGTAAATGAAGGCTCCACTTTTAGCTTTATCATTGAATTTAAGAAAACAAATAAAAAAGTAAAAGTAGTACAGCAGGAATATCCGTTGGATCTTTCTCACAAAAGCATTGATCTCAGCCGGGTAAACATCCTTGTGGTTGACGATAATCGGGTAAATCAACGGGTAGCCGCACTTACTTTAAAGAAATGGAATGTGCGGGTAGCTGTGGCAGACGACGCAAAAACAGCGATCAGTAAGCTTCTGGAAGAAAAATTCGATATTATTCTGATGGACATCGCCATGCCGGAAATGGATGGATTAGAAGCAACAAAATACATCCGGAAGGATTTATCTGCACCTGTTTGTAATACGCCCATTATAGCCATGACCGCTTCTGCACTGATCGGAGAAGAAGAAAAATGCATCACGGCAGGCATGAATGATTATATTTCAAAGCCCTTCAATCCAAGCGATCTTTATAATAAGATCATTCGTCTTCTCCCGAAGGAAATGAAAACCCCTTTGAAACAGATGGTGACAGATCTCAGCCTGCTGAACAACCGCGCAGAAGGTGATAGAGAATACCTGAAAGATATTTTTGAAAGCTATAGCAGCGAAATGCCCGTTTACCTGGACGAATTGAACGCGTTTATGGCTGCGAACGACTGGACAGCACTTAAGAAACAGGCACACAAGATGAAAAGTCCGATTGCGCTTGTAGGCGCCCATAAATTAAAAAAGCTCCTCGAACAGATAGAGCTGGGAGCACTTACGGACGACAGAAGACCGGAGTTGACTGCTATTCTTGCAGAAGTGAACAGTTTGTGTCTTAAAACCATTGAAGAAATAAGGGAAAAGCTTAGAGATTTTTAACAAAAACTATATTCTACAATACTTTCATTTAACATTTTTTTTTCTGTACTTTGCTTACAAAACCTGAACAATGTTTAAACGATATATAATTCTTCTGATCCTGCCTTTTACTTTTGCAGCCTGTAAGCACGAAACGGTGTTTACAGAAGTAAAAGTAAACAACAGATTTTCTATATCCGTCCCCGATTATCTGCAAGCTTGTACCGATCTTCATAAAGACGCGTCTGTACAATACCAGAATACAGAGAAAGAAGTATATGCGATGGTGATCAATGAAAAAAAAATCACCATGCAGAATTACAGCCTCGATTACGATATTGATACCTATTTCAACAACATTACTTCACAAGGTTTTGCAGAAAACATTAAAGATGGAAAAGTCAGTCCTCCGGGCCGCCAGGAAATTCATGGTAATAAAGCCTTGATTGCCGATGTAAGTGGCAAGATTGAAAACAATGAAGTGTATTATAAGCTTGGTCTGATAGAAACGCCTTATGAGTTTTATCAAATTCTCATGTGGACAAGCGCTGATCATAAAGATGATCTTGAACCCGACATGGTTAAGATGATCGAATCATTCCAGGAGCTTCCGCATCCACCCGAAGAACTTCCAGCACCTTTAAGCGACAGTGTTTCCATCGCTCCGGCATGGTAAATAAAAAAGCCTCTTCATGCGAAGAGGCTTTTTTATGACTACTAATTTGTTTTATTTCATCTCCACAATCCTCTTCATGGTTGCTGTGCCGTCAATAATGACCTTCACAAAATAGATTCCTGCATTATAGCCTTTCTGCTTAGCGCTAAACAAACATTTGAATTCGCCGGCCGGTTGAGAGGCGTTTAAAAGCGTTTCCATTTTCTGCCCGATTGCATTGTATACTTCGATCGTTACATCAGATCGCTCTTTCAAAGAATAAGCAATTTGTGTTTCGTTAGAATAAGGGTTGGGATAAATTAGTATGCTGTTCGCATTTTCCTGTTCGTCAATCCCTACTGGAATAGCCAGCGTTAAAGGTATTGTATTAAATATAATTGGAATGCCTGCCGAGTCATTTGCGCTGAGATAAGAAAAACTCAATTCCAGCGAATTTGCAGTCATAATCGTGCTACTTAATTGAAATTTAAAATCAGTTATTTTTCCAAAGCCATTTGCATTGAAGTGATCAATCCTCGTTTCAGCGCCACAAACTGTATTAGATACAGCATCTATCTTAGCAAGCTTTATTGCATCTGTGCCCGGCGAAGCAAACCAACTATTCGGATAAGTTAAACTCTCGGTTCCGCTCTGAACAAGTGAAGCGTCGTAATTAATATTAAATGCAATGCCATATAAATTGCTCACGGGCAAGGATGAAGTTCCCAGCCATACTTCCACGTCTACCCAATCACCCGGCAGATAGCTGCTACTTGCAGTCATCAGATAGGCTGAAGGATTCGTTAATCTGGCATGGTCATTTGCGGGTGAGAATGCATGTGATAAGCTGTAATTAATATTAACCGCCAATGTATCATTATCATCAATTATTCCATCGCCATTGCAATCAGCATTTTTAATATCCGTAGAGAACGGAGGATACAAAGTCCCCCAATTAGTAGCTGGATATGCTTGCCAGGTATTGCTTACTGATGATCTTGCAGGACCTGTTTGACCATAATAAAGACCTATCAGAAGCAGATCATTGTTATCAACTAAACCCATTCCGTCCGCATCTCCGGGCCAAACACAATTCTCGGCGAAAACATTTATCGGATTGGAACTTGCAACACATCCAAAAAGTGTTGTTGCCTGAATCGCATATTCTCCTGTAGAGTATACCGTGTACAATGTGTCTGAAACACCCAGATAGCTGCCATATACTGTCCATTGATAAGTATAACCGCTTTCAGCATTTGTAACCAGGTCTACTGAACTGCCCGGGCACAACGCAGTATCACCAAGAGCCGTAATCACCGGAGCAATAATGGTTGTGTCTGTTGTAATATAATTTGTCAGCGTTAAACTATCACAGCCCATTGCGTTACATGCGATCAATTTAACAGTAAATGTTCCTATCGGAGGAAAGCTATGAAAAACAGACGATGCCGTAGAAGACGTGCCGTCACCAAAGTCCCATAGATAGCTAGTTGCATTTGTGGATGTATTGATCAGCAGGATGCTGGTTCCCGATGAGCCGCAATAAACGGGTGTATTTGTATAAAATCCGGGATTGACCGGATAATAAGAAAGAATAGCAGAAGTAGCGCTGCAACCTGTCGAATTTGTTACTTTCAATGTATAATCGCCATCTAACACAGGAGCATAAGAAGATGAGGTTGCTCCTGAGATCAGCACAGTGTTTCTGTACCATTGATAAAAAGGTTCAACTGCAGAAGTGGTTAGTGTCGATCCAGACAATGAAATTACCGGAACCGTTGCAGTAGTGCCAATGGTTACATAGTTCGTAAGAATCAAACTATCGCAGCTGGCTCCATTGCAAGCAACATATTTTACGGTGTAAATACCCGGAGAATAGAAATGATATCCGGCACCTGTTGAAGGTGACGTTATTACTCCATCTCCCCAATGGATCGTATAACTCGTAGCATTTATTGACAGATTATTAAGAAAAGTAAGCGTAGTGCCACAACCTGTTGTTGGTGAAATTGTAAAATCGGCGTTCACCGGATTATAAGGATAATTGGCTGAGCTCGTTTCACACCCATTTGAATTTACAAGTACAAGTTTATAAACTCCATTTACCAAACCCATATCATAAGAAGGAGAAACCGCTCCGCTGATCAGCACATTATCTTTATACCATTTATATGCAGAGGCAGTTGAAGCAGTTGAAAGAACTGTTCCCGCAAGTGTTAATGAAGGCACGGGCAATGATGGAAGAACTGTAACATAGCTTGTACGGATCAAGCTGTCGGTATATAAACTATTACTTGCCGTTAATTTAACCGTGTATATTCCCGGAGTTGTATATATATGCCAACCATCCATTGCGGTATCCGTAGTTCCATCACCATAATCCCATAAATAACTATTTGCATGAGTAGATGTATTTAAAAAATTTACAGGATTATTTGTGCAAGGTGAAGGCCCCCACATTGAAAAGTCGGCTATAGCAGGCAATGCAGGTTCAATAAAAACAGTATAATCATGATAGAGCCCATCATAACCTGACGTGACCGGGCAAGGGCCAAGAATAACCGGAATAGGTCCGTCGAAAACTACAACACGCATTCGTAAGGGGGTGTTCATTACTGCCGTTTCAGGAACCTGAACAATAGTGGGTACAACCCCATAGCTATACGCATAACCGATCGATAACGGAGAGTTGATATATTCGTTAGCAGCAAAAACACCATCATTGTTGTAATCTATCCAATAGTTAACAGCTCTGTATGAACTAACATTGACATAACATTTAAAATAATATGTTGACGCTGCATTTAAATACAATTGATTCGTGCATATCTGATTTTCAGAATTAGGATCTATTGATTCCCAAAGTGTTCCACCAAATGCATAGGTAGTGTCCACCAGCAACTCGGTCACTTCCGTAAAAGGAGTCATTGGCGCAAGAACTGGCACACACGAGGAGGAAAGAGGAAGCTGAGGTATGGTGATCGTTTCTGCAAGCGCGATCGTATCACAGCCATAAGGATTACAAGCAATGAGGGAAACCGTGTATGTACCGCTTACAAAATAAACATGCGTGGGGTTTGATGAAGTGTCAACCGGCGAACCATCACCAAAATTCCAGACAAAAGATGTTCCGTTATTAGTTGTATTTGTAAAAGCGACACTTGTTGTGCAGCCAACGGTGGCAACACTTGAAAAAGAAGATACCGGAAGAGTTATTGCCGGCTGGATTGTAACTGAATAATCTTCAATCTCTCCACAGTAAAAGGAACAGCCATTTGTAGCTGATAGCGAATCAATGTCGGACGCAACACGCATCCGGAGTTTTTGATTTAAAGCAGTAGTAGCAGGAATGGTTACATTGCCCGTAATTGTTGGAGCAGCAAATCCCGACAAAGCCACTTCTGTAGTTGCATTAAACACACCATCATTGTTGAAATCAATCCATACTGCAACAAACTCGCCCCACACATATGCAGTAGTTACTGAAATGGGATAGGTATTGCCCATTGTTACATCCACATTTTGGCAGCAGGAATAATCAAAATAGTTATTAAAAATAAAATTGCTTGAGTTATTTATTGTACCAAAAGTTACGTTTGTAATTCCGGGATCAAACCCCGGACTTCCGCAAACATCAAATACTTGAGGGCAGATCATTACAGGAGATCCTGTACTTGTGAAAACATAAATTGTTTGATTCTTTATGAGTGAATCAGTAAAACAAACTGTCATTTTTACGGCTTTGATATTAAATGTTTCTGTCGCTGTTACTGGAGTGAGAGATGAAAAATAGAGCACGCCTCCGGTCCCTGCCTGAACAGCACCTACATTTAAAAATCCTTTTCTAAGCTGGTAATTAACTCCTACCTGAGAATTAAACACATTAAAACCAACAATATTTCCAGTACAAACCGAGTCTTCTGACACCAATGCCGGAATCGCGTTTATGTAATTTCCAAGAACATTCACCGTTACTGTAGCTGTATCGGACCCGTAACCATTCGTAACGATCAATGAAATATTTTGTGATCCTTCTGTTGCTAATACCAATGTGGAAGGAGTATAGGCAGTGCTAAATGTTGTTCCGTTCATTTGCCACTGATAGGTGCAGCCCATCATGGAACCATTACTAAGTGTGATCGCATCTCCCAGACAATACGTTGTTAATCCTCCTGCAATTGAAAACAAACTTACAGGAATACTCGGAGCCAATGAAAGATCAGTTGTTTTTAATACATAACCCATATCGCCAACAGCGATCCCTGTAGTTGAATTTAAAAAGTCGAACATTTTAACGGGTTGGTACGAAGACAAAACATATTTTTCCCAGTGTATTCCTCCATTTTTAGAAATATAAATTCCATTTGATCCGGAAACAAGAATAGTATCCTTGTTTATTGCATGAATTGCTCCTTCTGAAGTGAATGGAAGACTAACATTTGAATACGTTACACCATAATCAGTTGATTTTATCATAGTAGATGAAGACGCCATAGTTGCATATACAACATTTCCCTTACAAGCCAGATTAACGTAATCACCCGAAACCGAAAGAGTTGTCCATGAAGCACCGCCATTATAAGACCTCAGCATCACATTGTTTCCTGAAGCAAAGACAGTATCTAAGGAAGAGAATTTTACGTCATTGATCATATTCGTTGTACCCGTTGCAGTCAATGTCCAACTCGCACCGGAAGTCGTGCTCCGGAATAGCCTGCCGGTATTTCCAACACCTATCATTCTCGCACCATTCATATCAACAGAATTAATGTATCTCAACAATGGAACCGTACTATTCATTGTTGCATAATCCCAATTAGCACCGGCATTCGTTGTTCTTAAAATAACTTCGCTATTTCCCGAAAAATAGAGTCCCGTTGCAATTGCATTTGTAGCGCTTGTTAGTGCAATATCATTTACGTTGGCGGGAATAATGGAAGCGCTTGCAAGATCCTGCATCGGAGTAATGATACTCCAGCTTGCACCACCGGTAGTTGTCTTTACAATTTGATTGAACGATCCGATCCAGATATCATTGCTTGAATAATAATCAACCGAATACAGATCCTGGGTTGTTCCAACACTAATGGTATTCCATTGTGCTAATGATAAAAAGGAAAGAAAGAATAATGAGAGGAAAAGAGTAATTTTTTTCATGCGGAGAGTTTATGTATATAGCTAAGATACTCATAAATAGCGAATAATTGGCTAAAAAGAAACCCCTGCCATCAAGCAAGGGTTTCACATTATCAATGGATGTTTTTTTACTTCTTCAGCGCTATTGCCAGCTCATCCAACTGCGCTTGTGCAATTGGTGAAGGTGAATCAATCATTACATCACGTCCTGAATTATTTTTCGGGAAGGCAATAAAATCACGGATCACATCAGCACCGCCGAACAAAGAACACAAGCGATCAAAACCGAGCGCTAACCCGCCATGCGGAGGAGCACCAAATTCAAAAGCTGTCATTAAGAAACCAAACTGCGCCTGTGCTTCTTCTTTTGTAAATCCTAACAGATCGAACATGCGGGATTGTAATTGCTTGTTGAAGATCCTGATCGAACCTCCGCCAACTTCCACACCATTGATCACCATGTCGTAGGCATTCGCACGAACAGCGCCAGGATTTGATCCCAGCAATTCAATGTCTTCCGGTTTCGGAGAAGTGAAGGGGTGATGCATCGCATGAAAGCGGTTTGCTTCTTCACTCCATTCCAATAAAGGAAAATCAATCACCCAATGACATGCAAAAGTGTTTTTATCACGAAGGCCTAATCGTGTGCCCATCTCTAAGCGTAATTCGGATAATGCTTTGCGCGTTTTGTTTTCTTCACCTGCCATCAAAAGCATTAAGTCACCCGGCTGCGCCTTGAATGCGGTTGCCCATTTCTTTAATTCCTCTTCGTTGTAAAATTTATCAACGGATGATTTGATCGTTCCATCGGAATTGCAACGTGCATAAACCAATCCGGTTGCTCCGATCTGAGGACGCTTTACATATTCGGTTAACTCGTCCAGTTGCTTGCGTGTGTATTCTGCAGCACCTTTCGCACATATTCCAATTACTGCTCCTGCATTATCGAATACTGGGAAGCCTTTTCCTTTTACGACATCATTCAACTCCACGAACTTCA
Source organism: Bacteroidia bacterium (assembly GCA_036399275.1). Classification (GTDB taxonomy): domain Bacteria; phylum Bacteroidota; class Bacteroidia; order 2-12-FULL-35-15; family 2-12-FULL-35-15; genus 2-12-FULL-35-15. The sequence goes on along the minus strand of DASWNK010000099.1, from coordinate 5,326 downwards.
TTTCAAAACGAATGTCCGGCTTGTCGTTTCCATAAAACTTCATGGCATCGGCATAAGTCATCCGTGAAAGCGTAGGAATATCAATTCCTTTCACCGACTTGAATAAATGACGAACTAATCCTTCGAAAGTGTTCAATATATCTTCCTGCTCAACAAAAGCCATTTCACAATCGATCTGCGTGAACTCCGGTTGACGGTCTGCACGAAGATCTTCGTCACGGAAACATTTTACAATTTGGTAATAACGATCGAAGCCGCCCACCATCAATAACTGTTTGAATGTTTGCGGCGATTGTGGCAAGGCATAAAACTCACCTGGGTTCATGCGGGAAGGCACAACAAAATCACGTGCACCTTCGGGAGTTGATTTGATCAGCACCGGAGTTTCCACTTCCAGGAAATTTAATTTATCCAGGAAGTTTCTTGTTTCGATGGCCATGCGGTGACGCAGCTCTAAATTTTTGCGTACAGGATTTCTTCTTAAATCCAGGTAACGGTATTTCATGCGGATATCATCACCACCATCTGTTTCATCTTCAATTGTAAAAGGTGGTGTGATGGCAGGACTTAATAAAACAATTTTCTCCGGATAAATTTCAATATCACCGGTTTCGATCTTATCGCTTTTCGAATAGCGCTCGGCAACTTTACCGGTAACGCTTATTACAAATTCACGCCCCAGTGAGCGGGCCATGTCGGCCAGTTCTTTCTGCACTTTATCTGTTTCAATCGTGATCTGGGTAATGCCATAGCGATCACGCAGGTCGATCCAAAGCAAAGAGCCTTTATCTCTTACACCCTGAACCCATCCGCTGATGGTAACCGTTTGTCCTACATGTGAAACTCGTAATTCCCCGCAAGTATGTGATCGTAGCATATATTTAGATTTGAGATATTAGATTTGAAACAATAGATTTAAGATACATTAAATTGAGATGCCTGAACCTTAATTCAGCTGCGAAAATACTAAAAATAAAGGTGATTCTGAACCTAAAAATCAAGGAAAGGAACATTATCTTTGCCGCATGGAACTGACTGTTTTTAGTGATGAATCCTTTATGAAGGAAGCCTTGAAAGAGGCTCAAAAAGCTTTTGATGCGGATGAAGTGCCGGTTGGCGCGGTGGTGGTATGCAACAACAAAATTATTGCCAGGTCGCATAACCTGACCGAACGGCTGAATGATGTAACCGCTCATGCGGAGATGCAGGCCATCACTTCGGCTGCGAATTTCCTGAATGGCAAATACCTGAATGAATGTACGCTTTATATTACCCTGGAACCTTGTGTGATGTGTGCCGGCGCTATTGCCTGGTCGCAACTGGGAAAGCTGGTTTACGGAGCAAGTGATACCAAACGTGGTTTCAAATTGCTGGAGAATAATGTGCTTCATCCCAAGACAACCGTTGTATCCGGCATTCTTGCAGATGAAAGCGCGGCGTTGATCCGTTCTTTTTTTCAAAAAAAAAGGTGATCGACTGATCACCTTCTTCTCTATTTTTTACCTTCCAGTTTCCTGTACGGCACTACTGCCGGAGTTCCTTTTCCACCATTCGGAGGAGTTTTCCTTTGTATCTGCTCTTCCGCAGCTTTCTGTTCGGCCGATTTAACCATTGCAAGCGGATTGCCATCGCTATCCAGCTCGATCACTTCATAACCTAATTTGCTGATGCTCTCAAACACTTTCGATTTATCGCCCACCACCAGGATCGACATCTTTTCATAAGGCAATTTTTTTCTTGCCAGCTCATCGATCTCTTTCTTGGTCATGCTCTTTAAAATCTCATTCTGCTTTTCAGTAAAAGTTCTGTCGAGGTTAAAATCCAAAATGCGTTTAATGAAACCTGCTTTTTGCATTGCTGTTTCATATTTCAGAGCTTCCCCTTGCGCCATGGAACTTTTCGTAAAAGCCAGCTCTTGCTCTGTGATCCCTTTCTCCACATATAATTTGATCTCCTTCATGAACTCTACCAAAGAGCTGTCAGTAGCATCCGCTCTAACACCAGAAGAAGCTGTATATGGACCGACAAACTGATTGCCGGAAAAATTCGCGCGTGCACCATAAGTAAAACCATGCGCTTCACGAAGGTTTAAATTGATGCGGCTGTTGAATGCACCACCTAAGGAATAGTTCATCACACCTGTTTTATAAAACTCACCAGTAGCATCATAAGGCATTGCCATGTAACCGATACGGATCTCTGATTGCGGGGCATTGTTCTTATTTACAAAATAGAGTTTCGTTTTATCGATGGCAGGTAAAGCAGGCTCTATTGCTTTCAGCACTTTGTTGCCTTCCCATTTTTTTAAGAAAGCCAGCTTAGGCATAATTGCTTCCTGCGACACATCTCCAACTACAACCAATGAAGCGATTGATGGAGAGAAATAAGCCGCATAATAGCTTTTTACATCATCAAGTGTAAGCGCCGTAACGCTTTCTTTTGTTCCCATGGATGGAACGCTCATGATGTGGTTGTTTCCATACATCAATTTTGCAAAAACATTGTTGGCAATGGTTGTTGCTTGTGTGGATTGGTTAGCAATCGCTTCCAGGCGTTGCTTTTTAATACGCTCAAATTCCGTTATATCGAATTTCGGCTGGAACAATATCTCTTCCGCGATTGCCAAAGTAGCATCCACATTTTTTGTAAGAGAAGAGATATAAACAACGATGTCCTGCCCGTTATTATTGATACTAACACTGCTTCCGAGATTATCAAGCAGCTCACCGATTTCTTCTGCCGAATGTTTCAGTGTAGATTCATTCATAATGCTGGTAAGCAATTGTGAAACGCCAGCCTGGTTTTTCGGCTCATACCGATGGCCGGCTTCAATGCTTAATTGCAGAGTGGTGCTTGGCACTTCATCACTTTTTGCACCGATGATCTTTAATTCGTTGTCGAATTTAGAGGTCCAGTATACAGGCGCTTTAACCACAGGGCTAGAACCTACAGTTGGTTGTTTGTTGCGATCAAATGTATTTTTTGCTTTATTGTATACCAACGATTTGTATTCTGCTGCTTCCGGCGCATTCACGTTGCGTGCCGGTGGCGTATAATTATCAGGCTTTGCAGCGACTTCCTTTTTCCCTTTTGGACAAACGCTCAGGATCACAGCATGTTTATTTTTTATGTACTTATTGTAAACACGCATTACATCTTCTTTGGTCACTTTGTTATACTGCGCCATTTCTGTTTTCATGTAATTCGGGTTATCGGCATAGGTCTGATAAGCCGCCAACATTCCGCCTTTGCCTTGTACGCTGCTCAATGAGTTGATCATGTTTGCTTCATAACCCGCCCTGTATTTCTTTATATCTTCATCGGTCACTCCTCTTTTTTCAAATTCAGCAAAGCAGAAACGAACCATGGAATCGATCTGAGTCAACGATCGGTCAGGAAAAGTACGGATAGAGATCATCAGGTTTCCTGCCAGTTCCGAAGTCGGATGATACACATTCGCATCCATGGCATTTTGGGTCTTCACAAAATTCTGATAGAAGATGGAAGATTTGCTTCCACCCAGTATATCGGCTAATACATCAACAGCAGCTTCATCTTCCGCTCTTGCTGCAACCGTTGGAAAAGCAAAGCTCAGCATGGGTGAGCGGATATTGTCTTCATAGGAAACATAGCGATCTTTATCAAGCACCACAGCCGGAAACGACTGCGGCTTCACTTCCGGGCCGGAAGGAATTGGTCCAAAATATTTCTCTGCCAGTTTGATCACTTCTGCAGTATTTACATCTCCTGAAACAGTAAGTGTAGCATTGTTAGGGCCATACCAGCGCAAAAAGAATTTTTTCAGATCATTCACATCCACCCGGTTCAGGTCTTCGATATAACCGATCGTAAGCCAGGAGTATGGATGATTAACAGGGTACAAGGCGGCAGCTGTTTTCTCACCGGCCAAACCATAGGGACGGTTATCATAATTTTGTCCACGCTCATTTTTAACCGTTGCGCGCTGCACTTCAAACTTCTTCTGCGTCACGGAATCCAGCAGAAACCCCATACGATCCGACTCAAGCCAAAAAGCTGTTTCCAGTTGGTTGGACGGCAGGAGCTCAAAATAATTGGTTCGGTCCTGATTTGTGGTTCCGTTCAGTGTTCCGCCAGCTTCCGTCACCACTTTAAAATGTTGTTCATCGGCCACATGTTCGGAGCCCTGGAACATCATGTGTTCGAAGAAATGAGCAAAGCCGGATCGTCCTTCCTGCTCGCGGGCAGATCCAACGTGATAAGTCACATCAAAATAAACGATGGGATCGGAATGATCTTCATGCACCACAATTGTGAGGCCGTTGGGCAGTTTGTATTTTTCATAAGAAATCACCAGTTCGTTTCCGGTACGGCTTACCTTTTCTATGAGCTTTGTTTGTGCATTTGCGCTGCTTAAAACGCCTACTAACATCAGTGCAGAACTTAAAATCTTGTACATCTTCATTTTTTTCTTCTTTTTAGCAGAACAAAGATATTCAATTGATTGTTATAATCACAGAAGAGAAAAAAGGAAGGTTTGCTATGCAAATTTCCTTAAATTTGTCCTTTATCAATTGATTTATAAACCCTTTTACTAAGCCTATTGGCTAGTAATAAAAAAACAAATAGCAATGTATCCAGAAAGTATAGTATTACCAATGAAAGCAGAGCTTACGGCAGTTGGTTTCGAAGACCTGAAAACACCGGATGAAGTAAATGCAGCCATCAGCAGCAAAGGAACAACGCTTGTAGTTGTCAATTCTGTTTGCGGATGTGCGGCAGGAGCGGCTCGCCCCGGCGTTAAATTATCCGTTGCCGGCGATAAGCGCCCCGACAAGATCACAACTGTTTTTGCTGGCTTCGACACCGAAGCAGTTGCAGAAGCACGCAAGCATTTTGCTCCTTATCCACCATCTTCACCAGCCATCGCTTTGTTTAAAGACGGCAAACTGGTGCATTTTGTAGAGCGTCACCACATCGAAGGCAGAAGCGCGCAAATGATCGCGGATAACCTTAAAATGGCTTTTGACGAGTTCTGTTAAGCAGCAATTATTATTGAAAAACTCCTGTGGACAAGCTTCGCAGGAGTTTTTTCTTTTCCACTCATCCTTCCTGCATGCCTTTCATATAAAAGACCGATCAATTCAGGCGCTTTTAGGGTATAAATAAGTTATTTATCCATATTTTCGTAGTGTTAAAACTAATTGAATTATGAGAAAACAATTCATCCTTGTCTGCTTATTCTTTTCGACTACCCTGTTTGCGCAAAAGAAGACCCCTGATAACTGGCAAACACTCGATCCTAAAAAGGATAAAGTATACGGCGTGGGTTCGGAAGAAGCATATA
>DASWNK010000098.1:0-4256 GCA_036399275.1 Bacteroidia bacterium | reverse complement strand
GTTAAGGTATCCTGGATCTGGGAAATGTCGGCCGACATGCGGCTGTTCAGATCGCCCACACGCTGTTGAACAAAAAAGCTCATTGGCAGTGAGATCAAATGAGCATACACAGCCTGGCGAAGAGATGCCAGTGTGTTTTCGGTATAATTCACAAACAAATAGATACGGAAATAAGAGAAAACAGATTGTAAGCTGAGTACAATAATCAAATAAAGGCCAATGTCATTGATGTTTGAAAAATAGTTCTGTTGGAATTCCTGCACCGCTCCACCCATCATTTTTCCGTCCTGCATAACAGAAGTTGGGTTTTTCGGGTCGATTACATTCACTAATGCGCCAAGCATGGTTGGAAAAAGTAAGGCTGTAAAGGACGTCAGAAGCAGAAATACGAGTCCCAAATAAAGCTTCCACTTGTGTTTTCCGGTATATTCAAATATGCGTAATGCTTTCTTAAGGGAGGTTTTATTGATCTTTGCTTTCGGTAAATCGTCGGTTTCTTTAACTTTTCTTGCCATTTTTGTTGAAATTGAGCCGCAAATGTATGATTTTTTGGGGCTGCCGTTCTTAATTACAAAGATTATATGCCTTTTGTTTAAAGACGTACAGGAGAGCCGAATACCTTAAAAGACGGAATTTTTCATTTTTAGCATCAAAAACGAAGAAAAAAGTTTGCGGAAATGAAAAAACTTCTATCTTTGCATTCCGAATTTAATAAACAGAATATTAATAAGCTGGTATTCAGCACAAAATATAAGTAAAATGACATTTCGCACGTTCCAACCATCGGTAAAAAAGAGAAAAAACAAACACGGTTTCCGTGAAAGAATGGCTACAGCCAATGGGCGTAGAGTATTAGCTAACCGTAGAGCTAAAGGAAGAAAAAAATTAACAGTATCTGACGAAAAAACACATAAATAGAAATTGAACTTTCTACTAAATATAAAAGCCTTTCCGTTTTTCGGGAAGGCTTTTTTTCTGTCCGGAAAGGTCTTTTGCAAGCTAAGTCCGGCAGGCTTTCTCTTGAAAACTTGTTAATAGAATTTTCGGAGCAAAGGCGCATTTATAAGTATTTTCGTAGGCGGTAATTAGTATCAAGACACAAGACACAAGTATTAAGAGACAAGACACAAAACGCATGAATCAGGAGTAATGTAAAGCAAGAATCCAACTATCTGGTCATGATACCTGATACTTGATACCAATATCCAACATCCAACATCCAACATCTAACATCCAGAATATGCCAAGAGATCATTCGATAAAATCAGTTTTAATAATAGGCAGCGGCCCGATCGTGATCGGACAAGCATGTGAGTTTGATTATTCCGGTTCACAGGCAGCCCGTTCCTTAAAAGAAGAAGGCATTAAAGTAACGCTGATCAACTCTAATCCGGCTACTATTATGACGGATAAAGTGACAGCAGAAAATATTTACCTGTTGCCGCTGGAAGTAAAGTCCATCGTGAAGATTCTGGAAGAGAATCCGGACATTGATGCGGTGTTGCCAACCATGGGCGGACAAACGGCTTTGAACCTGGCCATGAAGTGCGATGAAATGGGGATCTGGAAAAAATACAGTATCCGCATGATCGGTGTTGACATTGACGCGATTGAAGTAACCGAAGACAGGGACAAGTTTCGAATGAGAATGGAATCCATAGGTGTTGGAATGGCGCCTTCTCATATTGCGAAATCCTTTCTGGAAGGAAAAGAGATCGCGCAGAAATTCGGTTTCCCGCTGGTGATCCGTCCATCTTTCACCTTGGGTGGAAGTGGCGGAAGTGTTGTTTACCAAAAGGAAGATTTCGACAGATTGCTCGACCGCGGTCTTCATACTTCTCCTATCCACGAAGTATTGATTGATAAAGCGGTTTTAGGCTGGAAAGAATATGAATTAGAGCTGTTGAGAGACAGCAACGACAATGTGGCGATCATTTGCTCCATTGAGAATTTCGATCCGATGGGTGTTCATACCGGCGATAGCATTACTGTTGCGCCGGCAATGACTTTATCAGATACTACTTATCAGAAAATGCGCACCTTGTCGATCAAGATGATGCGCAGTATCGGAAACTTTGCAGGAGGCTGTAATGTGCAGTTTGCCGTGAACCCCGATGATTCGGAAGATATTATTGCGATTGAGATCAACCCCCGTGTTTCCCGCTCTTCAGCTTTAGCAAGTAAAGCAACCGGTTACCCGATTGCGAAGATCGCTTCCAAGCTGGCTATCGGTTATAACCTGGACGAGTTGCAAAACCAGATCACCAAATCGACTTCCGCATTTTTTGAACCGACACTGGATTATGTTATTGTAAAGATCCCGCGTTGGAACTTTGATAAATTCAAAGGTGCTAACCGCGAACTGGGTTTCCAGATGAAATCGGTTGGTGAAGTAATGGGCATTGGCCGTTGTTTCCAGGAAGCATTGCAAAAAGCTTGTCAATCCTTAGAGATCAAACGTAATGGTTTGGGTGCCGATGGAAGAGAAGTGAAAAATCAGGATGAATTATTAAAAAGCCTGGAGCGTCCGAGCTGGAACCGTTTGTTCCATATTTACGACGCGATCAAATTAGGGATTTCTATTAAAACCATACAAAAGCTTACCCGCATCGATCCATGGTTCCTGAACCAGATTGAAGAAATGATCCTTCTGGAAAATGAGATCTCTAAATTCTCTCTGAAAGATTTACCGCGTGATCTGTTCTATGAAGCAAAACAAAAAGGTTATGCCGACAGACAAATTGCTCACCTTTTGAAATGCCTGGAAAGTGAAGTGTTTAACCGCAGAAACGATCTGAACATCAAACGTGTTTACAAATTAGTAGATACTTGTGCCGCAGAGTTCGAAGCGAAAACACCTTATTATTACAGTACGTTCGAAGATGAGAATGAATCCATTGCATCTGACAAAAAGAAAATTGTAGTGTTGGGAAGCGGACCGAACAGGATCGGGCAGGGAATTGAATTTGATTACAGCTGTGTGCATGGCGTGCTTGCCGCGAAGGAATGCGGTTACGAGACCATCATGATCAATTGTAATCCGGAAACCGTTTCCACGGATTTTAACGTAGCCGATAAATTATATTTCGAGCCGGTTTTCTGGGAACACATTTATGACATTATCCTGAATGAAAAGCCGGAAGGTGTAATTGTTCAATTGGGCGGGCAAACAGCCTTGAAATTAGCAGAGAAGCTGGAACGCTATGGAATAAAAATCATCGGTACTGATTATAAATCACTGGACTTGGCGGAAGACAGGGGAAGCTTCTCCAATCTTTTAAAAGACAATAACATTCCTTATCCGGAATTTGGAGTGATCGAAGATGCAGAACAAGCGGTGGAATTATCCAAGCGATTAGGATTCCCATTGTTGGTTCGTCCATCCTATGTATTGGGCGGACAAAACATGAAGATCGTGATCAACGAACAGGAGCTGGAGCAACATGTGGTGAACTTATTGAAAGATCATCCCGGTAACCAGGTATTGCTGGATCATTTCCTGGAAGGGGCGATAGAAGCAGAGTCAGACTCGATTTGTGATGGTGTGGATAATTACATCCTCGGGATCATGGAGCACATTGAGCCGGCAGGAATTCACTCCGGTGATTCATACGCGGTATTGCCTCCATTCGATTTAAGTGAAAATGTGATCCGTCAAATTGAAGAGCATACTAAAACAATTGCGATCGCTTTGAAAACAGTTGGATTGTTAAACATTCAGTTTGCTATCAAAAATGAAATCGTTTATATCATTGAAGCAAATCCACGTGCATCACGTACGGTTCCTTTCATCGCGAAAGCGTATGATGAGCCTTATGTAAACTATGCTACGAAAGTAATGCTGGGCGCAAAGGTCAAAGATTTTAAATTCAATCCGCGTAAAAAAGGATATGCCATTAAGATTCCGGTATTCTCTTATGAGAAATTTCCGGAAGTAACGAAAGAGCTTGGACCGGAAATGAAATCCACCGGTGAAGCCATCTATTTTATTGATGACTTGACGGACGAATTCTTTCATACCATCTATTCCGAAAGGAATTTATATTTGAGTAAGTAATAATTATAATTAATAAAAAGCCTCAGCCATTCCACTGAGGCTTTTTTATTTAAGATTCTGTTCCGTCCTGAAATAAGTTGACACAAAAATCAACTTATATGGAAAACAAAAGAGGAAGGAGTGCCTTAAAAAAGACTCAAAAAGATTACAGCTTAGCCTTTAAACTGCAATTAATCGATGAAATAGAAAAAGGCGAGCT
>DASWNK010000097.1:0-22004 GCA_036399275.1 Bacteroidia bacterium | reverse complement strand
AGGCCCAGCGCCAAGATATTTTCAAAGGTCCAGAAGTGGTGGTTTGCTTTACCGGAACCCACCGTTAATACTTTAGTGTAGTTTGCAAATACTCCTTTACCGGTGTATTCAAGAAAAATATATTTGTAAGCTTCATAACGTAAGCCTGCTTCCACTCCGGCACAATAACCGGCGATATGAAAACGGTTATCGACCCGTTTTCCAAAAAGCGTTACATCTGTTTTAGGGATCACTACACCGGCACCAACCTTCGCAATAGCACTCAGCTTATGCTTGTTGTTTTTGCTGTGTAACAATTGTTCGCGCCTCATCAAATTGAACATCAGGAAATTAGCGCCGTTTGTATGTTCGAAGCGCAGGAAATCATGTGGGCTGATCGTTGTATCCTGATCGATGTACTGCCCGTTAATTGTGCCTTTTACACGTAAGGTTTGGAAATCATTCATTACATACTTAACATGATCAAAGTTGATCTCTATCCCCATCTTTTCATTAAAGAAGTAGCCAAGGCGGTAAACGTACTGTGGGATTGTAAGATCTGTTTTCAGGATTTCCTTAAAGCCCGGACGGTCTCTTGCTGTTGCGTCATAAATCGTAAAATCATAAGAAGTGATATCGCTTTTATTCCCGGGATCAGGAGCGCCGTTATCTGAAAAGTGCAAATCACTTTTTGAAAACCAGTCTTTATTATATCCCCAGGAAAAATAGACTGTTTTGCTTTTTAACGAAGCAGGCACGATCACTTCCTGAGCATTTAATTGAAGAAAGAATGACAGAAAGAAAATAAACGGGAGTAGTTTTTTCACTTTTAGCAGTAGAGAGTAGTTATGTTGTCAGTAAAGCTAATGAATTGGGAAATTATTTCCACAATAAAGGCGATTATTTTTAAAATATTCGACTAAGCCATATTTCAGTTCGGCAAAAACTGATAATTAACGTTTTCTGTTGGTTAATCCGATAAGAAGAAGCACGGCCCAAGGCATAAAAAGAGGGGCTAAGGAACGGAAGGAAACGGAAGCAATGAAAAATAATGCAACGGAAATAAACAAAGTGATACTCATTCCTATTAAAGCTGTTTTTATCAATCTGCTCATGTTTGTTATTTTGATAAAGATAATAAAAAAACCTCCCGAATAATTCCGGGAGGTTTCTACATCATTTGTGCGGGAGTTTACATCATTCCGCCCATTCCACCCATTCCTGGGTTGCCCATTGGCATTGCAGGGCCTTCTTCCTTTTGCTCAGATAAAACACATTCAGTGGTCAATAGCATAGCCGCAATTGAAGCAGCATTCTCCAAAGCAATACGCGATACTTTTGTTGGATCGATCACACCAGCAGCGAATAAGTTTTCATACTTATCAGTGCGTGCATTGTATCCATAATCGCCTTTTCCTTCGCGTACTTTCTGAACGATAACAGCGCCTTCTAATCCTGCATTCGCAACGATCTGGCGTAAAGGTTCTTCAATAGCACGAATTACAATTTCGATTCCGGTTGTCTCATCCTGGTTAGCGCCTTTCATTTTTTCCAGGCCTTCAATAGCGCGGATATACGCAACACCACCTCCCGGTACAATTCCTTCTTCAACTGCTGCACGTGTAGCGGCTAATGCATCGTCCACGCGATCTTTCTTCTCCTTCATTTCTACTTCTGTTGCAGCACCAACATATAATACCGCAACTCCTCCGGCCAATTTAGCCAAACGCTCCTGTAATTTTTCTTTGTCGTAATCAGAAGTTGTTGTTTCAATTTGTGCTTTGATTTGGTTAACGCGGGAAGCGATATCTGCTTTTTTTCCTTTGCCACCAACAATCGTTGTATTGTCTTTGTCAATTGTTATTTTCTCTGCAGTTCCTAAAAAGGAAAGATCAGCGTTCTCTAATTTGTAACCTCTCTCCTCAGAAATTAAAGTTCCGCCTGTAAGAATAGCGATGTCTTCCAACATTGATTTTCTTCTATCGCCAAATCCTGGTGCTTTTACAGCAGCGATTTTTAATGAACCACGAATCTTATTTACAACAAGTGTTGATAGAGCTTCGCTGTCTACATCTTCTGCAATGATCAGAATTGGTTTACCCGTTTGTACGGCTTTTTCAAGCACAGGAAGCAATTCTTTCATGTTGGAGATCTTCTTGTCGGTAATCAGGATAAGTGGTGAATCCAGAACAGTTTGCATCTTGTCAACATCCGTTACAAAATAAGCAGAAATATAGCCTCTGTCGAATTGCATTCCTTCTACAACTTCTACAGTTGTCTCAGTCCCTTTTGCTTCTTCTACCGTAATAACACCTTCTTTTTTCACACGCTTCATTGCCTCTGCGATCAGCTTACCGATTGTGTTATCATTGTTAGCTGAGATGGTTGCAACCTGCTCAATTTTTTTGTTATCGTCACCAACTTTCTGTGACTGTTTGTTCAGGTTTTCCACAACAGCAATTACTGCTTTGTCGATACCACGCTTCAGGTCCATTGGATTGGCACCTGCAGCAACGTTTTTTAATCCGGCTGTTACAATTGCTTGTGCCAACACAGTTGCAGTAGTCGTTCCATCACCAGCAGCATCAGCCGTTTTAGAAGCAACTTCTTTTAACATCTGAGCACCCATGTTTTCCACAGGATCTTTCAGCTCAATTTCTTTTGCAACGGTAACACCATCTTTAGTAACAGATGGGGCACCGAATTTTCTGTCGATAATTACATTTCTTCCTTTTGGTCCTAGGGTTACTTTTACTGCATTTGCTAAAGCATCAACACCTTTTTTTAATTTGTCGCGTGCCTCTATATTGAATAATATATCTTTTGCCATAATGAATTTTGGATTTTAATTTTAGATTTTTAGATTTATAAACTAAGCGTTCACAGGCTTCAGATTATACGATTGCAAAAATATCGCTTTCACGCATAATTAAAAGGTCTTTGCCGTCTACCTGAACTTCTGTTCCGGCGTATTTCCCATAAAGCACGGTATTTCCAACTTGTACTTCGGGCTTATTTCCTTTTTCGTCTTTATCACTAACAGCGATCACAATTCCTCTCTGAGGTTTTTCTTTTGCTGTATCAGGGATGATGATTCCGCTTGCTGTTTTTTCTTCAGCTGCAGCGGCTTGTACAACTACTCTGTTTTGAGTACCTGCAACTGGTTTGATGTTTACCTTGGTATTTGTTTTTGCCATTTTACTTTATCTTTTAGTAATCATTTAAATAATAGCGTTTAATAATTTTATTTGCGGTTCTCTCTTGTCAGAAATTATACCAAATGCCTGTATCTGTGAGAAAGGGACAATTTTTCAGTATAATACGTAAAATAAAAAAAATGTCAGAGATGTTTGTGACACTCTGACATTTATATGGTAGTATGCTTAGATTATTGTCCGGGTGCAGGCGTTGGAACTGGCGCCGGTGAAACAGGAGCAGGTGTAGTAGTGGTTGCACCTGCATCTTCAGCAGCAGCTTTTCTTGTTACAGATTCTGTTGCAGCTCCATTGGATTGTCCATCGGAAGTTTTAGTAAACGATGTGGACATTACACTTAATACCAATAAGGCCGCTGCTAGAGTCCAGGTAGCCTTTTCAAGGAAGTCTGCTGTCTTTCTAACGCCCATTACCTGATTGGAAGAAGAGAAAGAAGATGCTAATCCGCCACCTTTAGAATTTTGCACTAAAACTACTAGTATTAAAAGGATACAAACGACTATGATCAAGATTGAAATGATAGTTCCCATTGTTAATTATTGCTTTTGTTGATTAATTAGTTTTCTTAAATTTTTAATTTGGGATGCAAAGTAAAGTCTTTTTTCTGGATATTTCAAGCGTAAATTTTCATAAGCTTGGATTGCTTTCGCATAATTCCCTTGTAAAACGTATATTTTGGCCAATGTTTCACTCACAAAAGTGATATCTTCTGCCACACTTTGCTTGGCCATGTTCACCGGACTGAAAAATTCGGTCTTGGAACGGGTGATGCGCGGTTCTTCTTTAATGAACTTGTCAATCAGCTCAAAAGGATTTAATAGCTTTTCTTCTTTCTCAGGAAGCTTTTGTTTCGGATCGTCTTTGCTGATTGCGCCTGAATTCATATGCTTTAACCAATCAGTGAACGAAAGCGACTCTTGGTTAATTGTACTGGAAACTTCGGTTTTTTCAACCGGAACTTCGGCAATGGTGCTGAGAACAAAATTCGATTCAACAATTTCCTGTTGCTTCTCTTCCGTTTTTGCTTCCTGTGGCTCAAACAAGGGAGTATTGAGTAGTTCGATTTCTACGCTTGCATCTACTATTTCGGAGATATATTCGCCTTCCAGAGGATCTGTGGCTTCTTCCGGATTTTCAGATTCCTGAGCTTTATGTTCGTCTTCCGGATCTACAATCTCCTCCGGCTCATTCTTATGTTCTTTCTCTTCTGCTGTTTTTTCTTCTTGGATCCGCTCCAGCACTTTTTCAATTACCTTTTCTTCCGCCTGAACAAGCGACGGAACCGGGATGATTTCGATCTCCGGCTCAGGAAGGAGCGTTTCTTCCACAACCGGTTTAATGTTAAATTCTTTAACTTCCGTTTTTACAATTTGTTCAACCGCGGCTTCTATCCTTTCCTCTTCGATCTTTGCAGTCCTTTCCGGCAATACGTTCGGCAAAACGGTGTCCGTTTCTGCTTCTTTTTGCTTGGTAATCAACCGATGCAACACTTTTCTGTCGGCAGCATAAGCTGCAGTCACTTTTAATTGATTGTTGTAATGAATGCTGCCGGCATTGTGCAGGCCTTTTGCATAGAGCAGATGTGCGGTTTGAAAATAAGGGAAATTTTTAAGCAATTCCGCGAGCAGCAAGCTATCGCTGCCGGATATTTTTTCCGGGCTTTCAATGTAGGATATGAATTGTCCTTTGTTCATTACCAGTTGTTCAGCGCTCTGTTGAATATATCCTGAACGAGTTGTTCATTTATTTCGCGGGTCAGTTGATCTTCTACGGAAGCAATGTTTTGCGAGCTTGAATAGTCGGCATAACGAGTGAATGATTGCTCAAAATTTTTCTTTTCATCAAACATACAGATGTACTTTACCGAAACGGTGATGGTTAGTCTGTTCAATGCTGCCTGGTCGGTACTTTGAATAGCGATAGGGCCTGTGGTATATCCCGTAACACTTCCTTCAAAGCTGAGATCGCCAGCTTTCGTAACAAGAGTTAAACGGGTTTGCGAGCTTAACTTATCCTTGAGTGCTTCAGTAAATGATTGGCTAAGCGTTGGAGGAGCAAGAGAGGCATTGTTTTGAAAATACAGAACAGATACTGTTTTCGCTTCCGGCGGAATGCTTGCTCCGCTGAATGAATAGCGCATCTTACAGCCAGATAAAAAGAAGGTGCAGAGCAATAACACCAGCATGTATTTGCTGCTGCTAATGTATCTGTTGCTGTTATTTATTCTTTTCAAAGCGCTAATTATATTCAAATGATCTCACATCTCATATCTCTCGTCTCTCATCTACTTAATATTGTACTCATTGATTTTTCGGTACAAAGTTCTTTCTGAGATTCCCAATTCCTTGGCAGCATTTTTACGCTTGCCTTTATGTTTTGT
Source organism: Bacteroidia bacterium (assembly GCA_036399275.1). Taxonomy (GTDB): domain Bacteria; phylum Bacteroidota; class Bacteroidia; order 2-12-FULL-35-15; family 2-12-FULL-35-15; genus 2-12-FULL-35-15. Next base: position 16,430 of record DASWNK010000097.1, on the reverse strand, counting down.
CAACGCTTTTTTAATCATATCTTCCTCAATTTCCTGCAATGAAAGGGTCTCCTCAATTACTTGCTGAATAGGAATATGATCTTGTTTAGAAAGTGGCGTTGACGTATTGTAACCTAATTGTATTGGTGTTTCCGGACTGCCAACCTCCTGATATAATTTTTTGATAATGGAGGCGTTCTCCGGGGGGAAATCCTGATTGAGCTGACTGTCATTTTCAATCAGATCAACCACTATTTTTTTAAGGTCCGTCAGATCTTTTTTCATATCGAACAAAACTTTATACAGCAAATCCCGTTCGCTGAAATCATTTCCTCCTTGTGCCGTATTGCCTACAATCATTGGTAATTGAGAGGTTTGCTGCTGTGGCAGATAACTGCGCATGATATCAGCGGTAATATCGCGCTGTTTTTCAATTACTGAAATTTGTTCGGTAATATTTTTTAGCTGGCGCACATTTCCCTGCCAGTAATAACTTACCAGCAATTGTTCTGCTTCGGCATCAAGCTTTATGGTGGGCATGCGGTATTTTGCTGAGAAATCAGCAGCAAACTTTCGAAACAATAAAAAGATATCCTGCTTCCGCTCACGCAAGGGTGGAACGGTAATCGGAACGGTATTCAATCGATAGTACAGATCTTCCCTGAACTTACCTTTCTCGATGGCTTGTTGAATATTCACGTTGGTTGCGGCAACCACACGTACATCGGTCTTCAGTACTTTTGAAGAACCGACTTTGATAAATTCTCCGCTTTCCAATACACGTAGTAAGCGCGCTTGTGTGGCAATAGGCATTTCAGCAACTTCATCCAAAAATATTGTCCCGCCGTTCGCTACTTCAAAATAACCTTTCCTTGCCTCATGTGCTCCTGTAAATGATCCTTTTTCATGTCCGAATAATTCGGAATCGATTGTTCCTTCAGGAATTGCGCCACAGTTGACAGCAATGTATTGACCGTGTTTGCGCGCACTTAAATTATGAATGATCTGTGGAAAAACTTCTTTTCCTGTTCCGCTTTCTCCGGTGATTAATACGGTCAGATCCGTTGGAGCAACTTGTTTGGCAATATCAATTGCCCGGTCAAGTGCAGGAGAGCTGCCTATGATTCCAAAACGATTTTTTATTTCCTGAATGTTCATATTTTAAATAGAATCAAGATATCAACCAAGGAAACACAATTGTCTTTTCAATGGCTGTTTTTTCTGAATGAAATATTATTTTGTACTTCCTAATTTCCTAAACCGCAACGCCAATTAAAGTTCCGCCCGTGCAGCTATTTACTTGTACGTTCACATAATCGCCCTTCTTAAAATTTTCTTTCGGAAAAACAACCACGCAATTTTGTGAATTTCTGCCAAACAATTCTTCTTTTGATTTTTTTGAAACGCCTTCTACCAAGACTCTATGCACTTTGCCAACGCCTTGCTTCGTGCGTTCTGCCGAATGTTTTAATTGCAATTCAACAATCTCTGCCAATCTTCTTCCTTTTACCTCAGCCGGAACATTATCCTCATACTTCCGTTCCGCCAATGTTTTCGGCCGCTCGCTATAAGCAAACATATAACCGAAATCATATTTTACGGCTTCCATCAGCGATAATGTGTCCTGATGTTCTTCTTCCGTTTCCGAACAAAAACCGGTAATGATATCCATGGAAATACCCGCATCGGGAATGATCCTGCGGATGGCATCTATCCTGGTCAAATACCATTCCCGGGTATAACCGCGGTTCATCATTTCCAGTATTCTGGAATTTCCAGATTGAACAGGAAGGTGAATATAGCTGCAGATATTATCATATTTAGCAATGGTGTACAACACTTCATCGCTCATGTCTTTTGGATGTGATGTGCTAAAACGCACTCTGAGGTCAGGATTCACTAACGCAACTCTCTCAAGCAACTGCGCGAATGAAGTTGCATTTTTCATTTCCTCTTCTGTAATGGCTTCTTTTTTCAGCCCTCCGCCGGTCCACAAGTATGAATCCACGTTTTGCCCAAGCAAGGTTACTTCACGGTATCCTTCGGCAAAAAGATCATGTGCTTCTTTCACAATGGTTTCAGGGTCGCGGCTGCGTTCCCGTCCTCTTGTAAAAGGAACCACACAAAAGGCACACATGTTATCGCATCCCCGTGTAATGCTAATAAAGGCCGTAACTCCGTTGGAACCCAGTCTTACCGGTGCAATGTCCGCATAAGTTTCTTCTTTAGATAAAAGCACGTTCACGGCTTTTTGTCCTGTTTCTGCGATCTCTATTAATTCCGGCAAGCTGCGGTAAGCATCAGGGCCCACCACAATGTCCACCAGTTTTTCTTCTTCCAGTAGTTGGGATTTCAATCGTTCGGCCATACAGCCCAGTACACCAACAATCAGATTAGGGTTGGTCTTTTTTGCTTTTTTATATTCAGTCAGTCTTTTTCTTACCCGCTGTTCAGCTCCTTCACGGATGGCGCAGGTATTCACAAAAATGACATCGGCCTCATTAAAATCAGTAGTTGTTGAAAAGCCCTGATCTTTTAATATCGAAGCCACGATCTCACTGTCGGAAAAGTTCATCGCACAACCATAACTCTCCAAAAACAGTTTTTTGCCGTTTGTCTTCACCGGCTTTTCCAGCATCAAAGCTTCGCCTTGCCTGCTTTCATCAATTATTTTATTCTCGTTCATTATTAATTTTACATTTGCGGTTGAATTGCCGCGTCTTAAAAATTGGATTGCAAAGATAATTAAAAATAAACAGTGACAAAATGGCGTATTTTACCAATGTCAGAAAAATTTTAAAAATCTGTATATATATATTTATATATATACTATCTGACATTTCCAAATTTAATTTGCAAATATGGATTTGAATTATTTTCCTTTGCAACGAATTTTGGGAAAATGGCATCTCAATTATTAAGCATTTCATTATACCAAATAACTTAAAGCTAGCGTATGAGCAAAAATTTAGTAATAGTGGAGTCCCCCGCAAAAGCGAAAACAATCGAAGGATTTTTAGGAGAAGGATTTACGGTAAAATCGAGTTATGGTCATGTTCGGGATCTGGCAAAAAAGGGGTTTGGTGTTGATATTGAAAATAATTTCACCCCCAATTATGAGGTTTCCCCGGATAAATCAAAAGTGGTTAATGAATTAAAATCGCTGGCCAAGAAAGCAGAAGTAGTTTGGTTAGCAACGGATGAGGACCGTGAAGGAGAAGCCATTTCCTGGCATTTGTTCGAGGCGCTTAACCTGAGTGGTAAGAACACCAAACGCATTGTTTTCCATGAAATCACCAAGCCGGCTATTCAAAATGCAATTGCAAACCCTCGTTCTATAGATAAAAATTTAGTGGATGCGCAGCAGGCCAGAAGAATCTTAGATCGTTTGGTTGGTTTCGAGTTATCACCCATACTGTGGAAAAAAATCCGCCCATCTTTGTCTGCAGGCCGAGTTCAATCCGTTACCGTTCGTTTGATCGTAGAGCGTGAGCGTGAGATCATGAGCTTCAAAAGCACTTCATCCTATAAAGTTACAGCCAATTTTATTTCCGGCAATTCGGTGGTAAAAGCGGAGTTATCCACCAAATTTAAAACAATTGAGGAGGCTAGAGCTTTTCTTAAAAAATGTGAAGCAGCTGATTTTACGATCGACAGTCTGGAAACTAAGCCAACGAAGAAATCACCTTCAGCTCCTTTCACTACCTCTACCTTGCAGCAGGAAGCCAGTCGTAAGCTGGGATTCTCCGTTGCACAAACCATGGTGGTTGCGCAGCGTTTATACGAAAGTGGAAAGATTACCTACATGAGAACGGATTCCGTGAACCTTTCGGAAACAGCGATTAATCAGGCGAAAGAGACAATCACTGGAAATTACGGGGCAAAATATCTCAACATTCGCCAGTATAAAACCAAATCAAAAGGCGCACAGGAGGCTCACGAGGCCATCCGTCCTACTTATATTCAAAACTCAAGCATAGAAGGTGATTCAGCAGATAAACGTTTGTATGACCTGATCTGGAAACGTACCATCTCTTCCCAGATGAGTGATGCGGAATTGGAAAAAACCACTGTCGTGATTACTTCTGGTGGCATAACAGAAAAATTTGTTGTACAAGGTGAAGTATTGAAATTCGACGGTTTCCTGAAAGTTTACCTGGAAGGAACAGACGAAGAGGATGAGGAAAACCAATCCGGAATGCTGCCTCCTATGAAAGTGGGAGAGAGGCTTCAGGCTGCTGAAATCAACGCAGTGGAACGCTATACACATCATCCTGCCCGCTATACGGAAGCTAGTCTGGTAAAAAAATTGGAGGAGCTGGGAATCGGCCGTCCTTCCACTTATGCACCTACCATTTCAACTGTTCAGAAACGTGAATACGTGGTGAAAGAAGACCGTGAAGGCGTTCAGCGGAATTTCAATGTGCTGACCCTGAAAGATGGCAGGATCAATGAAGAAATAAAATCGGAAGGAACTGGTGCAGAAAAATCAAAGTTATTCCCGACGGATATCGGAATGGTAGTAAATGATTTTCTCTTGGCTCAATTTCCCCAGATCATGGACTATAACTTCACTGCAAAGGTAGAAGAGGAGTTTGATGAGATAGCGGAAGGAAAGATTTTGTGGACAAAAATGCTGGCTGATTTTTATAAGCCTTTCCATAAAAATGTAGAGAATACCGCAGAAAATTCCGAACGTGCATCCGGTGAGCGATTGTTAGGTGTGGATCCTGTTTCGGAAAAAAATTTATATGTGAGAATTGGGCGATTTGGTCCAATGGCGCAGCTTGGAGAAGGAAATGACGAGAATAACAAACCAAAATTTGCCAGTCTGAGAAAAGATCAGCGATTGGATACCATTACCTTCCAGGAAGCGCTGGATCTGTTCAAATTGCCACGTGTTGCAGGCGAATTTGAAGACATGGAAATGGTAGTGGCGATTGGTCGTTTTGGACCATATATTCGTCACAACGGACTGTTTATTTCTCTCAAGAAGGAAGATGATCCGATGACTGTTTCTGCAGAACGTTGTATCGAACTGATAAAAGCAAAACGTCAGGCGGAGATTGATAAATACATCAAAACATTCCCTGAAAATCCAGAAGTTCAATTGCTGAACGGAAGATGGGGACCTTACCTGGTAATAGGTCAAAATAATTTCAAATTGCCAAAAGGAATTGATCCGAAGGAACTCTCCTTGCAGGAATGCCTGGACATTGCAGCCGATCCGAAAAATGCCAGCAAGGGCAACCGGTTCAAGAAAAAGCAGATAGAAAAGAAACCGTTTAAACAGGCCGCAGCCAAAAAAGCAGCTCCTAAAAAAGCGGCCAAAAAAGTAGCAAAAAAGGCTGCCCCTAAAAAATCAACTGCAACTAAAACGGCTGTAAAGCCCGCTGTTAAAGTAAAAAAAGCGGTAGTGAAAAAATAATTTGCGAAGAACTGTTCCTTTTTCTGAACCATCGCGTTATAGAAGAAAGGAGCAGTTCTTTCACATACAGGCAACCCATCATTTTGTACTATGCAGGAATTCTTTACACCCATTGATACCAGCTACTTTAACGGGCTGAGCAATTACTCATCATCTTCCTACGGTAAAATAATCAATGCGTATACCAAAGGAGGAGATTTTCCTGATCTGGAAAATGTTCACCTCGCGATCATAGGAGTGGAAGAGGATAGAAAAGCTGTGAACAACGAAGGTTGTGGACTTGCTGCCGATTACGTAAGAGAGAACCTTTACAAATTGTACCAAGGGAATTATGCCGCAAAGATTGTTGATCTGGGAACGATTAAAAAGGGGAATACCATTGAAGACAGCTATTTTGCACTGACGGACGTTCTGGCACAATTGCTTAAGAAAAACATTATCCCGGTTATCATTGGCGGGTCGCAGGATCTGACATATTGCAATTACCTTGCCTATCAGAAAATGGAACAAACGATCAACATCGTGGCGGTCGATTCCTCTTTCGATATCGGAGACGGAGACAAAGGGTTGGATTCCCAGAGTTACTTGAGTAAAATAATTTTACATAAACCGAACATACTTTTTAATTTCAGCAACATTGGTTACCAAACTTACTTTGTGGAGCAAAACTCGATTGAGCTGATGAACAAATTATATTTTGATACGCATCGTTTGGGGGCCGTAAGAAAGAACATGGAAGGAGTGGAGCCTATTGTAAGAAATGCAGATTTAGTAAGCTTTGATGTATCAGCAATCAGGCAGAGCGATGCACCCGGTAACGGAAATGCTTCCCCGAATGGTTTTTACGGAGAAGAAGCTTGTCAGATCACTCGTTATGCTGGTATGAGCGATAAGCTTTCATCAATCGGGTTTTATGAGATTAATCCGGCTTTTGACACCAATAAGCAAACGGCACACCTAGTGGCACAAATGATTTGGTATTTTATTGACGGATTTTATAACAGGAAAAAAGATTACCCGATCGTTGATAAATCAGAATACACCAAATATCGTGTATCCATTAAGGATCATGAGCATGAGATCGTATTTTACAAAAGCAATAAAAGTGACCGTTGGTGGATGGATGTGCCTTACCCGGTGAATCACCAGATTAAATTTGAGCGTCATCACATGGTACCATGCTCGTACAGCGATTATGCGACCGCCTGTAGCGATGAAATGCCGGATAGCTGGTGGCAGACCTATCAAAAGTTAGGCTGATAGCTAAGAGTTTATTTTACGTCATCAACAATAAAATGTTTAAAAAATTTGTTTTTATTAAACTAATAGTTAATTTAGCGACCTAGACTTCAGTAAAAAAGCAACAAAAATTGTTAATTTTTAACAAGTAAAAGATGAAAAAAACACTTACTCTGATTGCATTTTCGATTACCGGATTAGTCTCATTTGCTCAGCAGGATGCGCAATTCAGTATGAACATGTTTAACAAATTGGCGGTAAATCCCGGATATGCGGGAACCAACAAAGCGTTGTGTGCAACAATTTTGTATCGTGATCAATGGGATAAATTTCCAGGAGCACCTAAAACAGGTCTCTTGAGCGTTGACTTCGGTCAGGTTGCTCATGGTGGTCTGGGTTTAACAGTAGATCAGGATCAGTTAGGATTTGATAAAACATTAAAAGCGAAATTGGCATATTCATTCCATTTGCCAATCGGTGCTGAAGGTACATTGGGAATCGGTTTGGATGCAGGGATGATAAGCAAGTCGATGTCCGGTAATTTTATTGCTCCGGATGGTACTTCAACCAATGGTGGCGGCGGAACAGATAACGCGATTCCTTGGAGTGGTACTTCGGCAACTACTTATGATGTTGGCTTTGGTGTATATTATACAAATAATAAATTGTACGTAGGTTTGTCTTCTTTGCATTTGCCACAGCAAACATTGTCAAAAAAGAATGGAGCAGCGCCAGTGGTAGCTGGAACAAACAGTCCGTCTTATGATTTTACATACGAAGTAGCGCGTCACTATTATGTGATGGCAGGATATAAGTTCATCTTGAATACTGAATTTGATCTTACACCTTCTATTTTGACAAAATCAGATGCGTCTTCAACACAGCTGGATTTCAATTTGATGGCAAGATGGCATCAAATGGTTTTTATCGGTGCTTCTTACCGTTTAACAGATGCGATCCCTGTTTTTGCAGGTATTGAATGGAATGGTTTTAAATTGGGTTATGCCTATGATATAACGCTTTCAGCGTTAAAAAGCCACAGTAGCGGAACACATGAATTAATGCTTGGATATTGCAAAAAGTTCACAAAGCCTCCTGTTAAAAAGGGCCATATGAACGTAAGATTCCTATAAAAGTACAATTTTTGTAACCTTAAATCTTTAGTATCGTTTAAGCTACTCTATTTGCTTTCAAAATCATCATACTTGTTGTGTGATGATTTTCTGACAAAAAGGGGTTTAATATAAAAACAACAAATATGAAAAAGTTGCTCTTGTTAGGTTCTGTCGTAGCTCTCTTTAGTACAACCAGTTGTACTAAAAGTACCGGAGAACTTGTAGGTGTTCACCCGCGACCGGAATGGTTCGACATCGATCCTTTCGGAATGCTGTATATCCCTATGGGAAGTTACAATATGGGCCCAAGTGATGAGGATACTCCTTATTCACACACTACCAAGTCTAAAACAGTTTCTGTTCAGGCCTTTTACATTGATCAAACAGAAATTTCGAACAACGAATACCGTCAGTTTGTATTTTGGGTGAGAGACTCAATTGCACACCGTGCTTTATTCGAAGACGGAAGAGCAGAGCATGCATTCGAAACGGATGATTATGATCAGCCAATTGACCCTCCAATGGTAAATTTTGATGAAGAAATTGCCTGGGATGAAACGGATGTAAGAGAAGTTCTTGAATTTATGTATTTACCTGTTGAAGAGCGTTTCTACAAACGTAGAGAAATCGATACGCGTAAATTAAATTTCGAATACTACTGGATCAACCTTCGCATGGCTGCAATGAAATCAAATCGTTTCAAGCCATCTAAATCACCAGATGATAAAGGACGCGATTTTATCGTAGGTGGAGCTAACACAAGTGTCGGTGATGCAAAAACACTTGGTCACTATGATGTTAAGGACGGCGTTTCCGATGGAAGCGGTAACTATAGCACACGTGAGCAAAAAGATAAAGACAGAAGTGTATTTATTGTAAAAGATATCATTAATGTGTATCCGGATACTTTGGCTTGGGTTCATGATTTTACTTATTCATTCAATGAGCCGATGACCAATATGTATTTCTGGCACCCGGCATACGACGACTATCCTGTTGTTGGTGTTACCTGGAAACAAGCAAGATCATTTTGTATCTGGAGAACTCAGTTATTCAATAACTGGTTGTTGGCAAATGGTCAGACTTATGTAAACGATTTCCGTTTGCCTACAGAATCTGAGTGGGAATACGCGGCAAGAGGTGGAAATGCTTTAAGTCCGTTCCCTTGGGGTGGTCCTTATATCAGAAATGCCTTAGGATGTTTCTTAGGAAACTTTAAACCAATGCGCGGTAGCTATATCGATGACGGTGGTTTCCATACAGTGAAAATTGCATCTTACAATCCAAATGATTACGGTTTATATTGTATGGCTGGAAATGCTGCAGAGTGGACGAGCAATGCATTTGATGAATCAGCATACGATTTTTCACATGATTTGAATCCTGATTATGTTTATGAAGCTCAGGATAATGAAGCGAGTGTGTTAAAACGCAAAGTAATCAGAGGAGGTTCATGGAAAGATGTTGGTTACTACTTGCAAACAAGTTCAAGAACTTACGAGTACCAGGATACAGCAAAATGTTACGTTGGATTTCGCTGTGTTCAAACATATCTTGGGCGTCAAAGAGGAGATGCTCCAGGTGAAGGATTTTAATTTGTATTCTCTAATCTAAACTAAATAATAATTATTAACTTTTAAATTTAAAATTATGGGTGGTAAAAAATGGAAAAGTTTCATGGCCAAATTGTATGGATTTGGTGCAGCAATCGTTATCGTTGGAGCGATGTTTAAAATTATGCACTGGCCAGGTGCGGGACCAATGCTTGTTGTTGGTTTATCTACAGAGGCCGTAATTTTCTTTTTCTCGGCATTTGAGCCACCACACGAAGAAGTGGATTGGAGTTTAGTATACCCTGAGTTAGCTGGAATGCATGATGAAGATGGCGGACACAAACAAATCGAAGCAGAAGAAGATAAAGGTTCATTAACTGAACAATTAGATAATATGCTGGAAGATGCGAAGATCGGACCCGAACTTATTGCAAGTTTAGGTGAAGGTATGCGCAGCTTAAGCGATCAGGCTGGTAAATTGAATAACATCACTGATGCATCTGTTGCAACAAATGAATATGTAACAAGTGTAAAATCAGCTGCTAAAAATGTAGATTCATTATCAGGAGCATATTCAAAAGCTGCTGAATCATTAATGGGTCTTTCTGTTAGTGGAGATGATAGCGCAAACTTAGGTGATCAGATCGTTAAAGTATCTAAGAACTTATCTGCATTAAACGCTTCTTACGAATTGCAATTGCAAGGATCTAGCGAGCATTTAAAAGCAACCTCTAAGTTCTACGGTGGATTGGAAGATTTAATGCAAAATCTGAACGATTCGGTTGATGATACAAAGAGATATAAAGAGCAAATCGCTCAGCTTTCTTCTAACTTAGAATCATTGAACACTATTTACGGTAACATGCTTACCGCAATGAGAAAATAATCCCTGAAGGGATTATTTTTTCTTTGATGATGAAGAGCTAAAACTCTTCATCTTTCGACTTATTAAGATAATATTAATCTAAAGAAATAAATAATACTATGTCAGGAGGCAAAGAAACCCCAAGGCAGAAGATGATTGGTATGATGTACCTGGTGTTAACAGCACTCTTGGCGCTTAACGTATCAAAAGAGATTCTGAATGCCTTTGTTATTATTGAAGAAGGTCTTATTGTGACAAACGAAAATTTTGATTCGAAGAACGGACTGTTGTATGCTAAATTTGCAAAAGCAGTTGCTGAAAATCCTGACAGGGCAAAGCCTTGGCAAGACAAAGCAATGAAAGTCCAGAAACAATCAAAAGAATTGTGTTCTTACATTGATGAGATCAAGAGTGAAATGTATCAAAGAATACAAGGTCTCCCGAAAGAAGTTGCTGATACCTTTAAATTGAAATATCTGGAAAGTAAGGATGAAAGTAATATCCCTACTGAAATTTTGATTGGCGCTGGTGCGGATGCAGAACATGCTACCGGAAAAGCAAAAGATCTGAAGGAAAAGATTGAGAAATTTAAAAAGGATATCACTGAACTTGTTCCTCAGAAAGATCGTACTAGTCTTAAACTTGGTTTGAGTACAGAAGAAATGTATTCAATCGGAGATGAGAAGATGGTGGCATGGGAAAGTAATTTATTTGCTCACAATCCTGCTGCAGCTGTTTTTAGTGTTTTGGCGAAATTACAGAATGATATTAAAAATGCTGAGTCGGATGTTGTTAGTACGCTTTTACGTAACGTAGATGAGGCAACAATTAAATTTGACAAAGTATTAGCGAAGGTCGTTCCTGAATCCAATTACATTATTTCAGGGGAAGAGTATAAAGCGGATATCTTTATTGCAGCTTATAATTCATCTACAAATCCTGAGATCATTATCGGTGACGTGGATACTACAACCGGAGTTATCAGGGGACAGGGTACTAAACTTGAAACATTTTCAAATGGTTTGGGTAAATACTCAGTTAGAACTGGTGCTGAAGGGGAACAAGAATATAGTGGTTTGATCAACGTGAAAATGCAGGATGGAAAAGTAATCGGTTATCCGTTTAAATCCAGCTACATGGTTGCTAAGCCTTCTATGGCGGTATCTCCTACCAAAATGAACGTGTTTTATATCGGAGTAGAGAATCCTGTGGATATCTCTGTTGCCGGTGCATCTCCTACAGATGTTGTTGCTACTGTTACAGGCGGCGGCGGAAGCATTATTAACAAAGGACAAGGTCATTATATTGTAAAAGTGGCATCTGGGAACGAATGTTCTGTGAATGTTTCCGTTAAAACAAAAACAGGCTCTAAGTCAATGGGGGCAATGAAATTCCGTGTTAAAAAAGTTCCTAGTCCGCAGGCTTCTTATGCAGGTGTTACAGGTGACGGAAAAGTCTCTAAAGGCGAATTGTTAAGTGCCGGTGGTGTTATTCCTAAGTTGGAAGATTTCGTATTTGACTTGAAATTTCCTGTTGTTTCCTGGAACATGTCAATCTTCGTAAACGGTGTTTATGCGGATTATACAGCTCAAGGAGCCAATTCAACTAGTCAGATGAAAGAGATCTTAAACAAGGTTAAACCGGGACAAAAGGTATTGATCGAGGAAGTAAAAGTTCAAGCTCCTGACGGAGTGAGAAAGATTACAGGTTGTGTATTAAAAATTAAATAACCAAATAGGGAGGTATCTCATGCAAAAATTAAAAATTCTTTTTTTAGTGTTGACTGTTGCTCTGGTTTCAGTTGATATCTATGCACAGGAAGTTATTAAGCCACCAAAATATCCTGATGGTGTTTACACAAAAGAAAACACTCGTACCCGTCGGGCTATTCCGTATCCTCATTTGCGCGAAGCGGATGTTATGTGGAGCAAGCGTGTATGGCGTGTGATTGACTTGCGTGAGAAAATAAACTTCCCTTTGTATTACCCGGATCAAAAAATTCTGGATAGAAAAAGTTTATTTGATGTAATCAAAGATGCTGCTACAAAAGAAGGTACAATTACCTGCTTCGGTAGTGCGGCTATTGATGACGAGTTCAGATACGACATGACCAAAAGTGAAATCGATGGTATGCTGGTAAAATGGGATTCTACTGCTCAGGCGGAAGATCCGAACAATCCGGGAACATTTATTTCAGCGCCTACAAAAAATGAGATCAGTACATTGAATGTATGGCAGTACTGGGTAAAAGAGGATTGGTTTTTTGACAAACAACGTTCGGTGTTGGATGTTCGTATCATCGGATTATGTCCTTTGGTTGAAAAGAAAACCGAAAGCGGTGAGTCAACCGGCGCAAGTACTCCTTTGTTTTGGATATACTTTCCTGAAGCCCGTCCTGTATTAGCTACCCAGGAAGTGTATATGCGACACAATGATGCAGAAAGAAGAACCTTTGAAGATATTTTCTGGAAACGTATGTTCTCAAGCTATGTTCGTAAGGAAAGCAACGTTTATGACCGAGGTATTTATGAATACAAATCAGGTTTAGACCTTCTGTTGGAATCTGATCGTGTTAAGAATGATATTTTTATCTATGAGCATGACTTGTTTCATTTCTAGTTAGAAATTTTTATAAAGGAATCCCTATCGTTTTTCGGTGGGGATTTTTTTGTCCCTTACTTTGCTGAACAATAATGTGAAATGTAGTCTCGTTCTAACACAGAAAAGGAGGCCACAATGAAGCATTCAATGAATGTTCTGCTTAAGAGAAAAATCACTCTTCAGATTAAAAAACTTTTCAGCATACTTGTTTTAGCGCTCATAGCATTTAGTTCATCAGCTCAATGCAAACCAAAATCATCCGTTAAAGACCCTCCAATCGATCCTTGTAAAAGTGAGCGCATTGCCCGGCCATTTGCCATTAGTCCTGCTTACGTGAGAGAAGCAGATGTGATGTGGAGCAAACGTACCTGGCGGGTAATTGATCTTCGTGAAAAATTAAATCTACCCATGTATTACCCCGAAGAACCGACTGTTTGCCTTATGAGTTTGTTCGATGTTTTAAAGTGTGCGTTGCTGAACGATAATCTTGTTGCTTTTTCCAATCCTATTTTTGATGATGAATTTACCACACCAATGACAAAAGATGAAGTGACAGGTCTTCTGGTTTCCTGGGATTCAACTAATCAAGTGGAAGATGTAAATAATCCGGGAGAAAACATTACTGTCCCTTTAAAAAAGGAGATCACTGCCGCCAGCATACGCCAATACTGGATCAAAGAAGATTGGTTCTTTAATAAGGAACGCTCGGTAATGGAAGCTAGGATTATAGGGATTTGTCCTCTCGCAGAAAAGTTATCGGAAAGCGGGGAAGTAGTGGGTGTAAGGCCGCTTTTTTGGATCTATTTCCCGGAAGCAAGGCCGTTTTTAGCAAAAGCCGCAGTGTTCAATAGGCACAATGATGCTGAACGGATGAGTTATGATGAACTCTTTGTAAAGCGCATGTTTGCCAGTTACGTGTACAAAGAGTCGAATGTGTACAACCGGTCAATTTCTGATTATAGAACCGGACTTGATATTCTGCTTGAATCAGACGAAATAAAGGAAGAGATTTTTGAGTACGAGAGTGATTTGTGGCATTATTAACGATGACGTGTTATATTAAAAAAATCCCGCAGACACGCGGGATTTTTTGTTAGTCACAAGCACGCCTTAAAAAAAGATTGAGTGGAAGCATGGCTTTCATCACTTCATTGCAGTGCTTCAGGAAATCCTTCGACAGAACATCTGTATCTTTCAGGTGATGAACGGTGATATAGCTTCTATGTTTCAGTAATTCGATTTCAGGATGAGTTTTGTCGTACCCTTTAGGAACTGTCTTCAGCATATCTTCTTCCGATAATTTACCCAGATATTTTTTAAAGACTTTGGCCGAAATGATCTTTTTAAATTCCGCAGCATTATAATCAATTTCCTGCCGGATTGCATTTAATTGAGGCGTTTCCGGCTGCCACATACCACCAGCGATAAATGATTGGCCGCCTGGCTGTACTTGAATATAATATCCAGCGGAAAAGGATTTTTTTCCTCCCGGCGAAAGCGTTGCACCAAAATTATCTTTATAAGGCGATTTGTTTTTTGAAAATCGGACGTCACGGTTGATGCGAAAAATACAATTTTTAGATTCGAGGTGCTTGATGGCGGGATCAAACTTTGCTGTAGAGGCAATAAGCTCATCCACAAACTTTTTGAAATTCCCTTTCACTATTTCGTATTCAGGACGGTTCTTATCAAACCATTCCTTGCTATTATTTTTGCTAAGCTTTAATAAAAAAGCCAATGTTGTTTTCTCGATCATCTTTTCTTATTCTAATTCCTCTTCATCTAATTCCGCGGTAAGCTTTTGTACTATTTTAAAATTGTTAAGAAATTCTTTCGCAACGATCCTTAAGATTGTATAAACTGGAACGGCAATTACCATTCCGCCAATACCAGCCAGCGTTCCGGCAATAAGGATGACCAGGAATATTTCAAGCGGATGTGCTTTTACAATGTTTGAGATCACCAGTGGTTGGAAAACAAAAGCGTCAATCAACTGAATGATCAGGAAGGTGAGAGCGATCTTGTAAATCAAAGGCAATAATTGTGTGTAGAATTCAAGTTCGGGATTGGAGGTAACGCCTATTAATATTCCAAAGGCAGCACCAATCAACGGGCCGACATATGGAATCACATTCATTAAGCCGGCAAACATTCCGATCAGCAGAAAATTCTTTACACCCAGAAAATACAAGGCTATTGAAGTCAGCAAAGCCACGAAAAGCATATCGAGCAAAATGCCGATAAAATATTTTGTAAGCAGGCGTTTGGTGTCTTTCATGATTTCCTTGATGGCCCTTAATTGCTTTGGCGGCGTTAGAAGCAAAACGGTATTGTAAATGAGATGTTCATCCTTCATAAAAAAGAAAGCCATGAATAAGATGGCCAACGTACCGCCGATCAGGCTGGCTGTAAAGCTTACCATCCCCTGAGCATAAGAGGAAACTTCCTGGAATCCGAAAAACGAGGTCAGCTGAGATGCTAAATAGTTCTCAAGGGATTCTCCATGGCCATATTCAATCTGAAGTTTCTGCAGGTCGTAATTCAAATTTGCCAGCGGTTCTCTGAACATGGTTATGATCTGTTGTGGATTGATATTACTAATGATGCGAGCCTCTTCAACAAGAAGAGGAATGAAAAGCGAAACGAATATTCCTATGAAAAGAGTTATCGTGACTAAAGCCAATAAAGCGGAAACGCTGCCGGGAAGGCCGATTTTCTTTATTTTCAGAGAGGAATAAATCCTTACAAGAGGCTGGCCAATCAGCGAGATGATAATGGCAACGCAAATGTAGATAACAATGGTTTGAAGATACCATGCGATCAACGCGACTATGGCTATAAGCAGGCCAATTAAAAGGTATTTGGGTTTGTTTTGCATAGAGTATATTTCATCTATAAAGATATTAATTCGTGACAATAAAAACCAATCTGTTGTATATTTGTGCAATATTCGGTTATTTATGGATTCATTAACACACATTGTATTAGGAGCGGCGATCGGAGAAGCAGTTTTAGGAAAAAAGATCGGCAGAAAAGCCATGCTATGGGGCGCACTGGCAGATACCATTCCGGATTTTGATGTGTTTGCATCGCCTTGTGTAACAGATGCTCAGCAATTGATGGTCCATAGAGGGATTACACATTCATTTTTCTTTATTCTATTGATGGCTCCTCTGTTAGGATGGCTGTTCAGTAAATGGTTCAAAAAGTCGGAAGTAAGCTGGAAGAGCTGGACTTGGCTGTTTTTTCTCGGGATGTTCACACACATAATTCTGGACTCTTTTACCAGTTATGGAACAGGTTGGTTCGAACCCTTCAGTAATTATAGGGTTACCTTCAATACTATTTTTGTAGCCGATTTGTTTTATACAGTTCCATTCTTAATTTGTGTGCTGGTTGCTTTGATTGCAAAAAACGGATCTCCTAAACGTGTGAAATGGAACAAGGCGGGTTTATGGATCAGTTCCATCTATCTGTTATTTACTTTCATTAATAAATGGCATGTTGATTCGAAGGTGGAAGACGGGCTGGCGAAAAACAATATCACCGTTTCAGGATTTATTACGTCACCAACGCCATTGAATAATTTTCTATGGATGAGCTACGCCCCAGATAAAACAGGCTATTGGTTTGGTTATTATTCTGTTTTT
>DASWNK010000096.1:0-2505 GCA_036399275.1 Bacteroidia bacterium | reverse complement strand
TGGCATTGTTCAGGGAAACAATTGACGAGAGCTTTAAAGGTCCTAAAGCGGAAGAAGCCAAAAAAAGGGCAGCTTCCATTGCCCAAATCATGAATTTTAAAATCGCTTCTTTGCGTATTTAAAGTTTGTGTGTTAGAATCTGCTCAAACCATAGAGCTCATCAATCAGCCGTTTAACTAGAGACGGATCATCATAACTTATAGCTCAACAAGAGCAAGTCTTTTGCATGGGAACGATTTTTTGATCGCTTGTTTTCTATTTAAATTTTTTGCGATGAAATACATAACTACAAAAGACGCCGCTACAGGCGAAGAAATCGAATTATCATATAAGGATTATGGCCAGGGCAGGCCAGTGGTCCTAATACATGGATGGCCATCCAGCAAAGACATGTGGGAATACCAGATTGACGATTTGGTAAATGCTGGCTTGCGGGTGATTAAATATGATCGCAGAGGATTTGGTAAAAGCTCCAAACCATGGGACGGTTATGACTATGATTCGTTGACAGAAGATTTAAATGCTATTATTGAGCAGCTGGATTTGCATGATGCAGTGCTGGTAGGTTTTTCAATGGGGGGCGGCGAAGCAGTGAGATATGTAAGCCGCTATGGCAATAGCGGTCGGGTATCTAAAATTGTGCTGGTGAGTTCTGTTGTACCGTACCTGGCACAAACAAACGACAATCCGGATGGAGTTCCCCAGCCTGTGTTTGCCGAAATGATGGAGCAAATGAAAGAGGACCGCATCAATTTCCTGGAAGATTTTGGAAAGCAGTTCTTTGGCGTTGGGCTTTTAAACAAACCCGTAAGTACACCTTATTTGCAATATTTCCGCAGTCTTGCCGAAGTGGCATTACCAAGGGCCACGCAACAATGCGCTATTTCGTTCGCCAATACTGATTTCAGGTCTGATGTAGAAGCAATCAATTTACCTACCTTAATTATTCATGGAGATGCTGATAAAACAGTTCCGATTGAAGCAAGCAGTAACCGCACGGCTAAAATGATTCCGAATGCGGTCTACAAGGTTTATGAAGGCTCGCCTCATGGCCTTTTTATTACCGACAGAGACCGGTTAAACCAGGATCTGATTGAGTTTTGCCTTGACGGTACAAGTCAAAAGCCGGCGCATATCAGTAAAAGCAGTTCAGTCGAATTGTAAAAGACACAAAAAACGATAAAAAGGCCTGAAATTTCTTCGGGTCTTTTTTTGTTTTGGCTAAAATGAAATTCCTTTGCTTCATGCCGGTTGAAGTCTGTTCCATTGCATCCGGAAGTAATGGAAATTGTTATTACGTGGGAAATGAAAACGAAGCCGTTTTGGTTGATGCGGGTATTTCCTGTAAAGAAATAGAACTGCGTATGAAACGGGCAGGGCTTTCGCTGCAAAAGGTAAAAGCTGTTTTCGTTTCGCATGAACATACGGATCATATTTCAGGCTTGCCCATACTGGCTAAAAAATACAAGCTCCCTATTTTCATTAGTGCCTCTACTTTAAAAGGCAGCCGCTTATGGTTTGAGCAGGGACTGATCAATCACTTTGCAGCAAATGAAGAAGTTGTCATCGGCGATCTAACGATTCATCCTTTTTCGAAACTTCACGATGCTGCTGATCCTTATAGCTTCACGATTTGTTCAAACAATATCAGGATTGGTGTAATAACCGATATTGGTAAAGCATGTGATAATGTTGTCTATCATTTCAACCAATGCCATGCTGTGTTCCTGGAATCGAATTATGATGAACAGATGCTGGAGAAAGGACGTTATCCTTTTATCTTGAAGAACCGGATCAAAAATGGTTTCGGGCACATCTCCAATAAACAGGCGTTAGAACTTTTTTTGAAACACCGTTCTCCTTCCCTTTCCCATCTTTTTCTATCACACCTTTCTTATAACAACAATTGCCCAAAGCTGGTAGAAGAGCTGTTTACAGCCAACGCCGGCAATGTTAAAACGATCGTTACATCGCGGAAAAAAGAGTCGGACGTATTTACGATTGCTTCGTTAAGCAAACTACAGTCGAACAACTTTGATGCGTATGTGCACAAGCCACAATTGACACTATTTTAGATTAGTAGCGCATAGGCGGACAAGCATAGGGATCTTTGTTGCCGATTGAATACCGCAATCCAATTGAATACTTTGTATAACTGTCTTTCAATGTTGGATTTCCGGCATAGCTAAAGCCATCAATGTAATCGCTGCGGGTAAAGCGATGGGCCGCTTCACCGTTTAAGGAAAATTTTTCATTCAGCTTATACTTCAAGCCAAAACCCACCGGGAAAACAACAACGCCTTTGGGTAAAGAAGCTTCTGCATCTTTCGCCAACAATTCTTTCAAGATAGGTTCACCTACAAAATATGCTTCGTTAAAACGGCTGTAGTCTCGCCGGATTTTCATCCCACTGTAACCAACTCCGGCAAACAGGTAAGGGCTGATTTTTCTTTCTCTTCCTATAGGGCTCCATTCACCGCTCAAAATCACTTCGGTGATATTACT
>DASWNK010000095.1:0-18918 GCA_036399275.1 Bacteroidia bacterium | reverse complement strand
ATTTACAAAACGTTCCTTTTCATAATTCCACAATTTCACTTCGGCATAGTTATTTTTCAAATTTGAGTTGTTACTGTCGGCACCAATATTGCACCACTCGCCCAATACCGAATTGCCAAGAAAACCATCGTGGCCTTTGTTGGAATAACCGATGATCACCGAGTTATTTACCTCGCCTCCTACTCTGCTATGCGGACCAACAGTTGTAGGTCCATAAATTTTTGCACCAAGTTTCAGAGAAGCGTGTTCACATAAAGCAAAAGGGCCTCTTACAATTGAACCCTCCATGATCTCTGCATCTTTACCAATATAGATAGGACCTGTGGAAGCATTTAAAATGGCACATTCTACTTTGGCGCCTTCCTCCACAAAAATATTTTCGACGCCAATTACCTGGTTTGTAGAACTCAATGCTAATGATTTTCTCCCCTTGGTGATCAAGTCATAGTCAACCTGAATCGCTTCACCGTTTTTGGAAAAAATATCCCAGGGGTTTTCAATCCGCATTGCCTGCGCATGTGATTCAAATTTTGTTAATGAACCGATTACGGTTTCATCAAATAATTTTTCATTCCCTGTATTCGCGGCAATGATTACTTGGGAAGACATTAACACTTGTCCGGGCTGAAGCGTCTTAAGTTCCTCTACTAATTTTTCATTCGGGCAAAAAGAACCGTTGATCCAGATATTGTCGGTGTCTATTGCAAATTCTGCAGGAAATTTCTTGCTTAAATATGCTTCTGTTTTTGAAGACAGCTTGGCATTCAATTGCTTCTCCCACTTTTCACGAATGGTCAATATTCCAATCCGAATATCGGCTACCGGACGCGTAAAAGTTAAAGGAAGCAGGTTTATGCGGGAGGCATCATCAAATAAAATATAATTCATATTAGTGGCTTGTTGGTTCAGCTTTATTGAGCATGGTGATATACGTATCGATCTGTCGCAAGAAATATTTTACCGTTTTTGTATTGTCGGCATCAATCATCAGGTCATGAATGGCAACTTCATCTTCATCATACTTGCCCACTTTAAAAGCGGCCTGCGACAAAGCGGCAACGTATTTTAATGCAAAATGATCGTGAATGTTCAAATCGATCAACAGGTCGTATTCTTCCTTTATGAAGTTTTCAACAATTACAGAGCCCGGTTTTCCTATCCAGTTTAATTCTTTTATAGAGAAGAAATCATATTCCAACTTTGAATAAGTCAATGCAGGAATTTCCTTCGTACTAAAGAAGCCAAGCACCTTGACTTTTTTCTGGTGTTCACGTAAATAAACAACATAACGCTTTACAATGTCATAATCTTCGGTATTGGTTGCATCGAAAATAATCCCTACCGTTTTAATTTTATCAAAACTGAATTTATTGGGCTTACGCTCCTTGACGCTTCCTTGCAATTCCTGCTGTAAAGCGCGGTTTGCCATCCATAATTTTATGTTTCTTACAGCCCCCATTATTCTAACATTTTTATAAAATCATCTTCTGAAATAATAGGAACACCTAATTTTTCGGCCTTCTTTAATTTTTCAGGGCCCATATTTTCTCCTGCAAGCACATAGCTTGTTTTCCCTGAAATGGAGCCAACATTTTTTCCACCATTCTGCTCAATAGCTTTCTTGAGATCATCACGAGAAAATTTATTGAATACACCTGAAACCACAAATGATTTATCTTTCAGCTTGTCGCTCGTGCTCGTCAACTGCTCCTCCGACAATTCGAATTGCAATCCATGGTTTTTTAACCTGCTGATGAGCTCTGCATTTTTTTCATCCATAAAAAAGTCAATGATCGTTTGTGCCGTTCTCTCGCCAATATCGCCTACTTCCAGCAATTGTTCCAACGAAGCGTTCTTCAAGGCATCAATACTTCTGAAATAATAAGCCAGTTTTTTTGCCGTGGTTTCACCAATATGTCTGATACCAATTGCAAAGAGAACACGCTCGAAAGGCACCTTTTTCGAAGCCTCAATTCCTTCCAGCAGATTATTAGCGCTCTTTTCAGCCATCCGTTCAATCTTCAGCAACGCATCCTTTTTCAATTCATAAATATCAGCAATGTTTCTAATTAAGCCGGCATCATAAAGCTGAGCAATTGTTTCGGCGCCAAGACTATCAATATTCATCGCTCTTCTAGAAACAAAATGTTCCATTTTTCCTTTTACCTGTGGTGGGCAACCAGCTTCATCCGGACAATAATGGTTTGCTTCACCTTCCGAACGAACAAGCGTTGCGCCACACTCGGGACAATTCTCTATGTAACGGACCTTTGCTGCAGAAGCAGGACGCAGACTTTCATCTACTCCTATTATTTTCGGAATTATCTCTCCGCCTTTCTCAACAAAAACGGCATCGCCAATGCGCACATCCAGCTTTTCAATAATATCTGCATTGTGCAAGGAAGCACGCTTTACCGTTGTACCAGCCAATTGAACAGGTCTTAAATTCGCTACGGGTGTAATTGCACCTGTTCTACCAACCTGATAAGAAATGCTTTCCAGGATCGTCACTACACGCGCTGCTTTAAACTTATAAGCAATGGCCCAACGGGGTGATTTAGCCGTAAACCCTAGTTTTTTCTGCTGATCGTATGAATTCACTTTCACAACAACTCCGTCCGTTTCCACCTCCAAAGAATGTCGTTTGGTATCCCATTTCTCCAGGTAGCCAAGCACACCTTCCACGGAGGAAAATTTCTCCATATCGGCGGAGACTTTAAAACCCCATCGCTTTGCTTCTATCAGGCTTTCATAATGCGAAGTAAAAGGGAGATTGTCACCAAGAACGGAATAAAGATAACAATCCAACTTTCGTTCTGCTACGGCTTTTGAATTTTGCTGCTTCAGTGTTCCTGACGTTGCATTTCGTGGGTTTTTTAATTGTTTCTCGAAAATCTCCTCTTCATTATATCCCTCTTCAAGCAGCTGCTTCCGCATCTCTTCGTTGATCCTTAAAAATTCTTTCTTGGGCATAAAGATTTCACCGCGGATCTCAAATTCTTTTGGGAACCCGGTTCCTCTCAATTTCAAAGGGATGCTGCTGATTGTTTTTACGTTGGTTGTTATGTCATCTCCTTTTTCGCCATCACCACGAGTTACTGCCTGCACCAACTTTCCATCAACATACGTAAGCGAAATTGAAACACCATCGTATTTTAATTCGCAGACATATTCAAACTCGGCAATGCCTGCTTTTTTTACACGCTCGTCGAAATCACGAAGATCCGTTTCGCTGTATGTGTTGCTAAGCGAAAGCATTGGATATTTATGCTTCACACTTTTAAATTCTTTGGTGATTTGTCCGCCTACCCGCTGCGAAGGAGACTCCGGCGATAAATATTCAGGATGCTCTGCTTCCAGCAGGATCAGCTCTTCCAGCATTTTATCAAATTCAAAATCAGTGATAGTAGAATTTGAAAGAACATAATAGTTGAAATTATGCTCCTCCAATTCTTTAGATAATTGTTCTATCCTGTTCTTAACAATTTCACTCATATATTATTTTTGCTCTCCCGCGGTGTTGTCTTTAAAATCTTCATTCAATACAAAATAAAAAGGAAAGTTCATTTTCACGCGGGCAATGGATTCATCATGTTTTCCGGGGTACCATTTGATCAGCTGTAATACTCTTATCGCCTCCTGATCACAGCCGCCACCGATCGATTTCTCAACTGAAATGTTAGTCATCAGGCCACTTGGCTCCACAACAAAATTAAGCACCACCGTCCCCTGAATATTGGATAATTGTGCCTGCCGGGGATATTCAAGATTCTCTTTAATGAAATCCTGCAAAGCAAAATTGCCTTTTCCATAAGCAGGCATTTGTACCCCACTCTTGTATATGCGTCCTGTCGTATCCATTTTTACATCTGTCAGATAAGGAAAATTTGCATAGCCTCTGGCTTTACAGATCTTCGAGTATTTGGCAGGATCAAACACAAATGCAACCGACCAGTTAGTACCAATATATTCAGCTTCCTTGATCGCAGGCACCCATAAATACAATTTAAAGATCCGCATTGCTTCCTTATCGAGTTCAGAAACTCCGCAACTAACCATTTTTACATTAGAAACAGCGCTGTCCTTCCTGATTTCGAAATTGATGGTGACCGTTCCGCCCACTTTATTTTTCAAGGAGCTTTCAGGATAAACAAGCTCCTGCTCAAATACGCGTTTGAATTCTGATTTCCCTCCAACATTTGTTGGCAAAACATCCACGTTCGATGTCTCCTGAGAAAAAGAGCTTATTGTAAAAAGAAGATAGATTGCTAAAATAAAAAAATGCTTGTTTTTCATTGCATTAGAGCTTAAATATTACCTCGCAATATACGATAATTATTGCTAAGGTCCCTGATAAGCGCCACATTTTTAAAACCTTTGCTTTCAAGCATATGTTGCGATTCAGGACCTAAGGCCTGGTTGATCTCAAAATAAATCCGGCCATTTTTATTCAAATATTTCAGAGCAAGATCGGCGATCACTTTATAAAACAACAAGGGGTCCTCGTGATCAACAAATAAAGCAAGATGAGGTTCATATTCCAGCACATTTTTATGCATGCTGTGTTTTTCGGATAAGCAGATATATGGCGGATTACTCACAATAATGTCGAAAAGCGCGTTTGGCTCGAAAGTATCAGCCAAAATATCATTTTGAATCCAGTCAATCTGAACATTATTTAACATAGCATTTTCGCGAGCTACTTCGAGTGCTTTTTCAGAAATATCAATAGCAGAAACAATTGCGGAGGAAAGGTTCTTTTTCAAAGAGATCGGAATACAGCCACTTCCTGTGCCAACGTCCAGGATGAATATCTTTTCCCGTTCTTTATTTTCGTGAATGATCAGATCAACCAACTCTTCTGTTTCCGGACGAGGAATCAACACGTGCTCATTCACTTTAAATTTCAAACGATAAAAATCAGCTTCGCCTAAAATATATTGCAGAGGTTTATGCCGCTTCAGGTCCTTCACTGCAAAATTAAACTTCAACAACTCCGACTCTGTTACGGTAGTGTTTCCATTAAGCGTCAAAGTTGCACGATCAATGCACAGAAACATTTCAAAACAGTATGCAATAATTGTTTCCAGCTCATCACGCTCATACTCTGCGCTGAGCTCTTCTTGAAAAAAACGAATAATGTCTTTGATTTTATTTGAAGCTATTTTCATACCTTAGCAAAGGTAAGAATAGTTAAACTCCGCTGTACAAAAATGAACAATCAAGAAACATATATGAAGCGCTGCCTTGAACTTGCAGTTAAAGGCTTGGGGCTTACCGCTCCGAATCCAATGGTGGGCTGCGTGATCGTTCATGAAGGACAAATTATCGGGGAAGGTTATCATGAGCAATACGGACAAGCACATGCGGAAGTAAATGCGATCAATTCGGTACAGGATAAAACATTATTAAAGAACTCAACACTCTATGTTAATTTAGAGCCATGTTCTCATTATGGAAAAACACCGCCTTGTGCAGATCTGATCATCGAAAATGCTATTCCTTATGTGGTAATCGGAAGCATTGACAGCAATTCGCTTGTATCCGGAAAAGGAATTGAGAAGCTTGCAAGGGCTGGTATTGATGTAAAAGTGGGCATTCTGGAGGACGAATGTAAAAAACTAAACAAACGATTTTTTACTTATCATGAAAAAAAACGTCCGTATATCATTCTTAAATGGGCGCAAACAGCTGACGGATTCATTGATGTGAAGCGAAATGAAGAGAACACGTCTAAGCCGGTGCAGATCAGCAATTCGGATTCTAAAAAGCTATTGCACCTCTGGAGAAGCCAAGAACAGGCAATCATGATTGGCACCAATACAGCATTGCTGGACAATCCGCAATTGACAGTACGTGAAGTCAAAGGAAAAAATCCGCTACGAATCACAGTAGACAAATGGCTGAGAATTCCAAAGCATTTTCATTTATTTGATAAAAGCACACCTACTTTATTGTTCACTTCCCTCACTGAAACATCACAAGCCAACCTGGAATTTAAAAAAATCGATTTTGACAAGCCCGTACTTCCACAAATTATGGAAGAATTATACGATAGGAATATTCAATCGGTATTGATTGAAGGAGGCGAATTATTGCTCAACAGTTTTATTGATGCAGGACTTTGGGATGCAGCAAGAGTGTTTATTTCAGAAAAGACATTGGGTAAAGGCGTACATGCGCCTGTATTAGAATCGAGCCCGGTGATCAGGGAAAATATCAGTGGAGATAAGCTTCTCTTTTATTTAAGATAGTTAGCTTTTGTACAAAGCAAAACACATTTCGAGACAGGTTCCGTTTTGAGAATAACTCACCAGGTCAGCCAATTGATTGATAAGGAAAACGCCTCTACCATTCGGCTCTTCAATACGATCAGGATGCGTTGGATCAGGAATGCCTGCCGGATTAAACCCTTCTCCTTCGTCCTTAATCGTAAAACAAACATAGCGTCCGTATTTACTTTCAACGGAGATTCTCACTTTTTTGGAAGAATCGAATTTATTGCCATGTCGAATCGCATTGGAAACCGCTTCATGAAGCGCCAGCCAAATATCGTCGCAGGACTCTTCCGAAAGAGCAAACTCTTCCTTCAATTGCGAAATCATCTTTTCCACCGCCTCAATGTTCTTGAGACTGGATTCTATTGCCATTTTTTGGACAACAGGTTCGATATCAATATGGCCAAAGATCATGAGAGGGATTTTTTTGCTAAAATATATCTTTTAATATACCGAACAAACTAATTCTTTATCTCTTTCCAGACAAAAAACGCTTTATATTAGCACTCGAAATGCTTTTTGAGGACACTTATTTAACCATAAACAAGCCAGCAGAGGGGCTAATGAAGGACAGAGGCAGTAAGTTTCTGAGCTATGCTTTTCCGGTAGTCTCAGAAGAGGAGATAAAGAAGGAATTAAGCTTTCTACGCAAACTGCATCCTTCGGCAAGGCATCATTGTTATGCTTTTCGATTAGGAGCCGACAAACAAGCCTACCGGGCGAATGATGATGGAGAGCCTTCCAATACCGCAGGGAAACCGATTCTCGGACAAATTCAATCAAAAGACCTAACCAATATACTGGTGGTGGTGGTACGTTATTTTGGGGGAACATTATTGGGTGTAAGCGGATTAATTAATGCCTATAAGCTTGCTGCGGCAGATGCATTAAATAATGCTCAGATCACTGAAAAAACGGTGAACGACATCTATGAACTTACATTTGGCTACATCTTCATGAACGACGTGATGAAAATAATCAAGGATGAGGAACTGCTCATCCTTTCGCAGAACTTTGCACTTAGCTGTGCATTGTCCTTTTCCGTGAGAAAAAGCAATTCAACCAAAGTGTATGATCAGATGAGTAAAGTAAGCGGATTGAAGATCCATTATGCTGGCAGCTGCTGATGGTTGGATGATGGTGGTTCGTTGGTAGTGGTTGGTTTATTGTATATTTGCAGCCGCTGTTGATCTTTTGACGCAAGCTTAATCTTTATTGTAATTGTCGCTATGAAATTATTAAAAGAAATGTGTGCTATCCATGCCCCTTCAGGAAATGAAGGTGGAATGACGAAATTTTTATTGAAATACATCGATAAGAATAAGAAAAACTGGAAAGTCAAACCTAAAGTATATTCAGGAGAAGGGTTCCAGGATACGATCGTGCTGGCATTTGGAAAACCAAGAACTGCAATTTTTGCGCACATCGACAGCATAGGTTTTACCGTTCGTTATGGAAAGCAATTGGTAAAGATCGGCGGACCGAGAACAATTGATGGAATGGAACTGGTTGGAGAAGATAGCCTGGGCAAAGCAGAATGTAAATTACACGTTGATAAAGAAGGTGGTATTTCCTATAAGTTCAAACGCGACCTGGATCGAGGAACAGAACTTACTTTCAAACCAAACTGGCGAGAAACAAAAGAATACGTGCAATGCTGCTATATGGACAACCGCTTAGGTGTCTGGAATGCTTTGCAGGTTGCTGAGACATTAAAAGATGGAATCATTGTTTTCTCTTGCTATGAAGAACATGGGGGCGGGGCGGTTTCCTTCATTCAAAAATTTATTCATGAAAAATACAAAGTAAAACAAGCGCTTATTTCGGACATCACGTGGGTGACCGATGGTGTTCCTCATGGAAAAGGCGTTGTTATTTCACTGCGCGACAGCCTGATCCCGAGAAAAAGTTATCTTGATAAAATTATTGCCATCGCTAAAAAATCCAAAATCCCTTTTCAGTTAGAGGTGGAAGGAACAGGTGGAAGCGATGCAAAAGAATTGCAGATGAGTGAGAATCCCTGGGATTGGTGTTTCATTGGTGCGCCGGAAGATTTTGTTCACAGTCCGGATGAAAAGGTGCATAAAAATGACATTAATGGTATGGTGAAACTCTACAAAGTATTGATGGAGAAGATGTAATAAAGAAAGGTTCCGAATCCGGAATCTTTTTTTATTAGATCATATTCTTTTGTTTGAACAATGCCCCTTTTACAATATTGTATTTGATGGAAATTTCAGCACCTCCATTATACTTCGACACTTTGCTATAGGATGAAATATTTATATCATAGGAAACACCGAAAGAGAAATCACCCATTGTGAAAGCAACACTAGGAATGATTGCATCACCCAAACGATAATGAATTCCAATAGCCAGTGCAGATTCACTCATCAATCCGGTAATTTTGGTGTCATTTTTAATACGATAGCGAAAAGCACATCCGGCAGTGATCTCAGTTGCTTTACCCTGCATCACATAAATGGCGGAAGGCTGGAAGGCTATCTTCGTTCCGGATTTATCAAAATGTCCGGCAATATTCACCACCAGTTTTCCATATAATTTCTCCGTTACCGTCAGGAATTTCTGTGCTGGCTGATTGATGTGAAAATAAGCTGCGCCAACATCGAATCTACGTTTTTCATTCCGCTCGAATTTGGTTTTCCCATTTGAATATTGATAATACAATCCGGCACCGAGGTCAAAATAAAAGAATGAACTTACAGGTGTTGTTTCATTGGAAGCCATTGCTGTATTAAATCCTTGTCCGTCATATTGGTTTCCCCAATTTAAGCCTTCGAGGTTGGCTTTGCGTTGAGCTCCGCCAAAGGAGAGTCCAAGAGCAAATTTACTTTCCCTGCTTACAGGCAAAATAGCGGCAACACATAAATTGGCTTGCGTTAATCCGAACTTGGAATCACCTGCTTTATCGCTAAAAAAATTGATCCCGGCTCCTAAGTGAGCTTTCTTTTCATTCTTATCGAACAATGGCATATCCACAGAAGCTGCCACTGTATTGAAAGCATTTCCCATTGCCATCCATTGGTTCTTATAATTTACAATGGCCCGCACATAGCCGCTGTAAACTCCGGTTGCGCCGGGGTTTAATAGTTGAGGCGTTTCATTGAATTGAGAAAAATGGACATCCTGTGCAAGAGCAAAAAATGATCCTGCAAAAAATGCAATCGATAGGATTGTTTTTCTTGTATTCATATTATCGCACCAAAGTAATATTACCTTTTTTCTGAACCGGGGTTCCGTCAGGCATTATGCCCGAAACTCTATAAGCGAATACGCCCGGATTACAAGGTTGTCCAAGGAATGTTCCATCCCAACCCACAGAGCGCTCGGTAGTCTTAAACACTTGCTGTCCCCAGCGATTAAAAACCTGGAAATCTAATTTATCGATGCTGCCCAAAACAAATAGAATGTCATTGTTATTATCCCCGTTGGGAGAAAACACATTCGGAATACCCAGCTCTTCTCCACCCTGCGGCTCTGAAGTCAGACGGAACACAGCAACAACATCCTCTGTTTGCGTGTATGTAACCTCGGCCGAATCACTGACAGTACTAGGAGTTGGTGTATGGTTATTCATTTCCCAATGATCAAATACATATGGTGCATTTGGAGTCGCTCTTAGCTTTGTGACAATGCCACCGAAGTAGCTTCCCGAATAAATATAAGAGGCAGGTGTAATGCTATTGATCTTGATATTTCCTGCACCGGCCGGGGAAACATTATAAGTAATTGTGTAAGGACCGGTAAGTGAGTAACAATCGATCAATCCTTGCGTAAGAGAAGCGCAGCGCTGATTAATTTCGGTCTTAAATGTGGCAGCATTCGCTTTCCAGGTTGAATAAGAACCGCCCCACCTGGTGCATTGCCCGGTCATTTCCGGATCTATTACTGCAATCATACTATCCAATAAGGGAACAGCAAAGGAACAATTCAACTTGGTATTCATCAAATCAATGTAACGTGCCTGGTAATATTGTTTAAAATCGGGGTTTGCCATCAATGCATTTAAGATCTGCGTGTGACCTTGTCCACCCGGATCCGGCAAGCCTTCCACATTACAAGGATCTGCATTTGGTGAAGGATCAGGAATGCCCGTATAATTAATATAATGACCAAGAATAGCATCCATATCCCAAAGCGTATAACGCCATTTCTTTTTATCACCTGCAGGATCGAGTCCTCTCCACCAGGCTGTATTCCAATCCAGCCAATCAGCAGTGGCCAGCCATGAGTTAAATACAAAATAATCTACAAAGCTTTTAATATTGAATAAGCTATCCACATAATCATAATTTGGTTGAACAGCCATACTGTTGGAGGTAATGAAATTCCGCAGAGCGTTCCAGTCGGTTTGTGCCTGTCCGCCTCCATAAGCGCTCCAGGTGCCACCCCATGTCTGTAAAAACTGAACATTGGGTTCATCCTGATCAAAGTAATAAGAGGTAAAATCAAGGTCGTCAACTTTTTCTCTTATATCATATACACCCCAATACTGACCGTTCAAATATAGAATGGCAGGCGACCAGGTACGTTCGTCCATATATAAGCCTGCACGCTGTGATAAGGTATGCGCATACGAATCACGGATATGAGCGCCGGCTCCCGGAGCAAAAGGATAATTATCGTTTGCTGCAGCTTTGAAGATCAGACGTTGATATGATTTGCGGGGTTTATTGATAAAGAGTTTATAATTTACTGCATCGTTATAGCCCATTTCATCTTTGGAAACATAATCGAACCCACGTTGGTTGTATGCCCAGGAATCGTTACCATGCTCATTGGTTTCACCGTTGGTTTCAGCAACCAACACTTTAGCCGCATCAAAATATTCCATACCGGTTTCTGCGGTAAGCTGCGTTCCATTCAACAGGTCGTCGGTTTGTTCACCAAAAACAGAAACAACAGGAATGGTATGTGTCTTGTTAATAAAATAAGTATTGCTTTCTACGAAACTTTCCGGCACCAATGGATTGGAACTGAATGCTCGCGCCCTTAAAACAGTTGTTGCTGCAATGCTCACAGGAGTTGAGTATAAGGTAGAAGATGAAGTTGGAATAGAACCATCAGTTGTATATCGAATTGTTAAACCGGCACCAGTTGCTGTAATGGTCACTGTTTGTGACGCGGCATAAAAGCCTGCAGCCACGCTCATTACCGGACGAGTTGCATATTCGAGCTTCGCGCCGGTGTTGGATGTGCCTGAAGTTGGTGTTGTAAACACTCCCCATACAGCACCACCATTGATTGTTCTTCCTCTGGAATGTCCTGCTTGTGTCGGCTTCAATGTCATAGAATCGATAATGATTCCTGCAGGATCTGCAAAAACAATTGCTTCAGGTTTTGTTTGTGTAAATTTGATTCCGGCATGGATGTTTGTTCCAACCACTGTATTCTTTCCGGAGGCCCATACCCTTAGAAAACCGCTGGCCGGAATAGTAATACCTGCAGGGATGGCCCACTTTGTCGGATTACTGATCTTATCGCTAATGTAATAACCGGTAAGCGTTACAGTAGTACCGCCGGCATTATACAATTCTATCCAATCGGGCGTTTCACCATAATTATCGGTAAGGCTCATATTGGAACAGGAAAATTCGTTGATCATCACCTGACTGATCGCTTTATTGGAAAAGCAATTCATAATAACAATCAGCAATAACATCAGAGGGTAATTTTTCAAATTCATGAAAAATGGAATTAAGTGAAACGGTTTAACGCATCTAATTTATATATTTTTACCTGATTTTCAAAAGATTATGCCATTTTTCTGCGCTTGAGCAAAAAAAAGCATTGGGTGCTCCAATGCCTAATAATATAAGAGGAAAAGCTTAAAACTTTCCAATCAGGCCAAGTCCTATATTAAATCCATTTCCTTTAATAGAATACTTCCAATTGTTATTATCGTTCAGATCGCTATCAGTATTATCAGAAAATGCCAGGCTCGGGTATTTATATCCCATATAACCAACATTGAAATACATTCCTACATGATCACCAAAATAAATGCGGGGGTTCAGCATAATACCATAATGCATTCCATTATCAACAGCCATCCATTTGTTCGGTTCATTGGAAAGGATTTTGAATCTTGAGTAGCCGATCAATAAACCGATTGGCATATCAAAACGCTTGGTTTTCACCAGGTGAAAATTTAATGCAAGATCAAAATCAAGTGCAGTAACTTTCGGTTTAATGTTAGAAATGGAATCCCTTTCCTCAAAATAATTAGAGTAAGCAAAACGGGCACCTATCCCCAGCCAATTTGTAATCCCGTATTCTGCTGTTATCGGATAAATAACTGATGCTGCGCCATCAGTGGTATCATCGACAATTTTGATCGAACCATAACTTGCTTCTGAATGTATTTTTGTTCCATAAATTGCAACGCCAATGCCTAAAGTGGCAGTAATATCGCCCTTTTCAAAAGCTTTATCCTGTGCTTTTAACGCAATGCCGGAATAACAAAACACCAGAGTAAAGAGTGTAATTTTTTTCATTTTTAGTTTTTTAATTTATTATTTATTTCCAAACGGTTAATATAATCGCTGCGAAAACAATTCCCACAACATGGTATCCTGCATCGATCAATGTTAATTTTGCACTTCTTTGCCCGTACCAGTTATTGATGGCAATAATAGTAGTTGTATATCCTAAACTGATAAAAAGACCAACCTTAATTGCTGATACGCACTGGGAAGTTCCAAGGATCCAGATAAAGAATGCGGTAACAAAACAGATTGCAATCTCTGCAACAAGCGTATACAGGAACACTATCTTACTTCCACTTCTGAGCTGCTCTTCTGTGCGCCCGACATGCTTTACCCAAGCCTTTGAAAATAATAATGGAGAATACCAAAGCGCTCCGATTGCAAAATAAACGATCGCAGATACCAGGATCGCTAAGTAATTGGTTTGATGTAAAAAAGTTTGAAACATGGCGGATGATTTTTTAATTAAACATTATTAATTATTACTATAAAAATAGAACATTAAAATTCAAATCAGAACATTTTACTGATAAAGTATATCGACAGGGTTATTAACAAAACGCCAATAATATCCAATATAAATCCAGCCTTCAGCATATCATTCACTCTTAGTCGCTTGCTCCCGAATACAATAGTATTTGGGGCAGTTGCTACCGGGAGCATAAAACCAAGTGAAGAGGCCAAGGTTGCAGGGATCATCAAAAGCAGCGGGTGAATATCCATGGTTTGCTGCATCGCAATTAGTATCGGCAACATCAACTGAATGCAAGCTACATTGGATGCAAATTCGCTGATGATCGCTATCAGGATACACAAACCGAAGATCAATAAATAAATATTAGTTTGGGAAGTGAATTGCATTTGTGAAGCCAGCCAATTACTTAATCCCGACAATTCAAATCCTTTTGCCAAAGCGAAGCCGCCGCCAAACAACAGAATAATATCGAACGGCAGCCTTGATGCTTCTTCCCAAGTGATCAATGCTCTTCCTCTTTTAGTTTCGGAAGGAATTAAAAAAAGCAATACGGCCATAAAGACAGCAACTGTACTATCCTGCAAAAAATCTTTATTCGGAAAAAGATTGCTCCAGCCTTTTAAAGTAAACAATCCGAAATCAATATCCGCACGGGTAAACCACAACAAAGCAGTAATGCAAAATACCGCCGAAACCATTTTTTCGTCAATGCTCATTTTCCCCAAGCGCTTGTACGCATCCGAAAAATAAGAAGGTTCGATGTGAAGCTCCGCTTCTTTTTTGATAAACATCTTTTTTAAAACAAAAAAAGCGAGCAATAAAAAAACGAGCGAAATGGGGAAGCCGATCTTAAACCAAGCCAGAAAATTCATATCATGATTATCTGGAAACTTATGTGCGTATTCCCTTAAAAAAATCATATTGGTAGGAGTTCCAACCAAGGTAGCCATTCCACCAATAGTAGCAGAATAAGCCAAACCAATCAATAAAGCAGTGGCCATTCTGTGTGAATGGTATTCTTCTTTAAAATGCTTTTCTATCTGAACGATCACCGCAAGCACAGCTGAAATAAGCATCATAACGGTTGCAGTATTTGAGATCCACATCGACATCAGGTAAGATGTTAGCATGATACCGAACAATATTCTTGAAGGACTTGTGCCTACCAGCATTAAAATTCTTAAAGCGATCCGCTGGTGCAGATTCCAACGTTCAATAGCGAAAGCGATAATAAAACCTCCGATGAAAAGAAAGATGATAGGATCCATGTATTGCACAGCTGTAGTTTTGGAATCAGCAATTCCCAAAACAGGAAGCAGCACCATTGGAATCAATGCCGTTACTGCTAAATGAACCACTTCAGTGAACCACCAAACAGCCATCCAAACAGTGACTGCAGCCATCCTGGTGACCATCGGATTGCCGGGCATCAGATCAAAACCGAAGTATACCACAGCCGCCAGCAAAGGCCCTAAAATGATTTTTATTTTTTTTGAATAATCCATCAACCGTTATTCGCTCTGAAATTATTTCTAGTTTTACCAACCGATCATCAAACAAACATAAGCATATTGTCCATTATCCGAACATAATAATTAAGTAAAGAATGAATAATAATCTGAGAATAATCTTTATGGGCACGCCCGAATTTGCCGTGGAATCCCTGGATATTTTAATAAAAAACAATTACAATATTGTGGGCGTAATCACGGTTCCTGATAAACCTGCAGGTCGCGGTCAACAAGTGCAGGAGTCGGCTGTAAAAAAATATGCTTTAGAAAAGGGACTGCATTTATTGCAGCCTGAAAAATTAAAAGATCCAACATTTGTGGAGGATTTGCGCGCTTTAAAAGCCGATCTACAGATCGTTGTGGCATTTCGGATGCTACCCGAAATTGTATGGAACATGCCTCGATTGGGTACGTTCAACCTGCATGGTTCATTGCTTCCTCAGTACCGTGGTGCTGCACCAATCAACTGGGCTGTGATCAACGGGGAACATGAAACAGGCGTTTCTACTTTTTTTCTCCAGCATGAAATTGATACCGGAAAGATCATATTCAGGGAAAAAACCTCGATCGGAGAAAATGAAACGGCTGGAGAGATTCATGACAGGCTGATGCACATCGGTGCAGCGATTGTGCTGAAGACAGTAAAGGCCATTGGAGAAAACAATTATCCACAAATTGATCAATCGGAATTAATTGCAAATGGCGAAAAAGAAAAGCATGCACCCAAGATCTTTAAAGGCGATTGCCGAATTGACTGGACAAAAGATGCAAAAAGTATACATGATTTTATTCGTGGCTTGAGCCCCTACCCTGCTGCCTTTTCAGCGCTTATGGCTCCTGATGGAAAAGAGTATTTGATGAAAATCTTCCGGACAGAAAAGGAATTGGTTTCCCATACCTATACTATAGCGCACCTTCTCACCGATAAAAAGACTTATATAAAGATAATTGTTAAGGATGGCTATATTATGATAAAAGAGCTACAATTGGCAGGAAAGAAAAAAATGGCTGTTGACGAGTTTTTACGCGGCTTTCAGGTTGACAACGATTGGAAAGTCATTTAAAAGAAGCTTAATTTTATTTTTAATACGACCGTTTCTTCTGCTCTCCAGGCCACCATAAGCCTGCACAATAGCAATAAATATCCATTCGAAAATCAAGTTTCCTGAAAGATAACTATATGTGCCCTTACAGACTGAGTTATTAACAAAAACACGATTTATCAACAAAACTCCATTTTTTCAGCCCTAAATGTTGCACAGACAGGGAATCGTACTAATTTTGTTTTAGTAATTAATTGTTAAACCCTTAAAAAACTAAATCAAATGAACAAAGCAGAATTAGTTGACGCTATCTCTTCAGAAGCGAAATTGACAAAAGCAGATGCTCAAAGAGCATTAGATGCATTCGTAAACGCTACAACAAAAGCACTTAAAAAAGGTGACAGAGTTGCACTAGTTGGTTTCGGATCTTTCTCTATCTCTAAAAGAGCTGCTAGAGTTGGTCGTAACCCACAAACTGGAAAAGCAATTAAAATTGCTGCTAAAAAAGTTGCAAAGTTCAAAGCTGGCGCTGATTTAGCTAAAACAGTTAACAAGTAGTCGTTAACTAGCTGAAATAAAAAAGCCCCACGCGATTCGCGTGGGGCTTTTTTATTTTTGTATTTTCGTCCCGCTAAAAAAAACGTATGAGCAAGCAAGATAAAATAAATAATTTCGACCCCAACGGTTTGGGCGATGCAAATAACAATATTTATGGGTTGCCTTTCACAACCGAAGAAGCGGAAGTTGTGATACTGCCTGTTCCCTGGGAAGTAACGGTATCCTATAGTGCCGGTACAGCCTTAGGTCCGCAGGTGATTTACAATGCCTCTTACCAGGTTGATCTTTTTGATCCTGAAATTCCGGATGCATGGAAAATAGGATTAGCGATGGATGAGATCTCTGATGATATCTCCAGTAAGAGTGAAAGTCTAAGACGCAAAGCGGAAAACTATATTGAGCTTTTGCAGGAAGGCGAAAATCCGGAATCGAATACTGACATGGAAGCAATCAGGCAGCTGATCAATGCAGAATGCGTGAAGATGAACAATTGGGTAAAAATGAAATCACTTACATTCTTATCTCAAAATAAAATAGTAGCCTTGCTTGGCGGCGACCATTCAACGCCCCTTGGTTTAATGCAGGCGCTTGCTGAAAAAAATAATTCCTTTGCCATTTTGCAGATCGACGCGCATGCAGATCTTCGTGATGCGTATGAAGGATTTGAATTCTCACATGCTTCCATTATGTTCAATGCATTAAAGATTCCACAAGTTTCAAAACTGGTTCAGGTAGGCATACGTGATTATTGCCAGGCGGAATTTGATATTATTAAAAATTCAAACGGCCGAATTGTCACTTACTTCGATCGCGATATAAAACACAAGCAACTAGACGGCACTTCATGGTCTGCAATCTGTAACGACATTATCGCCGCTTTACCCAACGATGTGTATCTCAGCTTTGATATTGACGGACTGGATCCGAAACTTTGTCCGAACACCGGAACGCCTGTTGCAGGCGGATTTGAGTTTGAGCAAATTTTAATGCTGATTGAAAAAATTGTTGATTCCGGAAAACGCATCATCTCATTTGACATCAATGAAGTAGCACCAGGCGGCGATGAATGGGACGCAAATGTTGGAGCAAGGTTATTGTATCGTATCGCAAATCTTACCGCAAAATCAAATAATAAAATCTGATTTTAATTATAAATTTTATTTAAAACGCCATTAACACGCCCTGTTAATGGCGTTTCTGGTTATCTACCAGCCGTCGGATTTCGTCCGAAAAAAAAATATTTTTTCTGTTTTTTTCATTTCAGAATAAATGTTAAAAATAAAAACTCTTCAAAATATTTCCACAAAGCCCGGTTTTAAATAGCTGCAGGCTTCCTATTAATCGGCGAATAGCTGGAAAAAGAAACTGTTAAAATATAGCAACTTCTGCAAAAGCAATCTCGTTATACATCAACTATAGCCAAAGAGGCAAAAAGTGTAGCCCGGAACCGCGATCGAATAGCCAAAACTAAAAACCTTAATCCCATGAGAAAACTAATTTACCTGAACCTTATAGCATTTACGCTACTGGCCTTCACACCAACAAGTAATGCTCAATCTATTTCAAATCATTACTTCGGCGTAAACGCCTGGATGTCCGATACGATCGGCGATGTAAGCAACTGTCAGGATCCTCCCTGCATCAAAAATGGAAAAATCCATAAGAACTGGAAAAAAGTAAAAGACAGTAAAGCAACCATGATACGCTATGGCGGCATTGCTCCTGACAGGAACATACCAACCAAGTTTCAATATTTAAGAATTGTTGATTCTATCCGTGCAAAAGGAATGGAGCCGCTGATCCAGGTGCCTTTCTGGGACTATCGCTATACAGCAGCTCAGGCAGCTGATATTGTATACTATTTAAATATTGTAAAGGGAAGAAACGTGAAATATTGGATCATAGGTAATGAACCCAATTTATTGTATTCCTATACCACAGCAGCCCAGGTAGCAGCCTATATCAAGCCGTTTGCTTCTGCAATGAAAAATGTAGATCCTAGTATTTTAATTGTCGGACCGGAAACAGCCAGCTTTAAGAAAACGATTCTTGATGGCTTAACGAATCCCGGCGGAGCTGATGATATTACTGGCAAGGATGCAGCAGGAAGATATTATGTTGACGTCATTTCATTTCATACCTATCCGATGCAGGATGGTTTATCGACCAGAAGCCAGGCTATTGTTAAATTAACAGCCAGTGGTTCTTTTCAGGATGACCTAACTTACCTGAACACCCGCATAGCGAACTGCAACAGTGCGCACAACCGAACAGGCAGCGCTGCTCTGAAAACAGCCGTTACAGAAACGAACGTAAATTATACCAACAGCCCGACAGATGACCTGAATGGCGTTGGTGCGAATAGCTTTTTCGGAGGACAGTTCGTTGCCGAGATCTATGGCATCGGTTTAAAAAAAGGTGTTGATTTTATTAACTTATGGAGTGTAATTGAAGGAGGAAGCTCCATTGAGGACAACTGCGGTTATATTGATTCTCCGACAGGAAATAAAAAACCTTTGTACTACCATTTTCAAATGATGGCGG
>DASWNK010000094.1:0-14742 GCA_036399275.1 Bacteroidia bacterium | reverse complement strand
AGACCTATGATCTCTTGTTCACCTTCTTTTTTGGCAATCGGCGGTCCAATGTTCTTTGATTTTACAAATGCTCCATCCGTTACTTTTGAAATGTAAATGGCGGCTGAATAAACACCATCTTCTCTTGTTACTTCCGCTCCTGCATCAGGACGGCGGGTATTAAAAATGATAAAAGATTCATCACTTGGAACAAATGGGTAATAATCAGCATACGCAGAATTCACATTAGCGCCCAGGTTTTCGAACTTTACATCCACCGGGAATTTCATTAATTCCTTTGCGTTGATGCAATATTGAATCTGGCGGTCCACATCACCCAAATTATCTGCATTCCCTCTTCCTGTTTGTTTGAAAGCATTGTAGGCTTTCAAGGCATCATCAAAGCGATAAGAATAATGATAAGCCCTTCCTAAGAGATACATCGCATTCGGATCATATTTCGGCTTGCGGGTAAGTACTTCTAAATAAGCAATGGCTTTCGATTTATTGATATTGGTGTTCAAATAACAGATCGCGATATTGTAGTTGTATTTATCGCTTTTGCTTTCATCCAGCAAAGAAAGATAATCATCCAGGGCTGCTTCATAGTTTCCTTTATTGAATTTCTGATCGGCCAGGAACGGGTCTGCCGGTTTTTCATCCTGAGCAAAAACAGAACCAACAGAAAGTAGTGATAAAGCGATACAAGCAAGATTTGCAATTTTTTTCATCTGAACGTGTTTGTGTTTTTTATATAATTGGGACACAAAGATAAAAAAAAGCAACGAACCATCACTTTTAACAGATGAATAGATTTAAAATGGCTTTTGAAGAAGTCCGCTAATCAAGGAATCAGGATGATGCTTACCCTGCGGTTTTTGTCCTGGCCTTCTTTGGAATCATTAGACGCTACTGGCAAAGAGCTGCCATAGCCGAATGAGAAGGTTTTAGCTTTATAAGAAGATAGTTTAGAAAGCAGGTAGCTCTTTACTGCTGCCGCTCTTTTTTCGGAAAGCTGCTGATTGTATGATTCTGCTCCTATATTATCGGTATGTCCTTCAATAATGATCTTAGAAGGCTGATAAGCAAGGATTTGCAGAGCAATAGAATCCAACTCTTTTTTTGCTGCCGGCAGCAATAGCGATTTATCAAAATGAAACAGTACACCACTCTTCAGGTTGATCTGCGTTCCGGAGCCAATTGCTGCAACCGCATCAATGTCGGCGCCGGGCCAGGACCCTTTGCAATCCGTTCCAAGATCGACCATCTGTACATAATGAAACACTTCTCCTTGTTTCACCGAATCGCCAATGTCAACCGAAGAAATACCGCCGCTGATCTCGCCGACATTGATCCATGTGAATCCATCTTTGGATACAAGCAACTGTGTGGTTTCAATGTATTTCCCTACCTCAAATACATACAAATCAGGACCTGCAATATTGATAAGGGCATTGTCGGTAAAACGAAGGATGAGGGATCCGTTGCAACCCAATGAAGTGAAATTGGAAGCGACTCCTGCAAAATCGGCCATTCCAACAGCTAAAGTAGAATCACAGGCTTCAGTCACAGCATCGGGGTCGCCACGCTTAAAACCAGCCACTTCATCGGCAAAGGATATATCACCCTGGGGAAGAAATATCGTACCGCCATGGCCATCCGGAAAGCTTTTGCCCTGGCTTTGAGAATAAACAGCCGATACCAAAATAAGAAGTAGTATAACTAAAAAGTGTTTCACAAGACATTGGAATTTTGATCCGCAAAGCTAAAGCTATTTTGTCAGAATGCATACACACCTAAAACCAAGCCAGGAAGAAGGCTTATCATATAACAGAGAATCGCCTATTTCACAATCGCTGATAGCATCCTTCCAACTTCCGCCTTTGCATACTCCTTTTTCAGAGATCATCTCTGCCAGGTTTCCAATCATATTATACATACCGAATGCATTGGGTCTTTTGGCAGATGTTGGAATCGTGACATCGTTGTTTTCGTATCCTAACGCTGCTGCTTCTTTCAAATTAAAATTGGGAGTATTGTTTCGGGCTTGCAGAGAATGATAACCATAAGGCAGATCATTGCCTGCATGCGCTGCATATTCCCATTCTTCTTTAGTGGGCAGACGGTAATGAAAATCTTTTACTCCGAATATTGCTTCAATAGTATTGTTTGGCTTCTTTAAACGAATAAAATCCTTTACCCTCGTGGTTCGCCATTCGCAGAAAGCAACAGCCTGCTCATAGGAAACACCAACCAGTGGATAGTCGCGATAAGCAGGATGCGTAAAATAATAATGTACATAAGGTTCGTTGTAAAATAGCTTATCCTGCCATACGGTTGAATCCGGCAACGCCTTTGCATAATTTGCCGAGTCGTATCTTTTCAACCAGTTCGTGTATTCCAGATAATCCAGGTTCCTGATTTCTCTCTGATCCATGTAAATGGAATCTTTGATCCATAATGTTCCGGGAGGAAGGCCGCTGTGCTCTTTGTCTATTTTACGAGTAGCATCCAACTTAATACTATTGTTTCGTTGGATTTGATCACTATCGGCTGTTTGACAGCAAATGATTAATAAAAGGGAGATCGAAAGGAAAAGAATGTTCTTCATAAGAGAATTGATTTCTCTTATAACAAGAATTTACGAAAAAGATACTTGAAATTTAAAATCGTCCGCAGAGATGAGGATGATAACGCTTTTTACGTTCCGGCAACCAGCTTTTCAAACGCTTTTTGGTATTGAAGCTGCGTTCCGCCAAGGAGGGACTATGCTTTTTAGTTTTTCCAACAGATGCGGTACCGCCTGAAGAAGAGCTGGCAGAAGCTGTTAATCCTGACGCGAGCAAAGGTTCTTCCGTTTTAGATGAATTGAGCTCGAAACGAATATGAAAGCCATTTTCCAGGGTTGGTTCAATGTTCTGACTGGTCAGCTGCTGCTGAATCTGGGGCTCGTTGTTTTCCGAATAAGGATTGGAATTAATAAAATCATGCGCTTCATTGCCCGTATTAACCAGATTTCCCTGGTTAGCATCAGGTACATCTCCTACAATAGTCACCATGGCCTGATTGGTTTGTTGCGAAAAAGCAGAAGCCGTAATCAGAGCAATCGATGAAAGAAGAATGTATTTTACGCTTATTGATTTCATGTAGAGGCAAATCAATTTGTCAGGTAAAAGTATAAAACTTTAAGGTCAATGTCAAGTTTGTGACCTATTTATTTTCAACCTGTTAAATAAAAAAATGGCATGCATATTTACCAGATTCATCCTCAGTACAAAAAAGCCTTCAAAAATTTGATTAACTGATATTTTACTTTAGCTTTATCTTAAATTTACTAAACAATGTTACTGAAGAGCTCCACTTTTTCTTTTACAGGACTTTTATTGATTTGCTGCATTTTTTTTTCCTGCGGTGATTCGAGGGAGAAAGAAAAACAGGCTGACCAGGATCCCGGATCCTCGGCACTTGCCGAAACAAGCACTCAAGCGCCTGCGTTCGATACACAAAACCTGACCGTA
Source organism: Bacteroidia bacterium (assembly GCA_036399275.1). Taxonomy (GTDB): domain Bacteria; phylum Bacteroidota; class Bacteroidia; order 2-12-FULL-35-15; family 2-12-FULL-35-15; genus 2-12-FULL-35-15. The sequence goes on along the minus strand of DASWNK010000094.1, from coordinate 11,245 downwards.
AAAACCTTTGAAGTAAAAGACAGCGCATCCGGAAAATCATTGGGATGGGGATACGATATCTACTCGGATGATCACATAACAATCCATCAACCTATCATTCCTGGCATACAAGGCAATCAATCCTTCAGCACAGAAGAAAAAGCAAAAATAACGGGGGCATTGGCCCTTTCAAAAATGAAACTCTTTGGTGGTTTACCAACCATTACGCTAGAAGAGCTTGACAGTTTAGGTATTACCAAATAAAAAAACATGATAAAAAAGCTACTCCTTTCATCATTGTTCTTTTGCTCTTTTACGATGTATGGTCAAACATACATCATGAGCAATACTCCTATCACTACTTGTGGGGGCACACACCTTGATCCGGGTGGAACAGGCAATTATGCCGACAATTGTAATTTTGTGCAGACCATCTGTTCAGGTACAAGCAATTGTGTGAGCCTTACTTTCAGTTCATTCGGAATTGAAAGCGGATATGACTTTCTGGCGATACACGATGGTCCGAGTACCAGTTCACCCCAAGTAACAGGCAGCCCTTTCACCGGCTCTATTAATCCCGGAACAGTAACCTGTTCATCCGGCTGCCTTACCCTTTCCTTTACTTCCGATTTCAGCATTGGTGATGTGGGCTGGTCGGGAACCATTTCCTGCGTTGCTTGTCCACCGCCACCACCACCGCCAAATTTATTTTACGGCTGGACGCAGAGAGCCAGTGTTCCTGCAATCGGCAGACACAGAGGTGTTGCTATTAGTATTGGAAACAGAGGCTATGCCGGATTAGGGCATATCAATGCCATTACTGATATATTGTATAATGATTGGTGGGAATATGATCCGGGTACCAACAGCTGGACACAAAAAGCGAACTTTCTTCCAGGGCCACGCATGCATCCTTGTGGTTTTTCGATTGGAAACTATGGATATGTAGGCACCGGAAGAGATAATGCGTATGTGGAGCAAAATGACCTTTACCGTTATAGTCCGGCCACCAACACCTGGACAGCCATGGCACCAATGCCCTCATCAGGAAGAAGAGGCGCTGTTGCTTTTGCAGTGAGCGGAAAAGGATACATCGGAACAGGCTCATATACCAATGATTTCTGGCAATACAATCCTGCCACCAATTCGTGGCTTTCTGTTGCACCGCTTCCGGCAGCCCCGAAAATTTCTTCTGTTGCCATTACGATTGGAACAAAAGGATATGTTGGAACAGGTGATAATGGCGGACCAACCGGCGATTTTTATGAATACGATCCGGTAACCAATATCTGGACAGCCAAAGCAAGCATGCCCGGTTTGCCAAGAATGGAGGCCGCCGGATTCAGCATCAATGGAAAAGGATACATCGGCACTGGCTGCGATTATCAGAGCGGTACCAATTACCAGGATTTCTGGGAATATGATCCTGCAACAAATTACTGGAACCAGATCACCGATTTCAGCGGCTCTGCACGAAGGTACATGAGTTGTTTTGCGATCGGCACCCGGGGATATGGAGTATTCGGCACCAGCGGAACAAATTACAACGACCTGTGGGAATATGGAAATTACATAGGGCCGGCAGGTGTTAATGAATTGAATGCAAACTCTATCATCAAAACCTATCCTAACCCATTTATAGAAGAGGTTACTTTCTCCATTTCACAGGAAGTGGTTTTTGGAAGCAATGCTACCTTGCGCATTATGGACATTACGGGTAAAACAGTAAAGCTCATTAAAAATATTGAGCAGCATGAAGTGAAGATCGAAAGAGAAGGAATGAAAAAAGGAATGTACTTTTTCGAATTTGAAAACAATACAGAAAGAACAAGCGGTAAATTCATTGCATTATGATAAAGAAACCATACCTTCTTCTTGCACTTCTTTCTTTGCTGTGTTTTGAGATCAGTGCACAAAACATCTGGAGCAAAAGAGCTTCTGTCGGCGGTTCGAAAAGAGAGCGCGGAATCAGCTTCTCTATTGCCAGCAGAGGATATATCGGTCTTGGACAAGACACCCTGAATCTGATGTTGAAAGATCTTTGGGAATATGACCCGGGGACCAATTCCTGGACACAGAAAGCCGATCTGCCCGGAGCAGCCCGCAGAGATGCTGCCTGCTTTACCATCGGAACAAAAGCATATGTAGGAACAGGCATCGACAATGCCGATGCTGTGCCCGGCATTATGCTATCCGATTTCTGGGAATACAATCCGGCCACCAATATGTGGACGCCAAAAGCAAGCTTTCCGGGCAATAGTGGCATGGGGATTTATTATGCCAGCGGCTTTGCTGTTTCAGGCAAAGGTTACCTGAGCTGTGGAAAAGAAGGCGCTTCCAATTATTCCAATGATCTGTGGCAATATGATCCTGTAGGAAACAGCTGGCTGCAAAAAACTGACCTTCCCGGTGGGGAGCGATATGGCGCCTTCGCTTTTGTTATTGGCAACTATGCTTATGTAGGAACCGGAACCGATGAAAATATTTTAACCAATGATTTCTACCGCTATAATCCTATTACAAATAGCTGGACGATACTGGGTAATTTCCCCGGCAGCGGACGGTTCTCCTGCAGCTCGTTTGTGCTCGGAGGAAACGGATATGCTTTACTTGGTACCGACGGAGGTTACAAAGATGAGCTATGGCAATACGATCCCAACATTGATTACTGGTATCCAAAAGCGATATTGCCGGGCGGGGCAAGACGTTCGTCTGGTTCTTTCGCCATTGGCGGAAAAGGATATGCAGGAACAGGCAAAGGCCTTACCGGCACCCGAAGAGATTTTTGGGAGTACCTTCCTTCCATCCCTCTTGGATTAGATGAACATACAGATGATGTGTTTTCCAATGTATATCCGAACCCTTTAACAGATCAGGCGACTGTACAGATCGCTGATCCGATTTTTCAGAATGATCCGAACTTGTATTTCGATATCGTAAACGTGCAGGGAAAAATAATGTATTCAGAAAAGATAAACAGCTCCAGCTTTACCATCACTAAAAATAATTGTTCAGCGGGAAACTATTTTATCTGCATTCGTTCATCCGCAAACCGCATTGCTACTAAAAAAATAATCATACAATAATGACTATGAAAAAAACCACTTCTTTTTTCTCTGTGTTTTTTATCGCTATTCTTTTTTCATCCACTGTTAGTGCACAAGGCTGGTGGTTCAGAAAAGCGGATTTTAATCAATCGGCCAGAACCGCAGCTGTTGGCTTCTCTATAGGAACAGGAGGTTTTGTAGGAACCGGTTACGACAGTGCCACGTACAAAAGAAATTTCAGCGTTTACAATCAAAGCACTGGTGTCTGGACACAGATCAGCAGCATGGGCGGCGCAACCGGATCCGGATTATCAAGAGATGCTGCTTCTTGTTTTGTGATCGGCACAAAAGCTTATGTCACCTGCGGACAAGGTTCAAATCCTTTTAACCTGGATCTTTGGGAGTACGATGCGGGAACCGATATCTGGACACAGAAAGCAAATTTTGCGGGAACTGCAAGACGATCAGCTGCCGCTTTTACCTTGAACGGAAAAGGATATGTTACCTGTGGACAAACGGCTACAGGATTTAAAAATGACCTGTGGATGTATGATCCCGCAACCAATTCATGGGCAGCAAAAGCTAATTATCCGGGAACCGCAAGGAGATTACCTGTAGCCTTTGCCATTGGAACAAAAGCTTATGTAGGAACGGGAGATGATGGCGCATTCAAAGATGATTTTTATAAATACGATGCGGTTACTAATATATGGACCGCGAGTGCCGGCTTTGGAGGAAACGCCCGTTATGGCGCCGCATGTTTTGTAATTGGCACCGATGCGTATGTTGGAACAGGGTACACAAACAGCTTAGTGAACACAAAGGATTTCTGGAAATATAATTCATTAACGAATGTATGGTCGGCAGTGAAAGCATTTTCCGGCACCGCACGTTCCAATGCTGTTGGTTTCGCCATTGGGAGTCTTGGTTATATTGCTACCGGATATGATTCGCTTACGACAAAAGATTTGTGGGAGTTCGATCCTAATTCCAATGGCATTGAAGAGATGAATAAATTCAAAAACAGTGTGAAGTTTTATCCGAATCCGATGATCGACAATGCGACGATCGCTTTTGATCCGGCCTCCCTGAATGCATTCGGAAACATTTCCTTCTACCTGTACGACATGAGCGGCCGCGAAGTCAAGCGTCTTGATCAGCTTAGCTCAGAAACTATTATCAACAGAGGATATTTAGGAAATGGCATGTATGTGTATAAATTTATTGGAGATAATAATTTACTGGCCACAGGGAAGATTATTTTGCAATAGCATTATTCTGCTAGCATGATTTTTTTGATTAAGAAGAGATAAAGGGAAGATGAAAAAAGAAACAGTCAAAATATTACTGATTGATGATGATACTACAGACCGGCAGCTTTTTGTTGAGGCGGTAAAATCCACCAGGATTCCATCAATTGTTATAGAAGCCTCCTCGGGTGAAAAAGCGATAGAGATTCTAAAAAAATGCGATGCGGATTTTCCTCATTGCATTTTTCTTGATCTGAATATGCCAATTATGGATGGACGAGAAACATTAAAACTTATTAAATCTTCCGATCAGTTAAAATCCGTCCCGGTATTTATTATGTCCACCACAGCTTCTCCCAATGATGTAAGCACCAGCTATAAAACAGGGGTAAATTTATTTCTGGAAAAGCCTGCGGATTTTAACGATTTTGTTGAACTGCTGGAATGCATCTTAACAATATTTCACAAGTCGGTAGTACTCCCAAAAAATTGCTAAAACCGGAAATTCAATTTAAGCTCTTGCAATTTAATTGGTTATCTGAAGCGTAAAATAGAACGTTGTCCCCTTCCCTACTTCTGACTTGACCCAGATCTTTCCACCATGCCGAATTACAATCCGTTTACAGATTGCCAGTCCGAGGCCTGTTCCAGCATACTCGCTCTGTGTGTGTAATCGCTCAAAAACCATGAATATTTTTTCAAAATACTTTTCATCGATGCCAATACCATTATCTTTAATAGAAAAGGCAGCAACCCCTTTTTTAGCTTTTACCGAAATGATTATTTCAGGACACTCGTTTTTATGAAATTTTATTGCATTAGCAATCAGGTTTTGAAACAATTGAAAGATCTGGGAATCGACTCCTTTTACATTGGGCAGATCATTTGAAATAATAATTTTCGCATTGTTTTTTTTAATCTTGAATTCAAGGTTTCTTAAAACATCCCGTACTACTTTTTCGACATTTACCGAAACAAAGGACTCCTTATCCTGGCTGACATGCGCGAAATTTAAGAGGTCATCCAACAATGCCGCGATCCGTTCGCGGGCAGAGGCTATGCTTTCGAAGCATGCAACAATTTCAGGATCGTCTATTTTACCCTGAAGCCTGCGTTTAATGATTTCCAAATTATATCCTACTCCCCTGAAAGGCGCCTTAATATCGTGAGAGGCCGTTTCCGCAAAGCGACCTAATTCTTCATTTGAGCGCTCCAGCTCTTTTGTTTTCTCCTGCAGTAAGTTATTGGCTTCTTTCAATGCTACGTTTGCTTCACTGATCTCTTTCAATTGTTGCGTAATCTCCAAGCCCATTTTATTTGTCAGGTGCCTGAGATCAGTATTTTGCTCTTCCTGTTCAAGGCCTTTCTGCTTTACTTTGATCAGGTTGGTAACATCTTCCACACGAATAATGATCATTTTTACCTGATTGTTTTCATCAAGCACCGGAGAATTGAGGGGACTCCAGAAGCGCTCTTCAAAACCGCCGCCCTCCGATTCGGGTTTTCTGATATCGTATTTCTGAATTGCCATAACATCAATAATTCCCGTATCCAATACTCTTGTGAGCGATGCGCGCAAATTACTGACTCCGTTCGATGTAAGGTCCTGCGGATTATCAGGAAAGACATCAAAAATCCCTCTTCCCAGAATATCTTCCCTCTTGGTTTTGGTTGCTTTTAAATAAGCATCTGTTACAGCAACAATAGAAAAATCAGGCTGAAGTATCAGGTACAAGCCCGGCGACTTTTCAAAAAGCTCTTTATAATTTATTTCCATGACGCATCCCTTCTTCAATAATAGTTTCTCTGCAAAGCAAAAACAAGCTGGAGAGACACAGCGAACGTAAGCATATACCGTACAAATTATTATTTTAATGGAAACCTGAAAATTAAAATAGTTAAAGCCGATAAATATGTTGCCTAAACGGCCAGGTGCAGGGTCGAAATCCTGACCTATTATAAAATTTTCGATGAGGAGCGGAACTATATGTTTGCTTATTCTTCATTCAGGTGTTCAATGATCCCGCCTTGGAAAGGAGTCCAGATGCCGATCTTCACTTTAATGGATTGCAAGCCACTTCCGGTCCACACATTGCAAGTTTTAAACATACTGTAAGAGCCATTTGCTTCATAGAATTTATCGTAGCTAGTATAACCTGAATGATTGATCAGCATGGGCTTTTTGCTTTCCATTTTAAAAGAAGAAAGAATATAGAGGATGAGCCGGCGGTATTGTTCTTCCGAGAGAATGAGTTTTTTACAACGTTCTCCTTCCTTAGGCTGATAGCGTTTATATGCCACATGCATGGCAGTGCTTCCCAGTCCGAATGCCGCATTAAAAGCAGTTGAGAATTTCAGATCGGCCCAAGTGGGCGTATCCAGAAAAAAACCTTTATCGCCCCAACCCAGCGAAATATAATTAAAAGTAGAATCGGCAATTTCAAAATCGGAATATGGAAGCATGCGGCTCCAGTTTAAATTTCCGTACCGCACCGGCAATGTAAAATCGGTATGCACGCCATTAGACTGGATATAGATCGCCACTCCTTTTTCAGGTGTTTCTGCCGCTTCACTGAATTTCACAAAAGGCATTAACCAGGAAAAGAAGATATACGTCAGCACAAAAATGATTAAGCCTGCAAGGAATCTCAAAAGATAGCGGACTGATTTTTTGATCGTTTTCATGGTATAAAATTAAACCAAAAACGAAGAAGAAGGAAAACTATTTTACATTTTCGGGCAGACAAAAACCCCTACATTTGCGCATGATCTTTCCGGTAGAATATTCTTCTTTATCCACGCAGGCATTATTGCAAATGCTCATCGAGACCTATTCCATTCCAAAACACAGCACTATCCTGTTCCTGAAAAGAGGTTTTAATGACACCTACCTGATTGAGTCGGAAGGGACGCGTTATATTCTGCGGGTATACAAACATCGGTGGAGAACGGAAGAAAGTATTAAAGGAGAGATCGAATTGCTTGCCTACTTAAAGAGTAATTCCATTTCTGTATCAGCCGCCATTGCAGATAGCCGCCAACAATTCATTCAGCATATCACAGCGCCCGAAGGCATTCGTTATGCAGTATTGTTTACCTATGCAGCCGGAGAGCAGGTGCGGAAATTAAGCGCAGAGCAGGCCTGTTTACTGGGAATAGAAACGGCAAAGATTCATATGCTTACTGAAGGTAAAGAGCTGGACACCGCGCAAAATTATTCCATTGAATACCAGTTCGACACTACACTGCATACCTTACAAACGATTTTGAAAGCTCATCCGGAAGCATATGCTTATCTGGAAACATTGCAGGAAGAGTTCTTGGAAACATTCCGCATCATTAACAAAGAAGATCTTGCCAAAGGAATCTGTCATGGTGATTTACAGGCAGAGAATTTCCACCTAAGCAAAGAAAATGTTTTCACTTTTTTCGATTTTGATTTTTTCGGAAGTGCTTACCTCGTGTACGATATTGGTGTATTCATTTGGTATGATCATAAGAACAAGCCGAAAGAGGTCGTTGATGCCTTTTTACAAGGGTATCAAACCAAACGTAAACTGACAGCTGCCGAACTGAAGCTTCTCCCCTATTTCAGTACGCTTCGCGCATTATTTCAAATGACACTTTATTGTCAGATCAGCGATGGAAAACAATTGCCTTTATGGCCCGCACAACAGGTAGCCGACTTTATCAAGAAGGTGGAGAAGTGGATGAATACAGCGAGACAAAATTAAAATAGCATGGCAATCTTTTTGTAAGTTTGAATTAAACTATAAAAATCAAAAAATATGAAAAAATTATACTTCTTTATTCTAAGCGTCTTATTTACCGGAACCATCTTCGCACAAGGCCAGATAATGAGCTTTACAATCGACCCGGCGGCACCAAGCCCTACAGATCCTGTTAAAGTTTACGTTAATTTGCAATTTAGCTCAGGCGGTTGCGCTGTGGATAACCAGGCACATAATGTAACAGGCTCAGCTATCACTGCTTCCGCCTTGCATTGTTTAGGCGCACTGGCTGTTATCTGTAACACTGTAGATACGTTCAATCTGGGCCCTCTGGCGCCAGGTACTTACACATTTGATTTCACACTCAGCAGCGGTTTTGGCGGTTCCCCATGCTCACCGGGAATTGTTGCTGATGATAACGACATGGTTGTTTTTACGGTGTTGGCTTCGGTAGGTGTTTCGGATATCGAACTAAGTAAACAAAACCTTTTTATCTATCCGAATCCGATGACAGCTACAGCTACTGTTAAAATTGCTTCCGGTTTGAAATTACAAAATGCTGAGCTGAAAATCATGGATGTAACGGGCAGGATTGTAAAAACGATCTCTTCCATACAAAGCAATGAGCTGACGTTCGACAGGGGAGAACTTTCCGATGGCATTTACATTTATCAGTTAACGGAGAACGCGAAGCCCATCGGCTATGGAAAGCTGGTGATAGAATAATCAAAAAAAAGAACAAGAAAGAATCCCTCCATAGCTGAGGGATTTTTTTTAGGCCAGAACAAGCGAAATTGATTTTGTTGCCACCGTGCAACCTTTTTCTTTTCCGACGTTTTTAGTACAGAACAATCATCCTATGAATTCCAAAACAGAATCAACCATTCGCACTGCTCTTCTCGCCCGCTGTAAAAAGGGCGACAATAAAGCCTACAAGGAATTGTATCATTTGTACGCAAAGGCCATGCTTAACATCAGCATTCGGATAGTGAATAACCTGGAAAAGGCGGAAGACGTTCTGCAGGAATCTTTTTTGAAAGTTTTTCAGAACATCGAAAAATTTGAGCAGGAGGCGGCCTTTGCCGGTTGGTTAAAACGGGTAGTGATCAATTCCTCTATCGACCTGGTGAGAAAAGAAAAGCACAATTTTATTTCTCTTGATAACACCGATTATATTGAACCCAATGAAGAAGAGGAGGAAGAGATCGTTTATGATGTTGGCCAAGTAAAAAAATGCATCCAGCTTTTGCCGGATGGATACCGGGTGGTGCTAACGCTTTATTTATTTGAGGACTACAGTCATAGGGAAATTGCTTCCACGCTCAACATCACCGAAGGCACATCTAAATCCCAGTACAACAGGGCGAAGAAAAAATTAATTGAACTATTAAAAGAAACAAAACATGGACACTAAACTCGAATTATTCATAAAAGAAAACCGTGAAAACATGAATACTATGATACCATCCGACCATTTATGGAACAAGATAGATACCGGGCTACAAGCGCCTGCAGTGATCAAGGGAAGCATTTCCTGGTTAAAATATTTTGCGTTTGGCGCATCCGTTGTAGCAGCTGTTGTCTATTTTAAATTGAGCAGCACTTCCGAAAAAAGCAATCCTTCCCAACGCGTAACCGCTGAAACAAGTCTATCGGCAATGGCTACAGAACAAGTGGCTGCCACGGTGGAAGAAAAACCAGCGGTACAAATTGCAGCTGCATTACCGAATCAAAAAGAATTACAGAACATCCCTCTGCCTATGGCTCCTCCAAAACCACCGGTAGCAGCTCCTACCCTTCTCTGCCCTCCAAGATCGGCGAGCCTTACGGATCCTGTACCTCCTACTCCTCCGAGTCCTCCTGTGCCTTTAAGTGCAGTGCCTGTTGTTCCTGCAGCTCCGGAAGAAAACCCAGGTAGTTTACCAGTTGTAGCAATGAATGCTCAAGAGGAAACAAAAGAGACGAAGGAGAGTACTTCATTAAAAGTGGATACATTATTCTCCGGAGTAAAGCGACTGGAAATAATCGGTTCTTCTTTTGATATCGATGTAAAATCCAGGATCGGCGATCAGGTGTCGTTTAAAACAGACATCATTACTGAAACCCGCGGGCTCGTTATCGGCAAACCAAACTACCAGATCAATTATGAACGGAAAGATTCCCTGCTCAGGATCTCCATTGTTTGCTTAACGAAAAGCACAGTTGTGGCTGGCGCAATAAATACAGAAGCCATTCTCAATTTCGGAGTGCCGGCTGCAACTGATCTGATCATTGATAATTCCTACGGAAACATTTTTGTTGATGGTTTGCAGGGAAAGATCTGCCAGATAAAAAGCGGTTCGGGTGATGTAAAAGTGGAGAACATGAGCACCGACCTGAAAGTAACGACCAGCTATGGCAACCTGATCCTGAATAACATTAAGGGGAGTCTTGGCATACATTCCAGCTCCGGTGAAATCACTCTGAATAAAATGCTGGGAAATATAACAGCGGAAGGCTCCTATGGAAACCAGATCTTTAAAGACATTACGGGCGACATAAAATCAAATTGTGTTTCGGGCGATGTAACGATTACAGAGATGAAGGGGAATACTGAGCTCTCAACCTCTTATGGAAATGTTAATCTGGAAAACTATACCGGTAACCTGAAAATAACAGCTGTATCAGGCGACATTAACGGAAAAAATGTTAACCTGAAAGAAAGCCTCACAGTAAAAAGCAATTACGGAAATGTAAAAATGGCATTGGCCAATGAGATGAGCAGCTTAAGCTTCGATCTTCAGACCACTTACGGCATTATTGATCTGGATAAGGGTGGCGAAAAGATCAAGGAAGAGAATACACTGTTACTAAAACAAGGGCCCATACTCATAAAAGGGTTTACCGCGTCAGGTGATCAGTCGTACCGGTAAGGAAAAGTTAATAATAGCAAATGAAAAACCTTCGTGATGACGTTTCACGAAGGTTTTTTGTCATCTAAATCCTTCGCAGAATCATTTGGAGTAGATCTCAAAATCATAAATAACCTCCGCGAACTCCCTTGACGGAGGTTTTTTGTCGTGTCCCCCTTTTCCGGAACGGGTGAACAAAATGCGGCATTGAGAATATTGGGAGCAAAAAGAGCCATTAGAGGGTTTTTATGATCTGACGGAGGTATTCTATTGCAAAAAAACTCCGCGGAATCACTTATGCAGGATCGTCGTACTTCCGGAATAATCTTGTCAGGTTGCTCAAATTC
>DASWNK010000093.1:0-9348 GCA_036399275.1 Bacteroidia bacterium | reverse complement strand
ATAGCCCAGGTATATTTTATCAGGATAAATCTTCCACTCCGGTATTGTGTCGGTTTTACCCTGATCTAAAAACACACCACAAGGCAGGATCACATGCTCGATCTCTTTATTGTATTTTTTGTCTAAGGCCTTCTTCTGTTGCGGCCCCAGTGCGATGATCTTTGCGGGAGCGTTTTTATATGTTTCCTTTAGCGCATATTTATATAGAAAATTGCCGGCACTGATCTCACCGGTTGCCGCAAAGCCTTCCGGGAACAGATCCATGCTCCATAAGATCCATTCTTTATTTTTTTTGCCAAATATCTTTGAAGCCCACATCGGAAGGAGCGGAGGGCTCGTCATTACTATCACCGGCCCATGATTCAGTTTCGCTGCTTTGCGAACTAAATTATAGCCATCCAGAATACTGCTGAAGTAACGTAAGATCTTGTTGTTGCCTTCGTAAATGGTTTTTACGGAATAAATGGTTCCCACCGGCGCCCTTTTGTTTCCGCCGCCTTCATAGCTTCGATCGATATGAACAATGGCAACATCAATGTGATGCTTTCCGATTAAATAATTCGCCAGGTCCCATGCATTCTCTCCCGTAATATTTACATTGGGTGGATAGTGCCGGTTAATGATGGTTAATTTTTTAGTCTGCATACAAATGATGAACCAGCCCTTTTAAACCTCGAAGAGATACAATTTCTCTGCAAGAGCGAACGTTTAGCCTACAAAGTTAATTAAAAGTTTTAAAACCATTTGTTTCTGGCTTACCTTTGGCAGCTACGGGAAACTAATCATCCAACATTGAGCTCGATCAAACAACAGGGAATCCGGAATACCATCATCACCTATATTGGTGTCGCCATTGGGTTCATTAGCTTGATGTTCATTCAGCCTAATCTCTTAAAGCCTGAGGAGTTGGGCTTAACCCGGATTCTGATCGCTTCAGCCAGCTTGCTTGCAACGATCTTACCATTGGGAGTAAGCAGTGTCACTACACGTTTTTTTCCGTATTTCAGAAATGAAGAGAAGAAGCATCATGGCTATTTTGGTTTTATGTTATTGTTCCCTTTGCTGGGTACTGGGGTGTGTGGCTTATTAGTTTACTCTTTTAAGCATGCAATCATTGGACAGTACATTGATCAGTCGCCATTGTTTACTCATTATTTCGATCTTCTTCTGCCTTTAGCAACCATCATGGGCTTCAATATGGCTTTGAATGCTTATTCATCTTCTCTTTTTAAAACGACCATAATTACTTTCCTGGAAGGGATCTTCTCAAGGATCTTATTCATTTTACTCATTGTGCTCTACTATTATCAATGGATTGATCTTACAGCCTTCATTTATCTGTTTGTGCTGAGCTATTTCCTGCAGGCGATCTGGATGTGTGCCTATATATTTGTGGTTGACAAGCCTTCGCTTATTATAGAAAAAAAATATTTTAAAGCAGTAGGCGTGAATAAGCTGATCGGTTACGGATTACTGCTGACACTGACGAATGTTTCCTCATTGAGCTTAAAACACCTGGATGCCGTTTTGATCGGCAAATATTGGAACCTTTCCTATGTCGGAGTTTTTGCTGTTGCTGCGTATATTTCCTTGATCATTGAAATTCCATTGAATTCGCTGGAGCGGATCTCACATGCAAAAATTGCACAGGCTTTTGCCAATAAAGACATGGAAAGTATCCGGAAGATTTATTATCAATCTGTAAAATACCTGATGCTGTTGGGTGGTTTATTGTTGGTGGGAATCATTATCAATATTCATGATTTGCTTAGTTTGTTACCGGAAGCCTACAGCGCAGGAGCAATGGTAACCATCATTTCCTGTTGTGCAGCATTCTTAAATGTTTCTACGGGAGTGAATACATCCATTATTTTTAATTCTTCGAAATATATATATGGAACCGTTTTGTTGATGATACTGATGGTGCTGGCCTTATTGCTCAACATCTGGTTGATTCCGGTATATGGAATGATAGGCGCCGCAATAGCTACCGGAGTTTTGGCGGTGATCTACAATATTACAAAGTACCTGATTATCCTGCTGCAATTTAAAATGCAGCCTTATGATCGTTCCAGTCTGAAAATTTTAGCAGTGATTGCGATCTCTTTTGCAGCGGCTTTTTATCTTCCTTTTGTCAGTAACGCTGTTGTTACCATGATATATAAATCAGCGATCATAACAACGGTTTATGGCGGCTTGACGTATCTTCTGAAGATCGTTCCTGAATTCCACAAATACATTCCTTTCCTGAAGGAGAAATAAAAAGAGCGGTCTTTCGACCGCTCTTCTAAACGAATAATAAGGAAAGTTTAGAGTTTTTTAAGCAACGCTTCGCAATCCTTTTTTGCTTTTATATCATCTTCATTACTCGGGGTGATTTCTAATGCTTTCTTAGCCCATAATTTTGCTTCAACCGATTTTCCCATGTCATAATAAGTTTGCGCCAGCTCAAACTGATGGTTCATGTATTTTGGCTCAAGGGAAATAGCGGTCATGAATGATTTAATCGCATCTTCATGCGATCCGCCCGGAGGTACACCTCCGAAGAAAGAGTTGATCATTGCTTTTTCAATTGCGCTGAAATTGGCAATGGTGCGGTGCCAACGGCCAAGAATATGATGTGCACCAGCCAGTTTTGGGTTCAATGCAATCGCTCTGTCTGCCTGAGCTTTAATCAATTTTGCATTGGCAATTTTTTGCTTGGAGCTTGCATTCTCATTGATGCGGCCCAAAGCCATTGCATATGCATAATGTGCATCGGCGCTTGCTTCATTTACTTTGATCGCTTTCTTCGCAAGATATTCGGCAGTTTTATAATATTTCATTTTTTCTGCTTCAGGAGCATAGTAATAACCGTATTTCGAATAGCAGTAACTTCCGTATTGAAGGTAGTTCACATTGTTTGAATCGGCTTTTACCAATGTCTGAAAAAGTGGGAAAGCTTCTTTGTATTTAAATTCTGTTTTTAATTTATATGCTTTAGCATAAAGTTCTTCATTGGTTTGAGAGAACACAGAAAGGCTGGTGATAACTGCAAATGCAACTAATAATGTTTTTTTCATATTCTGTTTTGTTTTTTTATTGATTAAAATGCTCGATTAATGCCTACTACAAAGCGGTACTGTATAAAATCTTTATCGGTTGCCGGAATCTTATTTAAAAAGAAAGGCATGTCAAAACGGATGGTTAACGGATTTACGGTTTGCAAAGCGCCAAACTTCTTAATGGTTAATGTAGCACCAACACCGGCATCTGCCCGAAGATCCGACATTTTTAAAATATCAGCGTCAGGCTTGCTGTAGTTGATTATTCCGGCATCGCCAAATAAATAGGTTGTAAGCTTAAAAGTACGGGTCAGCCAGTTTTGCCTTTTTATTTTTACCAATCCGCTAAACTCCAGCTCGGCATTTACGGAAGCGCCTGTATTTCCTTTGTAGGTATAAACAATGCTGCCATCGCTTTGTACCTGTGGGGCAAGGTATCCGGAATAACCTCTTAGATTTAGTCCGCCTCCGTGATGAAATATATTGGTGGTTGCACCGATCTCCGCCCAGGCAGGATCAAAGAATCCTTGCGAGCGGGTGTATTTGTTCTCCATCATTTCTTCAGGATTTGCTCCTGCCAGAAACAACGAAGACTCACTGGCCATATTCAGGCCCGTCGCGTATTGTCCGAATGCTCTTGTATTCAGTACGAATTTTCCCAGTTTCGTACGGTTGATCACCGTTAAATGAATGGTTTGATAATCATAATCGCTCATAATCGCAGAAGAGCGAAGACCAAGATTAATATTTCCATTTCCTGCAGCATAATTGTAAGCATGATCAATGCCTATATTGATTGTATTGTTCAGTTGGTTGGGGATCCATTCTTTTGGAAGCAACAAATAAGGAAGATCATTGAGCCCTTTACGGTACATGGATTTAAAATACATGTAAACTCTGTTTTTTCCTTTGATGTCTTTCCTGTCGAATCCAACTACATACGCATCCAGGCCATCCAACGATTTTGCAGAAAGATAAATGGAAGAGCCTTTCATGAAACGATCGGTTGCTGTTTTGTAACTGATCCTGTAGCTGACATTGTCGTAAAGATCTTTTGCTCTTTTCTCTGTTGCTGTATCAAGGTAGTTGTGCCCGATACCTGTATTGAACCAAACCGTGGCATCGAAAATATGCCGGTAGTTCATATAGTTTCCATTCATATTCAAGCCTACTTTCAAACCATCATAGCCATTGTACCATACGTCAGGGCGCGCATATAATTCATAGCGTGTCCAGTCGGATGGATTGTATATCTTGGAATCGAAACGATATTTGATCGGGAATTTCTGATTGTTATCAAGCATGTTTACATCTGCAAGACGAGTGCTTGGGTCGATGATCACATTTGCAATGCCACCAGGGGCAGCAACGGTCGCCGTGTACGTTTTCTTTACATTGTCCCAGCCGATCCAGCGTGGAAGCACTTTCGACTTCGTCTGCTTTACAAACCAGGTGTTAGGAATATGATAATAATACACACTGTCATTTTTACCCACTACTGCAAAATCGATTGGCATTTGCATGCCTTTGCGTTTGAATGTGATCTTGTATTCGTCGCCATCACCTTTTTTTACAGATTTAACAGCATAATCGATCGTTTTGGAAGTTTCCATCCATGCATCAAAGAACCAGTTAAGGTCCACATGGGTATATTGGATAACAGAATTTCTGAAATCTTCTACATAAGGATGTGCGAACTTCCATTGATTAAAGTAATGGCTCATGGATGCTTTGAACAAAGAATCCCCTAAGGTATACTGCAGGTTGTACAGCATTGTTGCTGTTTTCATATACACTTGTGAGTAGCCTCCTCCATGGCGGATTGCGCCGTTGTATCCATCACCATGCAGGCTCATGAATGTTTCCACATCCTTGGTGGCGGAGTTCATATAACCATTATACACTTCACTGTTGCGAACAAAATCCGGCTCTGTGAATCGTTTTACATAATTTGATTTCGGTACATATGCGATGCGTTGTTTTCCATCAATTCGCTCATAGGTCCAGTTAGTGATAAACTGAGTAAAGCCTTCATCCAGCATTGGCCGGTATGTTTCATTGGAACCTACCATTCCAAAAAACCAGTTATGGCTGATCTCATGCACAAATAAATCTCTGTAATCAGGATCGAAGCCTCCGCAAAGCGTCAGCATCGGATATTCCATTCCATCCTGTGCATCGGCAACCACCATTTTTGAATAGGCATATCTTCCGATATCTTCCGAATTCACACGAATGATCTTTGCTGTGTATTCTGCAGCATTTAGCCATCCGATTGCATGTGGCTCCTGAACAAGCGCAATGCATTTTATTCCACTCCATTCTGCTTCGCTGATGCGATAGGTCGGATCGGCAGTCAATGCAAAATCGTGTACATTCTCTGCATGGAACATCCAGGTTTTTGTCGTGCCGTTTGGTTCAATGATCACAGATGGCTTTTCATTCCATGGCTTTGTTTTAAAATTTTTAATATCCAGTTTCGCACGCAGATCAGCAGGAAGCACATCGTCCTTGTTGATCATCTCACCAGTAGCATCAAGAATATAATGATTTGGGAAGGTAAAAGCCACGTCGAATGTTCCAAAATCACCGTAAAACTCATGGTCCATGTGTTGTTCGGTATCCCAGCCAAATTTTCGGTCATACACAGAAATGCGAGGATACCAGTGAACCACATCGTAATGCTTGTATCCAAATGCATTAAACATTTTCATACGGTTACGGATGGAGCCGGTATCAAAATAGGTTTTGAAATTCAATTTAAAAGTGATGTTTTCTCCCGCTTTTAGAGGCGTTGCCAGGTATACTTTTAAAACGGTATTGTCGAGCTCCATTTTAAGATTTACACCGTTCACAGTAATTGCCGAAACAACTGTCCCTAAACCCTGTTCCTGGTATTTCCCGAATTTCACTTTCAGATTATTGTTCTTGTACAGATCTTCCAGGTAAGAGCCTTTTGTCTGGGCATTGTTATATAAATGGAAGTAAACAAACGAAAGCTCATCGGGTGAGTTGTTATAATAAGTCAACTCCTCTGAGCCGTCAATAATGTCGGTTTTGTCATCCAACGTTGCGTTGATCTTGTAGTGAACATCTTGTTGCCAGTATCCTTCAAATGGTTTCCTGTTTTTCCAGTAATAAATATTGGTGGCGCTTTGGAAAGTGCTTTCAGGGAACTGTGCAAATGCATTCATACAGAATGCCAGTAATAATAATACAGTAGATCTTAATTTCTTCATATATGTATCGTGCAGTAAATTCTACTGTAAATATAGAAGATTTTTAGATAATGGAAGAAGAATCGACAGTGCAGCGATACATATTTTTTGAATATCTTCCTTCCTGAAAAGAAGCGAGAATTATTATATTTTCTTATCCTTTACATTCAGATCCTTTACCGAACCAAAGCCGATGACATCTTTAATTAGAATGTCATCGCCTATTTCGGCCCCGCGTACGAGTTTATTTAATCCGAATTTATCTTTCAAAGCATACACCGTTTTGCGAAGCTTATCTTTTTTGCTATGATCTTCGAACATTCCATATTGCACTAGGCTCTCATTTATAAAGCTTCCCACATACACACTCAGCGAAATGGTATTGGTGTTAATAACCGATTCACATTTATTTGCGGCTTCAAATTGCTTCATGCGTTTTTTTAATGCCTTTAATAATTCTCCGCCATCCTGCATCGGTATGCTCATCGTGATATTGTCGCTATAACTGTAGCCGTCTTCATAACGCGTATGGAACCCGATGACCTGGCAAAATACATTGGCTTCAACCATTCGTCTTTCAAGGGTGAGGCAAAGGGATAATAAAATGCTTTCAACGCTGCTGAGCTCCTGGCGCTGCACCATGGATAAATGCCGCATGGCCTGCATGCTCTTGTAATCATCACGGTCGTACATATCCACCTCGCTGAAATTTAATCGTTTATGCCAGTATTCACCCACCATGCCTTTGCAAATGATCCGTAGCCGTTCTGGCGATGTATGCCGCAATTCTACAGGATTATTGATGTTGGCCCTTTGTAAACGCTCTGCCATGTTATGTGCAATGCCCGGCAAGTCTTTTAATCGTAGCTTGCTTAATACCTGATCAATATTTTCAGGCGTGATCACTGTAAGCCCATCGGGTTTTTGAATGTCACTTGCCAGCTTTGCCAGGAAAGCGTTGGGAGCAATACCAATAGAGCATTTGAGCCAGTCGCCTACTTCTTCCCGGATATCTTGTTTGATCTTCCTAGCCACTTCATGTATATCTTTATGGATCAGCTCATAGTTGTGCAGGTTCACGACAGCTTCATCAATGCTTTTAGGGATTACATCTTCTGAATATTTCTTTAATACGTTTATGATCTTTACATGGAAATCGCGGTAACGGGCAGGATTGGTTTCTAAAGGGATCAGCTCCGGACAAATTACCATCGCATCATTCAGGCGCATGCCGGTTTTTATCCCTTTCTTTTTTGCTTCAATGGAAGGGGCAATGATGCAGCCGAATTTGCCGGTATATACGCAAACACCAACCGGCCGGCCGCGCAGCCAATAATTAACCTGCTGCTCGCAACTTGCGAAAAAGCTATTCATGTCAATAAATAATACACGGGCTTCCGTTTGCGGATGGAGAGAGTTCTGGTTCATGCTATTCGTTCATTGGTTCAGTCGTGGAGTTCTTCGTAAATAAGTAATTTCTTAACTGATATCTTTAAGGAGATCATAGTGAAGGAAACGAAACAAGCTCTTTTCATTGTTATGTTCAGAGATTGCTTCGTTCCTCGCGACGATGTATATTAAGTCTTTAATATAAAATAAGTAAGAAAGAACGTTTCAGAATCGGGGTGGCTTCACTATTTAAATAACCATGGCGTGTTTATTTTTTTCTATTGAAAACGGCACCCCGATTTGAAACATCTTGAATTTTAATTTCCTTCCGCTATATTCATTCGGATAGGCACAAACAATTATTTTTAAATTCGCTTGCAAGGTGCAAATATATTTAGTAATATTGTGCTAAATATATTAGCAATGTCAAAAATAGCCAAAAACATTAGTGTTCTGAGGGCACTAAAAAAATTATCTCAGACTCAGTTAGCGGATGAATTGGATATTTCCCGCTCAAGATTAGGCTCCTATGAAGAAGGAAGAGCCGAGCCGCCCTATGATCTTTTGATCAAAATAGCGGATCATTTTCACATTGCCATTGATGCTTTAGTGCGTGGTGATCTTTCCAAAACAGATCCTGATTCTTTATTGGAAATCGGTAAAAACAGGATCTTATTTCCGGTGATTGTCGACAGGCAAAATCAGGATTTGGTAGAAGTAGTTCCGGCAAAAGCCGTAGCCGGTTATTTAAATGGTTATGCTGATCCCGAATTTATTGAAGACCTGCCGATCATGAACCTTCCGTTTAAGATTGTTGGGAAGCACCGTGCATTCTCCATTAAGGGGGATTCCATGCCGCCGCTGAGAGACGGGACTTTTGTGGTAGGTAAATATGTAGAATCATTAAGCGAGGTAAAAGACGGGCAAACGTATATTATTCTTACCAAGGAAGATGGTGTAGTATATAAACGCCTTTACAGGGAAGATAAAAAGAATACGGATGTTTTTCAGTTTCATTCTGATAATACAGCCTATTCGCCTTATACGGTTAAGTCAGAAAACATCATTGAGGTTTGGAGCTTTGTATGCAGTCTTAATATTGGTGAGTTTAAGCCTCAGGACCTGAACCTCGAAAGCATGATTCGTTTCCTGCAATCGTTTAGAGTGGAGATGGGGAAGTAGGAAAGCATTTTTCAACACAGAGGCCACAGAGGCACAGAGAAAACGTAGTTCGTTGGGCTACTCTGCAGTCCTCTTCTCTTTCTCCTTTTTCTCTGCGGTAAAAGGGCTTGCAATCTGCGCTTAAAGTTTATCTTTGCAAGCATGTTTGCAATTATAGATATAGAAACCTGCGGTGGAAAATTCGCTTATCCCAGTGGAAGAATCACTGAAATATGTGTGTTGATCCACGATGGAGCAAGGGTAACAGAGAAGTTCTCTACACTCATTGATCCCGAATGCTATATTACTCCTTTATATACTGATATTACCGGCATTACCAACCAAATGGTAAAAGGCGCTCCGAAATTTCATCAGGTAGCCAAACGAATTCATGAGCTGACAGAGAACAAAACGTTTGTTGCTCACAATGTAAGTTTCGATTATAATTTTATCAAAGCGGAATTCGCTTCCCTCGGTTTTCATTATGAACGGAAAAAATTATGTACGGTTCAGTTGAGCAGAAAGCTTATTCCCGG